>CAYLNM010000028.1:28038-33733 GCA_964385045.1 uncultured Isosphaeraceae bacterium
AGCCGCTCCTGCGCCCGGTTGAACACCGTCCACAGGTCCGAACGCGCATCCTCAAGAAGAACGACGAGCTCGCCCGCGACCTGCGGGAGCGGTTCTTCGACCACCGCGTGTACGTGGTGAACGTCGTCTCGAGCCCCGGGGCGGGCAAGACCGAGCTGCTCACGGCGGTGATGCGCGAGCTCGCCGCCGATCTCTCGGTGGCCGCGGTGGTGGGCGACCTCGCCACCGAGAACGACGCGGCGCGGCTGACCACGAGCGGCTGCCCGGCCCACCAGATCCTGACCGGCACGATGTGCCACCTCGAGGCGGACATGGTCGAGTCGGCCCTCGCCGCGGCGGCCTTCGACCTCGAGGGGATCGACCTGCTGCTGATCGAGAACGTCGGCAACCTCGTCTGCCCGCAGGGCTTCGACCTCGGCGAGGACCTCCGCATGCTGCTCTTCCCGAGCACCGAGGGCGAGGACAAGCCGCTGAAGTACCCGACGCTCATCAACACCTGCGATCTGGTGGTGCTCTCGAAGATGGACCTCGCGGAGCCGGTGGGATTCGACGAGACCCTCGCCCGCACCAACTGCGACGCGGCCCGCCCCGGCGTCCCGGTGATCGCCACCTCCGCCCGCACCGGCGACGGCGTGCGGGCGCTCGCCGACGCGCTGCGGGAGCGGGTGGCGGCCAAGCGCGGGGCCGAGCGGATCGTGGATGCACGGGAGCCGCTGTCGGCCCCGGCCTGAGCCGCGGGGCCGCGCGAGGAGCGAGCCGCGACCGGCCGCGGGCGTGACCGCGGGCCGGCCCCGGGGGGACGAGGACGCGGCGGAGGTGCGCTCCGCCGCGCACGGGAAGGCGTCGATTCCGGGGGCCGCGGCCGCGGCCCCGGCCCCGGGACGACGGAGGCGACGACGATGGACGTCCTGGGTGCCGCGGGGTCCGCCCCCGGCGCGGCGACGGCGACGGCGACGACAATGCTCGCCCACGGGGGGCACGAGCACGTGCAGACCTTCATCGGCACCGCGCCGCTGATGGCCGGGCTCGTGGTCGGCGCCGCGCACGTCGTCACCGGCCCCGACCATCTCGCGGCGGTGACCCCGCTGGCGATGCGGCACCGCGAACGCACGTGGGTCGCGGGCTGCCTCTGGGGCCTCGGCCACAGCGGCGGCGTCTGGCTGCTCGCGGCGCTCGCCCTCGCGCTGCGGGAGGTGGTCCCGATCGAGGCGATGAGCTCCTGGAGCGAGCGACTCGTTGGGCTCACGCTCGTCGCGGTCGGCCTGTGGGGCCTCCACGGCGTACTGCGGCTGCACGTGCACGCCCACCGGCACGAGCACCCCGGTCCCGACGGCCGGATGCACGCCCACGAGCACGTGCACGTGCACGCGGTGCCGCTGCCGGCCCGGCTCGCGGGGGCCGATCCGCATCATCGGCATGACGCGGGCGCCCACCGGCACCGCCACGGCCTGCTCGGGATCGGGGCGCTGCACGGCGTGGCGGGCACCTCGCACCTCGTCGGCGTGCTGCCCGCCCTCGCCCTGCCGGACCGGACGACGGCCGCGATCTACGTGCTCGCCCTCGGCGTGGGCTCGATCCTCGGCATGGGCATCTTCACCGGCGGACTCGGCATGCTCATGCGGGCGGCGGACCGGGCCGGAGCGGCGCTGAGCCGTGGCCTCATGGCCGCCGGCTCCGTGGCCGCGGTGGTCGTGGGCGTGGTGTGGCTGGGGCGCACGGGCGGCGGCGGGTGAGCTCCAGCGGTCCGCGGGCGCCTCACGGGCGGGACGCGGCGTCCGCGGCCTCGGCGTCCTCGGCGTCCTCGGCGTCCTCGGCGTCGTCCGCCAGGGCCAGCTTCAGCCCCGCGTGGCTGTCGACGAAGCCGAGCCGTCGGTAGAAGGCGATCGCCCGCTCGCGCGACCGGGTGCTGGTGAGCTGGACCATGCGGCAGCCGCGGGCGCGGGCCCGCCCGATCGCGTGCTCGATGAGCCGGCGGCCGAGCCCGCCGCCGCGGTGGTCGCGATGCACCCGCACCGACTCGATCTGACCCCGGGCGGCCCCGCGGTGGGAGAGCGACCGCAGGACCGTGAGCTGCACCGTGCCGACGATGGCCCCGTCCGCGGCCTCGGCCACGAGCAGCTCCTCGTCGGGGTTCGCGTCGATCGCGGCGAAGGCGGCGAGGTACTCCGGGTGCGGCGGCTCCCCGGGCGCGGGCACGGTCTCGCGCGTTCGTCCCAGCGGGTCGTCGGCGAGCAGCCGCACGATCGCCGGGACGTCCGCGGCGGTGGCCCGCCGGATGCGCAGCACCGGGTCCGCGGGCTCGCGGGCGGCGCTCACGGGGCGGGCGCTCCGCGCCGCGTGAGGGCGTGGACGCCGAAGGCGATGCCGGCGAGGGCCGCGATCGCGCTGCCGTGCAGGAGGACGGTCGGCAGCAGCATCGTCCGCGTGGGCCGTGCCGCGTCCACGTAGCGGTCGACCGCGAGCCGCTCGCCGAGCGCGGCGTCGATCCCCCCCGCGACGAGCGCCGCGACCGCGGGCTCGATCCACGGCTCCACCGCCGCACCGCCGCGGCTTCCGGTCTTCGAGTGACGGCGGCGGACGGTCAGCGTCGGCACCGCCCGGATCGTGACGCCCGGCCGGATCTCCGCGCCGCGGAAGATGACGACCACGCCGCGCGCCCACGGCCCGTGCGCCGCCGCCCGCTGCTCCGGCGTGGGATCGAGCGTGAGGGTTCGGGCGTCGGCGTTCGCGCCGGCGCCGCCATCGTCATCGGCATCGGCGTCGGCGTGGAACAGCACCACGGCCTCGGCCTTCGGAGTCGGCGTCTGCGCGAGGACGACGCCGCCGAGCGTCGCCGCCGCCAGGCAGAGGACGCTCAGGCGGCCCGTGGTGGGTCGCCTTCGTCGGGATCCCCGGACCGGCGGCTCCTCGCGTTGCTCGGACATGCGCGTCTCCTCGCGGAGTCGGCCGGGCGGGCGGCACGACCGATGGCGAGCCGGACGGCGGCCATCGTATCGGCGCCGGCGCCCGGTCGTCCGGCGACACCGATCCGATCGGCCGGCGGACCCGCCGCCGCGGGTCGCCCGAGCGCAGGAGCATCGCCGCGATCGCCGGGTGACCAGCAGCACGGGCAGCACCCCCCCGCCGGCTCGACGTCGAACGGCCAGGCGAGGACGAGCGGCCCGAGGCGCCCGATCACCCGGGAGCCGGTGCACGCCGAACGGGATCAGCCGCCCCCGGCCGAGGGCGCGGGCTCACCGTGGTCGGTCGAGATCGTCGCGCGGGTGCGGCCGGGCGCGCCCCACCGCGATCTCCGGATCGCCTCGCCGGAGTCCGCGTTCGAGTCGGCCGCGGACGAGCCTCGATCACGCCGGAGGCGCTCAGTGGAACGGCGTCGGCCCGCCGACGACCTCGGCCCCACAGTAGGTGCAGCGGGCCTTGCCCTTCAGGACGGGCCGGTCGCACTGCGCACAGCGCCCCGGGGTCCCGGCGTCGATGCGGCCGTCCACGCGTCCGTCGCTCGCGTCCAGCTCGTGCATGATCCGCCGGAGGTCCTCGTCGGTGAGGTTCGTGCGCGACTGGAGGATCTGCCACATCGCCAGGCACGCGAGGGTGAGGCGATCCACGTCGCGGCGGAGCTTCCGGGTCTCGTCCTCGGCCGCGCCGGCCCGGGCGCGGGCTCCCTCGGCGTCGGCGCTGGCGTTGGAGATCTGATACTGCTGCAGCAGGTCCCAGAGCATGAGGCGTCTCCGTTCGGATCGGGGCGGGGAACCCCCGCACCGTACCGAGGCCGGCCACGGGTGCACGTCCCGATCCGCCCGGTTCCGGGACACGCCTCGCGGCCGGGCTGCGGCCGCGCGGCGTTCACGGTTCGCGCGCCCGTGGCTCCCGGGCCGGGGTGGGCGGCGGCGACGGCGCCGGATCTCAGCCGACCGTCACCGTCTCGCCGTCGTCCGGGATCCGCAGCCGCAGCGCGCCGACGCCCGCCGCCTCCGCCGCCCGGCGCAGTGCGTCCCGCGTCACCGGGCAGTGATCGAGGGCCTCGAGGTGCACCGCCACCACCGTCGCCTCGGGCGCGGCAGCGCACGTCCGCAGCGTCTCCGGCACGTCCATGATGATGGAGTCGTCCTCGTGGCCGGGCAGGGTCGCCCCGCCGGAGTGCGTGACGATCACGTCGGGGACGTGGGCCGCGATCGCCCGCTCCACCGCGTCGCACCACACCGTGTCGCCGGCCCAGTAGACGGTGGGCGTGCCGGGCGCCGCGAGCACGAGCCCCGACACGCGGCCCATCGCCTCGGCGACCGCGCCGTGGCCGTGACGACCGTCCGTGCGCACGAGCCGCAGGCCGTCCCAGTCGTGCTCGTCCTCGAGCACCGTCACCCGCGTGAAGCCCTGCTCGCCGAGGGCGGCGGCCACCTCCGCGGGGGCGATCACCGGCACGTCGCGGGCCAGCGTCTCGGCCGCCGCGGCATCCCAGTGGTCCGGGTGCAGGTGCGAGACGAAGACCGCGTCCGCCCCCGCCACGACGTCGGCCGCCGGCATCGGCAGGTCCACGGTGGGATTCCGCGGCCCGCCCGCGAAGGGGTCCATCGATCCCCTCGGGGCGAGACACGGATCCACGAGCAGCGTCCGCCCCGCGATCTCCAGCCGAATCGTCGCGTTGCGGATGAGCGTGAGCCGAACGCTGCCGCCGCTCACTCGCCGAGCGGCCGGTAGCTGAACTTCTGGCCGCCCACCGACGCCTCGTACATCAGGCCGCCGTTGGGCAGGGTGAAGATCGCGAGGCCGTTCGCGAACTCCGCGTCGGCGCTCGCCCCCGCGGTCAGGGCCACCGCCGACGCCTGGGCCGACAGCTCGAACTCCCCGGCCTGGAAGCGGTCGAGCGCCGCCTCGTCCTCGAAGAAGAGGATCTCCTGGAAGCTCTGCCCGCCCAGCTGGAAGCCGATCGTCGCCTGCGAGAGCGATGCGGTGCCGACGAGGCGGCCCCGCTCGTAGACGAGCCCCTCGCCGTAGGCCCCGCCCACGCCGATGCCGCCCTTGCCGACGCTCGGGAAGAGGGCGTAGCCGTGGGAGTCGTCGAACCAGGCCTGCATGCCGGGATCGCGCTCGAGGAAGTCGTCCTTCGCGGCGGCGACCTCGCTCTGCATCGAGTCGAGCTCGCTCGCGGTGACGCGGGGCGCGGCGCAGCCGGTGGCGAGGAGGGACGCGAGCAGGCCGGTGGCGGCGAGGGCGGCGAGGCGGGTGCGGGCGGTCATGGTCGGTCTCCGAGTGTCGTCGCGGAACCCGCCGGGCCACGTGGTCGCCCGGATGGCCCGCGCGGCGGCGATGGTACCGGGCCGTGGCGGGTACGGTTCGACCGGCCGAGCGAGGTTGCGCCGGCCGGCGACGGAAGCGCCTCGACGAACCGCCGCATCCGCGCCGCGACGACGCGAACGGTCACGCGCTCCCGCCGGCGTGTCCCGCGATCAGCCCGACCGCCGCGGACGGGCCGGCTCCCGGCGCGATGGCCGAGAAGCGGCTCTCCCGCTCGGGCGGGAGCTCATCGTCGAATGCGTCGAGCACGATCCCGCCCGCGATGGCCCGCCGCCGGCTCCGCGGGATGACGTCGAGAACGCGGAGGCGGCCGCCGAGCAGGTGCAGGGCCGCGAGGCACGCCGCTCCGGCGTAAGCGTCCGGCGAAGCGCGTCCGACGGCAGCCCCACAGGGCCGGCCCGCC
>CAYLNM010000029.1:0-33587 GCA_964385045.1 uncultured Isosphaeraceae bacterium
CCGGACGCACGCAGCCGCAGCTCGCGCAGGACGTGCTCGGCCAGCCATTGCTCGTAGGGGTCGTTCCCGAGCCCTGTCAGGATGATGTTCGTTGCCGTCATGCCTTTCGCCGGTTCAGAAGGGCGCGGATCATCTTGAGGTGAGAGGGGGCGATCGCGCCCAGCCTCCGGCCGATCAGAACGTAGGTACCGCCGAAGATCAATGCCCCGGCGACCAGCCGCCCCAGCGCGGGCATCGCCAGTGGCAGCAGCGCCCCTCCGGCGAGCAGGGCCGGGGGCGGCCCGTCGGCAGGTGCGGGCCGCGGCGGGTGGACGCCGGCGGGCCCGGCGCCGGGAACGAGCGAGCCGCCGCGGCCTCCGGAGGCGCCCGGGATCGGCTCCCGCCGCCGGGAACCGGGTCCCGCGACGGCGCGCCGGACCGGGAACCGGTCATCGGGAACGCGTCCGGGAACCGCGGACGGCGGACCCGCGAGTGTACCCGCCGCCCGTGCGCCGCTGGCCGGGCGCCCCCGCGGCCGGTATCGTGCCCGATCCGCGCCGCGGGCCCGGCGCCGCCTCGTCCGGGGACGCCTGCCGCGCAGCGCCTCGCCGCCCCCGCGGCCGCCCCACCGGAATCCCGCCATGACCGCCCGCACGCCGATCGTCGGCGGCAACTGGAAGATGAACACCGACGCGGACGGCGCCCTGACGCTGGCCGCGGAGGTGACCGCAGGGCTCACCGAGCTCGATCCGGGTGCCGTCGAGGTGGTGCTCTGTCCGCCCCACCCGTGGCTCGTGACGGTCACCGAGGCCGTCTCCGGGATCGGCGGCGCCCTCGTGCCCGCGATCGGCGGACAGGACTGCAGCCCCCACGAGTCGGGGGCCCACACCGGGCAGGTCTCGGCCGCGATGCTCGCCGCCGCCGGGGCCCGCTGGGCGATCGTGGGCCACTCCGAGCGGCGGCACGAGCTGGGTGAGTCCGACGAGCTGGTCGGCGGCAAGCTCGCCCGCGTCCTCGCCGGCGGCCTCCGGGCCATCCTCTGCGTGGGCGAGCTGGAGGACGAGCGGGCGTCCGGCCGCACCGAGGCGGTGGTCGGCCGCCAGCTCGACGCCGCCCTCGCGGCGATGGACGGACTCCCCGCCCCCCCCGACCCGGCGGACCTGGTGATCGCCTACGAGCCGGTCTGGGCCATCGGCACCGGCCGGACCGCCGGCCCCGAGGACGCCCAGGCCGTCCACGGCTTCGTCCGGGAGCGGCTCGCGTCCCGCTATGATGACGCATTCGCCGGTGCCGTCCGCCTGCAGTACGGCGGATCGGTGAAGCCGGGGAACGCCGCCGATCTCTTCGCCGGCCCGGACGTGGATGGCTTCCTCGTCGGCGGCGCCTCCCTCGACGCCGGGGACTTCCTCGCGATCGTGGACGCGACCCGCGGCGGCTGACGCCCGCGGGCCCGTCGTCCGGACCCGACTCGACCCGACCCGACGGCACGGCCCCGCGTCGCCCGCCGGCCCGACTCTCCCACCGCCCCGCCGCCTGCCGCGAGGCCCCACGGAACACGGCTCGCCGATGAACGCCTTCCTCCTGCTGACCCTGCTCTTCGTGATCGTCTCGGTGACGATGATCATCATCATCCTCGTCCAGCGTCCGCAGGGCGGCGGGCTCGCGGGCGCCTTCGGCGGCGCCGGCGGCGGCGGCGCGGACAGCGTCTTCGGCGGCCGGGTCGGCGACGCGCTGACGTGGGCGACGACGATCGCGTTCATCATCTATCTCCTGCTCGCGGTGACGATCAACCTCGTGCCGATCGGCCAGGTCGCCAGCCCGGCGGGCAATCAGCAGCCGGTCATGGAGACCACCGGGGACGGGGGCGGCGCCGGGGTGGGAGCCGACGGCGCGGCCGGCGAGGGCGGCGGTGCCGAGGGCGCCGCGGAGGCCGACGCTCCCGCGACGGACGAGGCAACCCCGCCCGCGGCAGATGAGGGCGGCGAGGGCGGCGAGGGCGGCGGCGCATGATCGCGTCCTGCCGGGGCGTCCCCATGCGTCGAGCCTGCACGGACCGACCGATCGCCGGGGTTCCGCGATGATCCGTTCGATGACCGGCTTCGGAGCCGCTACCCGCGAGGTGGGTGGCCGGCGGTTCACGGTCGAGGTGCGGTCGGTCAACGGCCGCTACTTCAAGGTGCAGGTGCGGCTGTCGGACGAGCTCTCCGGGCTCGAGGCCGACATCGAGAGTCGTCTCGCCCGCCGCCTCTCCCGCGGCAGCGTGACGGTGACGGTGAAGTTCAGCGATCGCTCGGCCGAGGCCGCGGCGGACGTGAACGTGGCCGCGGTGGCCCGGTACGTCGAGCAGCTCCGGGCGATCCCGGGCGCCGGCGACGTCGACGGGCCGATCACCATCGACGCCGCGACGCTGCTGACCCTGCCCGGCGCCCTCGCCGAGCCGGCCGGCGGCGAGCTCCTCGACGACGCCCGGCCGGTGGTGCTCGAGCTGCTCGACGAGGCGACCGGGACCATGATCGCGATGCGGGAGCGCGAGGGCGCCGATCTGCGGGAGGATCTCGCCGGCCACGTCGACGGCATCGATGCCAACCTCGGCGCCGTGGCCGAACGGGCCCCGATCGTGGTCGAGCTGTTCCAGGAGCGCCTGAAGCAGCGGATGGACGCCCTGCTCAAGGAGAGCGGCGCGGCCGCCCGCGACGAGGACCTGCTCCGCGAGGTCGCGGTCTTCGCCGAGCGGTCCGACATCGCCGAGGAGGTCGCCCGCCTCACCGGGCACCTCGCCCAGTTCCGCGAGCTGCTCGCGGGCGACGGGTCCAAGCCGGTGGGTCGCACCATGGACTTCCTCGCCCAGGAGATGCTGCGGGAGGCCAACACGATCGGCTCCAAGTGCCTCGACGTGGAGGTCAGCCGCCGCATCGTCGAGGTCAAGGGCGCGATCGACCGGCTGAAGGAGCAGGTCCAGAACGTCGAGTGACGACCGGGGCCCCGGGCCCCGCGGCCGCGGCGGCGCTCTCGCGTCCGGGCGCCGCGGGACCGAGGCCAGGGTCGTCACCACGCGACGGCCTTCCCGTGGCGCACCGCCCGCCGCCCCGCTCGAGGTTCGTCGAGCCGATGCCCCGGAGGGTGCCCGTGCCGAGCGACTCGCCCCCCAGCCCGCCCGACGCCGCCGCCGGCGATGCGGTCGCGGGCGACGGCGGCGGTGGCCGGCGCGGCGAGTCGGCACCCCACGAGCGGTTCGCGCCCGACGAGCTCGCGGAGGTTCTTCGCGCATGGCCGATGGGCCCCATCCGCCGAATCGCGCCCTTCGAGCGGGGCTCGCGCCGGGCCCCGAAGGTCCGGATCGAGACCGACGACACGGTGCTGCTGCTCAAGCGGCGGCAGCCCGAGCAGTCCGGTGCTCGGCGGGTCGCCTTCGCCCACGCGGCGGTGGCCCACCTCGCCGCCCGCGGGCTGCCGGTGGCCGCCCCGATCCCCGACCGCGACGGGACGACCGCGCACCGCGCGCGGAACGCGTGCTACGAGCTGTTCCCGTTCCTGCCCGGCCGCCGCCCACGCCCCGACGACGTGGCGGCCGAGGCGGCGGGCGCGATGCTCGGGCGGCTCCACGAGGCGGGGGCCGACTTCGCCGCCCCCGGCCCGAGCGACGCCGGCTCCTGGCACGCCGCCGGCGGTCTGCGGCGGACGCTCGAGGAGCTTCCGCCGCGCATCCTCCGCCGCGAGCCGGACGCCGACGCGGAGGACGTCGGCCGCTGCTGCCGCTTCCTGCGGCGGGCGTACGCCGACGCCGCGGACCGAGCCGCCGCGGCGATGGCGCGACCGCCGGTGCTGGTGCACGGTGACTGGCATCCCGGCAACCTGCTCGCGGCCGGCGGACGGCTCACCGCGGTGCTGGACTTCGACGCGGCCCGCCTCGAGCCGCGGATGACCGACGTGGCCAACGGATGCCTGCAGTTCGCGGTCGACCGCCCGAGCGACGATCCCGAGCAGTGGCCCGGCGTGCTCGGGTACGAGCGGATCCGCGCGATGGTCCGCGGCTACGAGTCGGTGGCGGGGCCGCTGGAGCCCGACGAGATCGCGGCCCTCCCGTGGCTGATGACCGAGGCGCTCGTGATCGAGTGCGTGGCCCCGATCGCCCGCGAGGGCCGCTTCGGCCGCTTTCCCGCGGGGCCGTTCCTGCGCATGGTCGAGCGGAAGGTCCGCTGGCTCCGCGAGCGATCGGAGCGGCTGGTGACGTATCTCCGCGAGCCGGCGGGCTGAGGGGCCCGCCGAGGCCCCCGGGGCTGCGCGGTGCCAGGGGTCGCCGCCGCGGTCACCTTGCCGACCGCCTCCGCGTGGACCGGCGGCGTTTCGGCGGCCGGGCGAGGGAGGAACCCCGGGGCGGGGTAGCATGAGCTCATGAACGTGCCACGAGGACATCGCATCGCCCCCCGCGGCCCCCGGCGCGTCGCCCCGGCCCTGATCGCCGGGCTGACGCTCGCCGTCGCCTGGCTCTCGGCGGGGCCGGCCGAGGCGCAGGGCGCCCCCGCGCGGACGGCGACGCCCGAGACGCACGCGGCGCAGGACGGAGCCGGCGCGGCCGCGGACGCGGACGCCGACGCCGACGCGCCGTCGCGGGAGACGGCCGCCCGCGGCGACCGCGCGGCGCCGCCGGAGTCGGATCCCGAGCTCATCGCCCGGCTGGACCATCCGGACTGGGCGGTGCGGGAGGCGGCCACGCAGCGGCTGCGCCGCAGCCGAACGCTCGATCCCGAGGCCGTCATCCGGCTCGTCGCCGAGCACGAGCTCTCGCTCGAGGCGCGCTCGCGCCTGCTGCTGGCGTGCCACGACACGTTCGTCACCGCCCCGCTCGGCGCGATCGGCATCCGCCACATGCGGGTGGACGACGGGACGGGCACCGTGATCTCCGAGGTGATCCCCGGCTTCGACGCGGCGCGGGTGCTGCGGGCCCAGGACCTGCTGCTCACGATCGACGGGGTCCGCCTGGGCGGCTTCGAGTCGCTGGCCCGGGCGGTGCAGCGCCGCCGTCCCGGCGACGTGGTCGAGGTCGAGCTGCGGCGCCCGCAGCGGGACGGCAACGCCATCCGCCGGCACCCCCGCACGGGGGACGTCGTCTACGGACCGCCCATCACGGTCGAGGTCGAGCTCGGCAGCTTCGACATGCTGCCGGGCGGCAACTGGAGCAACCGACCGATGGCGAGCGACGTCCCGATCGAGCGCCGCATGGCCTGGCGAGAGGCGGTGCGAGCGGCGGGAGCGACGCCCCGCGTGCTGGCCCTGCCCGACGCCCTCACCGAGCCGCCCGCTCCCCGCGAGCCGCGGCGGAGGAGGATCCGCTGAGCGGGCCCGGTCTCTTCCCGGGGGCCCGGCCGGTCGCCTGGGCCCGGGTGGCGGTCGAGCGGGCGATCGACCGCCACCCCGACGGCCTGACGTACGCGGTGCCGCGGGACCTCGAGGGCGTGGCGACGGGCGACCGCGTCCGCGTCGGCCTCGGCGCCGGCGACGCGCACGCCGAGGGCTGGGTGATCGACGTCGCGTCCACCTGCGACCTGCCGCCCGACCGCGTCAAGCCGATCCTCGGCCGCGCCGCCTCGGTGCCGCGGCTGCCGAGCGAGCTGCTGGCCCTCGCCCGCTGGATCGCGGAGTACTACGCGGCGCCGATCGGCGTCACGCTCGCGGCGATGGTGCCGGCGGCGGTGAAGCGCCGCGTCGGCGCCCGGCGACGGGTGTTCGTGGACCTGCCGGGGCCGGTGACCGCACCGGCGACGTCGGGCGGGGGCACGGGCGTCGCCGTCCCCGCGCCGGCCGGCGATCCCGAGGCCGGCCCGCCGATCGCGGGCGATGGCACGGTCATCGCCGCCCCGGCGCCCCCCGCCGGCGCGGACCGTGGCCCGTCGATCGCGGACGCCCCGCCGCCGGCGCGCCCCGGGCCCACGACCGGCGCGGCCCCCGCCCGCGCCGCCGGCGACGGCTCGTCCCCCGGCGTCGCCGCGCCGCCGTCCGCGGCCGCCGACGGCCCCGCCCCTCGCCTCACGCCCCGCCAGCGGGCGGTGCTGGAGCGGCTCGCGGCTCGTCCCCCGGAGTGCCGGCCGGTCGCGCTCGAGGAGCTGATGGCGGACGCGGGCATCCGGACCCGCGGGCCGATCGAGCGGCTCGCGGCCCACGGACGGATCACGCTGGAGCGCCGCGACGCGGTCGAAGCCCGCTGGCGGACGGTGCGGGTCGACGACCGCGTCCCGGCGCGGCTGTCGGACGAGCAGGAGACCGCGATCGCGGCCGTGGCCCGGACCCTCGGCCGCGGCTTCTCCCGCCACCTGCTGCAGGGCGTGACGGGCTCGGGCAAGACGGAGGTGTACCTGCGCCTGGTCGAGCGGGTGGTCGCGGCGGGACGCACCGCGCTCGTCCTCGTGCCCGAGATCGCGCTCACGCCGCAGACGACGGCGCGGCTGCTCGGCCGCTTCCCGAACGAGCGGGTGGCGATCCTGCACTCGGGGCTCACCGCGGCCCAGCGGCACCAGCAGTGGACGGCGGCGGCGACCGGCGACGCGTCGATCGTGCTCGGAGCCCGCTCGGCGGTCTTCGCCCCGATCCCCGACGGCCGGCTGGGCCTGATCGTCGTCGACGAGGAGCACGACGGCTCCTTCAAGCAGGACCGCGCCCCCCGCTACCACGGCCGGGACGTCGCGATCCGCCGGGCCCAGCTCGCGGACTGCCCGGTGCTGCTGGGCAGCGCGACTCCGTCGATGGAGTCCTGGGCCGCCGCCGCCCGCGGCGACGCCGCCCTGCACCGGCTCACCCGTCGCGCTCCGGGCATGGCCCTGCCGCGGGTCCGCGTGGTCGACTTCGCGGCCGAGCGGCGACTGCGTCCCGACCGGCCCAACCGCCTGCTGGGTCCCACGATGGAGCGCGCCCTGCGGGAGGTCCTCGCCGGCGGCGGACAGGCCATCGTGCTGCTGAACCGCCGCGGCTACGCGAGCTGGATCGCCTGTCCCGACCTGCGGTGCGGCTGGGTCATGACGTGCACCGAGTGCGACGTGTCGGTGGTCTACCACCGCGACCGCTCGCTGCCCGCCGGCGGCTTCGTGCGCTGCCACCACTGCGGGGCGGAGCAGCGGCTGCCCCGCGCCTGCCCCGACTGCGGCCGGAAGCTCGTCCGCTTCGGGCTCGGCACCCAGCGGGTGGAGGAGGAGCTCGCCGCGCACCTGCCGGAGCTCGTGCCCGGCGACACGCTCCTGCGCATCGACTCGGACACCATGCGGCACGCGGGCGAGCTGCACGCGGCCCTCGAGCGCTTCGGCGACGGCCGCGTGAAGGTCCTCACCGGGACCCAGATGATCGCCAAGGGCCTCGACTTCCCGAACGTGCGGCTCGTGGGGGTGGTCAACGCCGACACCGCGATCCACCTGCCGGACTTCCGGGCGGCCGAGCGCACGTTCCAGCTGGTGAGCCAGGTCGCGGGCCGGTGCGGACGCGCCGCGGGGCCGGCCGGAGCGGGCACGGTGATCGTGCAGAGCTTCCACCCCGACACGCCCGCGATCCGGCTCGCGGCCGCCCACGACTTCGACCGCTTCGCCGCGGGCGAGCTGGACGATCGCCGTCGCGCCGGGCTGCCGCCCTTCGCCCGCCTGGTGCGGATCGTCCTCCGCGACGCCGATCCCGACGCCGTGGCCGCGGCCGCGCGCCGCACCGCGGCCGGCCTCGAGGGGATCGCGGCCCCCGGCGTCGACGTCGGCCCGCCCGCCCCCTGCTCGATCGCCCGCATCGCCGGCCGCTTCCGCTGGGACCTGGTCCTCACCGCCGCCGGCCCCGCCCCCCTGCAGCGGACGCTCGCCGCGGCACGCAACGCCGGCATCATCCGTCCGGGGGAGGCGATGGCGGTGGACGTGGACCCGGCGGCGATGCTCTGAGGGCCGCCGGCCCCCGCACGCCGGCCCCCGGAGCGCAGCCACCGCCGCCTCGGCCCGGCACCATCGACCCTCGGAGCGCCGCCACGTCCCCGCCGGGTCCGGGAACCCTCCGGCATCCGGACCAGGGCGCGCGACCGTCGCCCCTTCCCGCCCGCGGCCGCCGCCGACGCGACCGACGCCAAGTCGCGCCTGCCCCGGGCCGATCTCCCGGGACCGGTGCACCGGGGATCCGGGCGTGGGGGCACGCCATGTCGCACACTCTCCTCCTGGTCGATGACGACCCACTGATCCGCCGCATGGGCGAGGCCCTCCTGACGAAGGCCGGCTACGACGTGCGCACCGCCGAGAACGGCCGCGAGGCCCTCGACATGGTGCGGGCGGATCCGCCGGACGTGGTCGTCACCGACTGGCTCATGCCCGAGCTCGACGGGCTCGAGCTCTGCCGCGCGATCCGCCAGGCCGAGGACATCATCGGCCGGGTGTACGTCATCGTGCTCACCGCCCAGAGCCAGCCGGAACGGCTGGTCGAGGCCTTCGACGCCGGGGCCGACGACTACCTCGGCAAGCCCTTCCACCGCAGCGAGCTCGTCGCCCGCATCGGGGCCGGGGCCCGGCTGGTGCGGCTGAAGGCCGACCTGCACCGCAAGGAGGTCGAGCTGCACCGCCGCAACGCGGAGCTCGAGATCGCCTACCAGCAGCTCTCGCGGGCCAACCGGCGGCTCGACGCGATGGCGACCACCGACGACCTGACCGGCCTGCAGAACCGCCGCTCCGCAATGACCGCGGTCGAGCGGCGCTGGGAGGAGGTCAAGCGGCAGGGCGGAGCCATGTCGTTCGTCATGATCGACATCGACCACTTCAAGTCGTTCAACGACCGCTTCGGGCACGACGTGGGCGACCTGGTGCTGCAGCGGGTGGCGGAGGTCCTGCAGGGCAACTCGCGGGCGACCGAGGACGTCTTCCGCCTCGGCGGCGAGGAGTTCCTGCTGTTCTGCCACGGCTCGAGCGCCCGTGACGCCGCGGTCGCGGCCGAGCGCATCCGCGTGGCCATCGCGGCGACCGAGATGCAGACGGGCGAGACGCCGCTGCAGGTGACGATCAGTCTCGGCGTGGCCGATCGCCAGCCGTGGATGACCTCGCCCAACGAGCTCTTCAAGGCCGCCGACGAGGCGCTCTACGCGGCGAAGGAGGCCGGCCGGGACCGCGTGATGGTGGTGCGGCCGCGATCCGGCCCCGGGGAGCCGATCGCCTGCGACCCGATCGAGGCGGTTCGCCCGGACCCGCAGCCGGCCATCCCGCCCGCCGACGTCGATGCGGCCGCCGCCCGCGCGGTCGACGAGACCGACCACGCGGCGATGCTCGCCCGCGTCGACGCGCTGCGCCGCATCGCCTGAGCCGTCCGCGCGATCCCGGGCCGGTCAGCCCGGCGCGTCCGAGTCCTCGGCCCCCTCGAACCGGAACCGCACGCCCCGCGTCTCCAGCGCCGCGAGCACGCGGTCGGCGATCCCGGCGTCGAGCGTGGGCAGCCGCTCAGGGGGCAGCACGCCCGGCTCGGAGATCTCGCCCGCGGCGAGCATCCGCGCGACGATCGCGCACGGGAAGCCCGTCGTGCGGCTCATCGACCGGGCGTCGGCCACGGGATCGTGCTCGTCGTGCAGGTCCCAGGCGAGCCGGGCCGCCCGGCCGCCGCGCTCGCCCCGAGCCTCCACCCGCATCACGGTCAGGTCGCCCTCGCCGGGACCGAAGGTCCACTTCGGGAACAGCAGGGCCGAGGTCACCGCCCGCGGCGAGACGCGGACGCCGTCGACCTCGATCGGAGCCTCCTCGAGGAAGCCGCCATCCCGGAGGGCCCGCATGAGCTCGGCGTGCCCCGGCCACCGCATCGTCTTCTCGACCATCTCCGGCACGTCGAGGGTGTCGGCGAGCGAGCGCAGCCCGTCGGTCAGGAACGCCTCCAGCGTCCCCACGCCGGGCACGTCGACGAGCTCGAGCTCCGTCAGCGGCTCCCGGACCACGGTGCGGCCGCCGGTCACGAGCCGGGCCGGCCGGACGTACTCCTCGATGACGTCGGAGGGAGCGAAGCCGGCCTTGTACTCCCACGGCCGGTGCCGGACCCGCGGCAGGCCGCCGACGAGGATGCGGATCGCGTCGGTGCGGTCGAGCCGCCGGACCGCCTCGCCGGCGAGGAGGTTGCTCATCCCGGGGGCGACGCCGCAGTCCACGACCGCCGAGACACCCCGCGCGCGGGCGAGCTCGTCGAGCCCGAGGGCGTCGTCGGCCATGAACGAGATGTCGCAGTAGGGCCGGCCGGCCTCGATCACCGCCCGCAGGGCCGCGAGGCCGAGCCGGCTCGCGAGGGCCCCGCAGACGACGTCCGCGCCGGCCACCGCGGCTCGGATCGCGCCCGGATCGCCGCAGTCGACGATCCGCGTCGCGACCCGCTCACCGGTCCGCGCGGACACCGCCGCGAGGGCCGCGGGATCGCGGTCCACCGCCGTCACCGCCCAGCCGTCCTCGGCCGCGAGGTCCGCCGCGATAAGCGAGCCGACCATCCCGGCCCCGAGCACCACCGCCGTGGGCATCTCGTCGTCTCCCGTCCGCCGCGCGGGACGGACGCGGAGCGCGCCGCCGGCCGGCGGGCCGCGGAGTGTACCGTCGGGCCCCGGCGGCCCCGGCGCCCCCGGCCCCGGCGCCCCCGGCCCCGGCGCCCCCGGCCCCGGCGCCGGCGCCCCCGGCCCCGGCGCCCCGGCCCCGGCGCCCCAGCGCCCCGGTCCGCCCGGCGGGATCCGGGGAGACGGGACCGGGAGACGGGCAGGCACCACGTGGATCGCCGGGTCGGCGGGGCGCAGAGCCGGAGCGCGTGTGACGGACTTCGGACGCCGAGCCGTGCCGCCCGCGTCGCGCGCCGGAGTCCGGGAACGCCGGCCCGGCCTCCCGGACCTCGTGCCCGGGACATCGCCGCACGGACGGCGCCGCGGCCCGCGCGGGGCCGGCGCGATCCTCCGGGCTGCTCCAGACGGCGCGAGCGTCCCGCCCGCCGCGGGGTTCCGTGCCCGCGCAGGTGGCCCCGGGCGACGCCGAATCCAATCCTCGGGACATGCGACGTGCCTGGAAGCTCATCGGACGGGGAGGACGCGGCGGCGCGGTGGTCGAGATGCTCGTCGTGACGGCGGTGCTCTCGGTGATCGCGGCCCTCGTCGTGCCGCGCTACACCAGCGCCTCGGAGCAGGCCCGGGAGGAGCAGCTGCTCCGGGAGCTCCAGATCGTGCGCGGACAGCTCGAGCACTACCGGCAGGTCGAAGGGTGCGACCCCGCGAGCGTCGTCGCCGGCGACGACTGGTCGGACCTGCTGGAGTCGCGCTACCTCGTCCGCGCGCCCCGGAACCCGATGCGCGGCGACGACGACGCGCTCGCCGCCGGCCCCACGCCCGAACCCCGTGCCGTCGCGACCATCGACGCGGCCTGGTACTTCGACCGCGACCGCCGCACGCTGCACGCGGTCGGACCGGAGGGGCACCTGCTCGACTGGTGAGTCGGGCGGGCCGCCGCGAAGGGCAGGGCCGCAGGCGGGCGAAGGCGAGCCGCTCGGACGTCGCGGCCGGCGCGCCCGCCCGCTCACCCGGCCGGCGCCGACCGCGCCCACCGCTTACCGCCTCCGCGGCCCACCGCCGGGCCGACGCCGCCCCTCAGCCCGTCCACGCCGACAGCACCCGCAGGAGGTCGCCGAAGCCGACCGCGCCGTCGCCGTCGAGGTCGAGCGCCGGCTCGGCCTCGCCCCAGTGCTCGATCAGCACCGCGACGTCGTCGGCATCGACCCGTCCGTCCCCGTCGAGGTCCTCCGCCGGCGGCGGCGGGCAGTCGTCGGGCCGGCCGTCGCCGTCGGCGTCGATCGCGACGCCGGCGGCGATCGCCACCATGTCGATGACGCCGTCCCCGTCGCAGTCTCCGGTCCAGCCGTCGTAGCCGACGTCGAGCAGCCCGAGGACGTCCGCGGCGTCCACGTCCGCGTCGCCGTCGAGGTCGGCCAGCTCGCAGCCGGGCGTCAGCTCGCCGGGTGCGTCCCCGGTCCAGCACGGCACGAACGCCGCGAGGTCGGCCGGACTGCACCGCCCGTCGTGATCGAGGTCGCCCAGCCGCTCCGGGGGCCACGCGGTCCAGACGCGATTGGAGCCGAGATGCCGCAGGCGGCGCTCGACGCCGCCGGGCCACCGCACGACGATCTCGTCCGCGGCCGCGGCGCCGCCGAGCCCCACGTGCAGCCGGAGCTCGTCCTGCGACTTGTACCCGCCGCCCGCCCGCACCTCGCGCACCTGCTCGTGGTCGCCGGTCCGCACGCGGACCACCGTGCCCACCGCCGAGCGCGGGGCGAGTCCCGACACCGCCGGGGGCGGACCGAGTCCGACGACGTCCAGCCGGATCCACCGCTGGGCCTCGCCGGCGTGGTTGAGGTGCAGCCGGATCGGCACGGAGCGGGCGGAGACGAGGAGATCGAGGTCCCCGTCGCCGTCCACGTCGCCGACGGCGCACCCGTAGGCCTGGGCCGGATCGTCGAGCCCCATCGCGACCGAGACGTCCTCCACCGGCCATCGCCGCGAGTTCCGGAAGAGCCGGTTGGTGGCGTTGGCGTGGCAGACGAAGAGGTCGAGCCGGCCGTCGTGGTCGAAGTCGAGGAACGCCGCCCCCCATCCGACCGCGAAGCCCGCCACCCCCGCCTCCCGCTCGGCCCGCACCCACGGACGCGGCAGGCGATTGAGCATCAGGGCGTGCCCCGCCGGCGTGTTGGTGCTGAACAGATCCTGCCGCCCGTCGCCGTCGAAGTCGCCGATGGCGACGCACATCGCGTCGAGGCACCCCTGCGTCCCGTCGTCGGTCACGTCGGTGAAGACGCCGCCATCGTTGCGGAACAGGTGATTGCGGAACACCCAGCACCCCGTGCCGTGGTCGTTGGCGAGGTACAGGTCGGCGTCCCCGTCGTCGTCGACGTCGAGGAAGCCCGCCGCGAAGCTCGGGTCGTCCCCCCGGTCCACGCCCCGGGCCGCCGCCTCGTCCACGAAGCTCACCTGCCCGTCCGGCCCGAGCCCCTGCGACACGAAGAGCGCGTTCGGCCCGCTCCGGTCGCAGACGTAGAGGTCGAGCCAGCCGTCGCCGTCCACGTCCGCCCACGCGGCACCGTGGCCGTCGCCGGGATGCGCGACCCCGGCCGCGGCCGCGACGTCGACGAACGCGAACCCGCCGTCGTTGCGGAACAGCCGGTCGGCCACGCCGCGGCGAGTGACGTGCAGGTCGAGGTCGCCGTCACGGTCGACGTCGGCCGCGGTGACGCCGGACGTCAGCGGATGCAGCCCGGGGATGCCGTCCGAGCGATCGACGAAGTGGCCCCGGCCGTCGTTCTCGAAGATGCCGATGCGTCCGTCCGCCGCGCCGAGCACCACCACGTCGGGGTCCCCGTCCCCGTCGAGGTCGGCGAAGGCCACGCCCTCGCCGAAGGGCACCGGCTGCTGCGGCACGTACGTGATGCCGCGGGCCGTTGCCTCCTCGGTGAACGGCGGCAGCGACGCGGCGACGACGGACGCCGGCGCGCCGGCGAGCCCGAGCGCCAGCGCGAGTGCGGCCGCAGCCCCGAACGCCGACGCGGGCCCCGCGGCCTCCGTCACGGCCCCCTTCGTGCGGCCCGCGACGACGTCGTCCGGCACGCAGCCGGCCGGTCCGGCCCGTCGCCGCCACCGTGCATGTCCCCCGAACGCTCCCCTCGACGACTCCGAGCGCGCATCGATCGCGCCCGGCCGGTCCGTGCCGATTCGTCGGTTCATCCGAGTTGTCCCCGGCGTCAAAGCCCGGAGGCTCGCCGCCACCCACACCGGCGCACCGCGTCGCCCCCACGACGACGCATCCGCGCCATGGATTCATGTACGACGATCCCCGCGCCGACGCAACGATCATCTTCCGTGATTCCCGACGATTCCTTCCGCGCGGTGCATGATGACCACCCGCGGTCCTCGCGCCGATCCACCGTCGCCCCCCGCGGGCCGGCGCCGGCGCGGCCGGACGCGGTGGACCTGCGCCCCGCCCCCGCGCCAGCCGAGGCTCGCGCGACGAGGCGATCCCGGGCGCCGCCCCCGCCCGCGCCGCCCCCTCGGGGCAGGCGGCCCGGGCGCGCTCGGCGAGGCGGGCGCCGCCCCTGATCCACGGGCGGGCCCCCCGACGACGCGGGCCCGGCTCGGCGAGCTCGGCGGGCCCGCGCCCGGTCGAGACCGCGGCGCGGGGCCCCCTCCGCCGGCGACGTCCGCCGACGCCCGCTCGCGGCGGCCCCCGGACCTCGGCGCCGACGTGCCCCACGAGGCCCGGACGCCCGGGCGCGGCTGCCGTTCGAGGCGATCCTCCCGATCGACGGCGCTCCGGTTGATGCGGCCAGGGCCGGACGCCTCGCTGCCCGTCGCGGCGCGTCTCGCGGGTGAATCGGCCGCGTGGCCTTTCTTCACGCCCCCCGCGGCCGGGAACATCTCGCGGACCACCTCCGTTCCAGAGGAGTCCGCGTGGTCCGAGCCGTACGGGAGGCGAGCCGGCACCGGGGGGGCCGCCGGCGGCGTCGAGGGCCGGCGAGCGACCTGATACGGTGCGCCGCTTGGCTGATCGGCCCGATCCCACGGGCGATCCCGCCCCCCGCCCGTGCCCCCCGCACGCGCGATCCGACTCCCGCCCCCCCTGTCCGGAGCACGTCATGAGCAGCGGCCCCGCCGCCCCCCGGCCCCAGGTCCCCGATGCATCCGCCGCCGCGCGGCCGCCGATCGAGCTCGACGCGGGCGAGGATGCCGGCGCCATCCCCGGGCCGCGGCTCGACCTCGACCCGGCCGACTGGGACGCGTTCCGGAGCGTCGCGCACGCCGCCCTCGACGCGGCGATCGACCACGTCGCCGGCGTGCGCGAGCGGCCGGTGTGGCGACCCGTGCCCGACTCGGTGCGGGCGGCGCTCGATGCCGATCCGTCCCGAGGGGTGGGGCTCGCGGCGGCCATGGACGAGTTCCGGCGGCTGATCGAGCCGTACCCCACCGGCAACGTGCACCCCCGCTTCCACGGGTGGGTGCACGGCGGCGGTACCGCCGAGGGCATCATCGCCGCGCTGTGGACGGCGGCGATGAACGCCAACGTCGGCGGCCGCGACCACGGCGCGGTGTACGTCGAGCGGCAGGTGATCGACTGGTTCCGCCGCGCGATGGGCTTCCCGGCGGACGCCAGCGGGCTGCTGCTCTCGGGCACCAGCACCGCCACCGTGATCGCCCTCGCCTCCGCCCGCGAGCGGGCCCGTCGCGTGCGCGGCGGCGAGGACGCGGGCCCGGAGGCCGACCCGCCGTCGCCGCGGGTGTACGCCTCCGAGGCCGCCCACGGGTGCATCGCCAAGGCGGTCGCCACCCTCGGCTTCCCCGCCGGCACCGTGCGGAGCGTGCCGACCGACGCGCTGGACCGGATCGACCTCGAGGCCGCGGCGGCGATGATCCGCGCCGACCGCGCCGCGGACGCCACGCCGCTGGCCCTCGTCGCGACCGCGGGCACCGTGACCACCGGCTCGATCGACGACCTCGCCGGCGCCGCCGACCTCGCCGCCGCCGAGTCGCTGTGGCTGCACGTGGACGGGGCCTTCGGCGCCCTCGGCCGCCTCGGCCGGCGGCTGGCCAAGCCGCTGGCGGCGATCGAGCGGGCCGACTCGCTCGCCTTCGACTTCCACAAGTGGCTGCAGGTGCCCTTCGCCTGCGGGGCGGTGCTCGTCCGCGACGAGCGGGCCCACCACGCCGCGTTCAGCCCCGGCGGCACCTACCCGTCGACCCCCGGCGGGCTCGGCGGCGGCAGGCCGTGGTTCGCCGAGTACGGCATCGAGCTCTCCCGTCCCTTCCGCGCCCTGCCGGTGTGGCTGACCGTGCGCACCCATGGCCTCGAGCGGATCGGGGCGATGATCGACGAGCGCTGCCGACTTGCCGCACGGCTCGCGAGCCTGATCGACGCGCACCCCCGGCTGGAGCTGGTGGTCGAGCCGACGACGCACATCGCGTGCATGCGGCATCGGCCCGGCGGCCGCGACCTCGAGGGCGCGGCGTCGGACGCGCACGTGGACCGCATCGTGGTCGCCCTGCAGGAGCGCGGGATCGCCGCCCCGTCGACCGCCCGCCACCGCGGCCGCCTGCTGATCCGGGCCGGCATCGCCAACCACCGCACCACGGAGGACGACGTGCGGGCCCTGGTCGAGGACGTCGTCCGCGTGGGCGACGAGCTCGCGCCGGCGTGAGCCCGGAGGGACACGGGACTCGTGACTCGGGACTCGGGACTCGGGGCTCGGGACTCGGGGCTCGTGACTCGGGGCTCGGGCCTCGGGGCGGCCGCGGAGGACGGCTCGGGGCATCCGCGGGGCACGGGCCCCGGCACCGCGCCCGGCGAGCCCTCAGGGATCGACGCGGATCGTGAACCGCCGGACCAGCGGCGACTCGCCGGGCCGGGCGAGCCGGGTCACCTCGAGCGTGCTCTCGCCGACGTTGCGGGCGCGGGCGACCACCCGCGTCACCCAGGAGCCGTCGGGGCGCTGCACCACCTTGGGATTGTCGACCAGCTCGAGGTGGTACGAGTCGTAGGACGTCACCCGCCAGCGGCGCGTGCCGTCCTCGGCCCGGGGGAGCCGCAGCTCGACGAGCTCTCCCACCGACACGATGCGCGTGTCGCCGAGCGCGAAGCCGCTGACCTGCGGCCCGCTGCCGGCGCAGCCGACGCCGGCAAGCAGTCCGGCCGCGAGCAGTCCGCCGGCCCCGATCGTCGCGGCGACGACCCGGGCGCGGAGACCGCCGGCGCGAACGCGGCCGTCCGGGTGGCGGCGGGCGGGAACGACGGGTGGGTCCATGACGGCCATGCTACCGCCGCGGCGGGACCCCCTCGATCGTGAGCCCGGTACGGACCGGGCGCGGGACGCCGCGGCGGCGCCGGCGGGCCCGGCGGAGGGCCCGGACGAGCGTCCCGCCCACCGCGATCGCGACCACGGCCGTCACCACCCAGAACTGCCAGTCCCCGACCGGGAAGCCCCCCACGGTCACCCGATCCCGGCCGCGGACATCGCGGAGGCCAGACCCGCGGCGGACCGCGCAAGCGTCTCGGCGAGCGCGATCGACGCCGCGACGTGGGCGTTCGCGCCGTCCGCGGCCTCTGCACCGGAGCCCGCGAGGAGCACCTCCGCCACGCGGTGCACCGCGAACGCCGCGATCCACGCCACCGCGGTCATCCACGCGAGCTGCAGCCCGGCAAACCGCCAGCCGCCGGCCTCGCGCGCGGTCATGACGAGCGTGGGCAGGCACTGCATCGCGAGCACGTAGAAGACCAGCAGCGACCAGCTCGTCGCCGGGTCGAACAGCGGCGTGCCGTCGGGACGCTCGGCCCCGGAGAGCGTCGCGAGCAGGCCCTCCTCCTCCATCTCCTCGCGGCCGGCGAGCTGCACCGCCATCGTGGTCACGAAGACCTCGCGGGCGGCGAAGCTCGCGAGGATGCCGACGGTCAGCGTGCGGTCCGCGCCGATCGGCGCGAAGAGCGGCTCCGCCAGACCGCCGATGCGGCCGAGGGCGGTACGCGAGACGGCATGGGCGGCGTCGGCCGCCTCGGCCTCCGCCTCCAGCGCCGCGGCCCGCTCCGGGGCGGTCTCGACGATCGCCGCCGCCTCGATCCGCAGGGTCTCGCCCTCGGGCGAGGGCCCCGAGCGCGGGAAGGTGCCCAGCCACCACAGGACCATCGCGATGAGCAGGATCACGGTCCCGGCCTTGCGGAGGAATCCCCACCCGCGGTCCCACGTGGTCAGGAGCGCGGTGCGGAGGCTCGGCCGGCGGTACGTCGGCAGCTCGAGGCTGAGCGGACGCCGCGGACCGCGGGCGACGGTGCGGCGGGCGAGGATCGCCGAGCCGATCGCGGCCACCGCCCCGAGCAGGTAGCAGCCGGTGAACGCCAGGCCCTGGGCCAGCGGGCGACCGGGGAACAGCAGTCCGGTGAGCAGCACGTAGACCGGGATCCGCGCGGTGCAGCTGAGGAACGGCGTCACGAGGATCGTGGCGAGCCGCTCGCGGGCGTCGGGGATCCCGCGGGCGGCCGCGATCGCCGGCAGCGCACAGGCGTGGGCACTGAGCATCGGCACGAACGAGTGGCCCGAGAGGCCGAACGGACGCATCCATCGGTCGGCCACGAGGGCGGCCCGCGAGAGGTAGCCGGTGTCCTCCAGCAGCGAGAGCAGGAAGAACAGCAGGCAGATCTGCGGCAGGAAGACGACGGTGGCCCCCACGCCCGCGATCACGCCGTCGACGAGGAACTGCTCGAGCAGGCCGTCCGGCATCGCGTCCGCGACCAGGCCGCCGAGCGTCCCGAAGGCCATGTCCAGCCACTCCATCGGCCAGGCCGCGAGACGGAAGATCACCGCGAACAGGCCGCTCATCACGAGGGCGAAGACGACGAGACCGCCGACGGGATGCGAGAGCACCCCGTCGATCCGGTCGGTCCACGGATGCTCGTCCGCGGCCGCCCCGCCGCCGGCCGGCCGCTCCGCGGCCGCGTCCTCCGGCGGGGCGCCGGGGCGGCGCGTCACGTCCCGGGCGACCTCGCCCGCCCACCGCCGAACCGCCGCGAGATCGTCGGCGGCCGCGGGCCGCGACGGGCTGCTCAGCCGCGGCGCCGGCTCGCCGACCGGGGCGCCCGCCGCGTCGTCCGCCGCGTCCGGCTCGACCACGACGGCGCGGCCGGCGTCGTCGGCATCCCCTCCGGGCGACGCCTCGGGGTGGCGCGGCGCCGCCCCCGCCGCCTCGAGCAGGGCGGCCGCGACCGCCTGCCGCAGCGCGTCGACGCCCTCCCCGCGCCGCGCGACCGTCGGCACCACGGGGCAGCCGAGGTGTCCGGCGAGACGGCCGGCGTCGATGGCCCGGCCGCGACGTCCGGCCTCGTCGGTCATGTTCAGGGCCACCACCCCGCGGTGGCCACGGGCGAGCACCTCGCCCACGAGCACGAGGTTCCGCTCGAGATTCGCGGCGTCGACCACGAACAGCACCAGATCCGGCGCGCGCTCGGGCAGGCCACGGACCGCGAGCCGGCCGTCGAGCGAGTCGCGGGCGAGCCGGGCCTCGGACGAGTCGAGGTCGAGGGCGTAGACGCCGGGCAGGTCGACCAGTCGCGGCGACGCACCGTCGACGATCACGCGCGGATCGCCCACGCGGGCCTCCTGCGTGGTGCCGGAGAAGTTCGAGGTGTGGTGCCGCTCGCCGCAGAGACGGTTGAAGAGCGTGGTCTTCCCCACGTTGGGATTGCCGACGAGGGCGACGATCGGGGCGGCGGCCGACGGATCGGGGAGGCCGGGCACGGGGTGGGTCATCCGGGATGGAGGGGCGGGAAGGGGCCGGCGGATGCGCCGACCGGCGCGGGCCGCGTCGGGCGGCGAGGCGAGGCGAGGAAGCGGCTCCCCGGAAGCTCGGATGCGGCCGTGCCGCGGCTCGTCCGATGCCGGGCACGGGGGATGCCGGGCGATCGACCCGCCGGGCGCGGAGTCGGATCGTCCGGCGGCGCCGGCGTCGTCAGGCCGGCTCGATCGGGCGACCGTCGCGGGTCAGCGGCGTCACGAGGACCTCCCGGGCCAGGTCGCGATCGAGCGCGATCCGGCAGCCGGAGCCGTCGCCGCCGAGCACCTGCACGATGCAGGTGCCCGAGGAGCGGCAGAGCCGCAGGTCACAGGCCTCGTGCAGGCCCAGGGCGCGGACGTGCTCGGCGTGCGCCGGGTCGAGCCGCACCGCCGACAGGCGGCCGCGGTCGCCCGGTCGCAGATCCGACAGCGGCACCGGTCCGTCGATCGCCGCGGGCCCGCCGGCATCCGCGGACGGGCCGCCGGGGCGGCCGGACTCGCCGGCCGTGGTCGGACGTCG
This sequence comes from uncultured Isosphaeraceae bacterium, assembly GCA_964385045.1. GTDB lineage: Bacteria > Planctomycetota > Phycisphaerae > Phycisphaerales > SM1A02 > CAYLNM01. The sequence continues at coordinate 19,796 of CAYLNM010000029.1, forward strand.
CCATGGGCTGCGGAGTCGCATCACTGCCGGAGTCTACGGGCGTTGAGACCGAGTCGCAATTCCCCGGCCGCGGGATGACCCGAATCGCCGGGCCGCGGCCCCACGCCCGGCGCCCGGGCCACGGTGGGGCCCGGATCGCGCCATGATCGGGGCGAGTCGGCGCCGCCGCCCGTGACGGCCGCGATCGCCTCGTGACCGCCCCCCGACCACCCCGCCACCGCCCGCGAGGTCCGCACCGCCCGCCGCGGCCACGGCATCCACGACTTCGACGTCGTGCGCGCCCGCCGGCGGCGCGCGACGAGGGCCCGGCCGCCGTACGACCGGGCCCTCGCGGGTGCGTGCATCGTCCGTCGCCGGGAGGCGACGTCCGCGGCGGCGATCAGCCACGGCGACGCCGGGTGCCAGCGAGGCCGGCGAGGCCCAGGAGGGCCACCGCGCCCGGCGCGGGCACGAAGACGATGTTGTCGACGTAGATGGCCTCGCTGCCCGAGTTCGCGTCGAGCTCGAACCGCAGGGTGGCGCTGCTGAAGCCGGTCAGGTCGGCGCTCAGGGTCAGCCACTGGCCGGTGGCCTCGGAGGTCTCGAGGTCGTCGCCCGAGACGGCGAAGAGGTCGATCATCTCGCCGCCGTCGACCTCGAGCCAGACGCGGACGCGGTCGTCGCTCTCGTAGCCGGTGTCGTTGACGAAGAGGTCGACGGTCATGCTCGCCGCGGCGAGACCCGCGAGGTCCACGGTCTCCATCGTCGTGGTCATGAGCCCGTCGGGGTCGCTGATCTGGAAGCCGTTCTGGCCGTCCGTGTAGCTCCCCACCGCGCCGGTGAAGTCGGTGACGCCGACGAAATCGCCGTCGCTCAGGCCGACGCCGTCGCGGGTGTTGGTGTAGAAGCTCGAGAAGCCGAGCTCGGCGCCGCCGCCGTAGTTGACGAACGGCTCGCCGTCGTTGTCGAGCAGGGCGTGGTCGGTCGCGGGGTCGAGGGTGTCGACGTACTGGCCGCCGACGGCCTCGAGCTCCTCGAAGCTGCTGAAGGCGACGACGCCCGCGTTCGCGGCGCCGACGAGGAACGCGGCCGCGGCCGCGCCGGTGAGGACGGTGGTCTTCATGGTTCTTCTCTCTCGTTCCTTCCGGGGAATGAGTCCGTGCCGGCCGTCCCTGACGAGGACGAGGCGGCGACCGACTCGCGGGCCCGGCGACGCTCGGCGTGATCGACGCAACCGTCCGCCACGCCGCAGGTTCCGGGAGGTGCATTGTGGCCGCCCGGCCTCCGCCGTCAACCGGGCGGCCGGCCCCTGAACGACCCCTGAACGACCCGTGAACATCGCTCCCCCACGCCGCGAGGAGCGCGAGCGTCCGGCGCAGGCGGTCCGCCATCCGGCGCTTCGTCCCGGTCCGATCGTCCGGTACCGTGCGCTCATGCCGTCCACCTCCGCCCCCGATGACGGTCGTGCCGACGCCGACGGGCGGCCGGAGCCTCCCGCGGCGTCCGAGAATCCCCCCGCTCCCGTCGCGCCCGATGGATCCGCGGGCGCCGTCACCCCGGCGGTGCCCGAGGCCGTGGCCGAGGAGCTCTACCGGCACCTTCACCGGATCGCCGACGGGCTCTTCCGCCACCAGCCCGCCGATCACACGCTCCAGCCCACCGCGGTGCTGCACGAGGCCTTCGTGAAGCTCGCCGAGAGCGAGGCCGCGGCCTTCCGCGACCGGGGGCACTTCCTCGCGGTGGCCACGCGGGCGATGCGGCAGGTGCTCGTCGACCACGCCCGCCGCCGGTCGGCGGCCAAGCGCGGCGGCGGACGGCGGGCGGTGCAGCTGGACGAGTCGCTGACCGGGGCGGGGGCGGACGGTCCCGCGGTGGTGGACATCCTAGCCCTCGACGAGGCGCTCGACGAGCTCGAGCGCCTCGACCCGCGGCAGGCCCGGGTGGTGGAGCTGCGGTTCATCGGCGGCCTGTCACTCGAGGAGACCGCCCGCCTGCTCGACGTCTCGCCGCGGACGATCCAGCTCGACTGGCGGATGGCCCGGGCCTGGCTCTCCCGGCGACTCGGGGAGGACGCGTGAGTCCGCCGGTCGCCGGGCCCGGGGATCCCGGCGCCGACCCGGCCGCCGACCGCACCGCGGCCGCCGCCCCCGGACGTCGCCGGCCGCCCACCCCCCCGGGCGCCCGCGCCGGGGCGTATTCCGCCGCGCCGCTGCGCCCCGCGGGCCCCGACCGCGTGAGGAAGGCCGGAGGATCCGCGATGGACCCGGCCCGGTACCGCCGCCTCCGGACGGCGTTCGCCGACGTCTGCGACCTGCCACCCGAGGCCCGGGAGGGCGCGATCCGTCGCATCTGCCGCGGCGACCGGGACATGGAGCGCGACCTCGTCGCCCTGCTCCGCGAGTCGGACGCCCCCGCGGTGGACCTCGAGCGGGCCCGCCCCCCCACCGGCACCGCGGTCGAGCTGCTCGCCGGGGCGGTCGACGCGCTCTCCGGCCGCCCCCCTTCCCCGCCCCGCGACCACCCGGCGACGATCGGCCCCTACCGCGTCCTCGGCCTGCTCGGCGAGGGCGGCGCGGGCGTCGTGTACCGGTGCGAGCAGCCCCGGCCGCGCCGAACCGTCGCGGTGAAGCTGCTCCGGCGGGCGACGCCCCGGATGCGGCGCCGCTTCGACCTCGAGATGGAGGTCCTCGGCCGACTCGAGCATCCGGGCATCGCCCGCGTCCTCGAGGGCGGCATGGACGAGGGCGACCCGTACATCGCGATGGAGCTCGTCCACGGCGAGCCGATCGACGCCTACGCGCGCGTCCGCGAGCTGGACCCCGCGGCCCGGCTCGAGCTGGTGGAGCAGGTGGCGGCCGCGGTCGGCCACGCCCACCGCCGCGGCGTGGTGCACCGCGACCTGAAGCCCGCCAACGTGCTCGTGAGCTCCGACGGCCGCGTCAAGGTGCTCGACTTCGGCGTGGCCCGCGTCCTCGACGCGTCCGACGCCCGCGCGACGACGCTCGCCGGCATGATGCTCGGCACCCCGGCCTACATGAGCCCCGAGCAGGTCGCGGGCGACCCGGGACGCGTCGACACGCGGGCCGACGTGTACGCCCTCGGCGTGCTCGCGTTCGAGCTGCTCGCGGGGCGGCTCCCGTACGGCCTGCCGGCCGACGCCCCGCCCTCGCGCATCCTCGCCGCGGTGAGCCACGGGCCGGTGATCCGCGCGGGCGACCTCGACCGCCGGCTGCGGGGCGACCTCGAGACGGTGCTCGAGCGGGCGATGGCGGTCGATCCCGAGCGGCGCACGCCGTCGGCCGACGCGCTCGCGGCCGATCTCGCCCGATGGCGCCGCGGCGAGCCGATCGAGGCGCGGCGCGACTCGATGGCCTACGTCATGCGGCGCCGCCTCGCCCGGTCCCGCGGCGTCATCGCCGTCGCCCTCCTCGGCCTCGTGGCGACGAGCGTGCTCGCGGTCGCCGCGGGACGGCAGGCGACCCGGGCCGGGCACCTCGCGACGCTCGAGGCGACGGCCCGGACCGAGGCCGAGCGGCTGGCCGCGGCGGAGGCCGAGGCCCGCGGCGCCGCCGAGGCCGCCCGCGCCCAGGCCGTCGCGGCCCGCGAGGACGCGGAGTCGCAGCGCGACGAGGCGCGGGCGGTGACCGCGTTCCTCGTCGACGTCTTCGGGCTCGCCGACCCCGACGTCAGCCGGGCCCCGGCCGCCAGCGGGGCCGAGATCCTCGAGCTCGCGGGGGCCGCGGCCGACGGGGCCTTCGACGGCCGGCCGCGGGCCGAGGCGGAGGTGCGGGCGGCCCTGGGGCGCGCCCTGCTCGGGCTCGGACGTCCCGCGGCGGCCCGGAACGAGCTGCTGCGGGCCCTGACCCTGCTGCGGACGGGGCCCGACGGCGAGCTGGAGCCGGTCGGCCCCGGCGAGCCGCGGCTCGACCTGCCCCGCGACGAGCTCGCGGCCCGTCATGCGATCCGGTGGCCGCTGGTGCAGGCGATGGAGGACCTGTACGACCGACGCCGACAGGCACACGAGCGACGGGCCGCGGCCGAGATCCGGGCGCTGCTGGCCCCCGTCGCGCCCGCGCTCGCCGCCGCCCTCGCCGAGCTGCATCGCGCGTCGACGGGCGGGCTCGACGACGGCCTCCCGGCGCCGATCGCCGAGGTCATCGCCGCCGCCGGAGCGCTCGCGCCGGACGACGCCGAGTCCTGGACGATCCTCGCCGATCACCTCATGCTCGAGGCCCGCCGGCTGAGGCGGGAGCGCCGGTACGAGCCGATGCTCGCCCTCGTCGACGCGTCGCTCGAGGCGTACCGCCGCTTCCTGCCCGAGACGAACACCCGGATCACCCGCGCCACGCAGCTCCGCTTCCTCGGCCTGCGGATCCGCGGCCGGGCCGCCGAGGCCGAGCGGGAGGGCCGAGCGCTGCTCGATCGGCTGCGCGAGCGCCTCGGTCCCGGCCACCGCCACCTCGCGACGATCCACCGCTCGCTCGCCTACGCGATGATCGACCTCGACCGCCCGGAGGAGGCGATCGCCGAGCTGCGGGCCGGCATCCGGATCGCCGACGCCCACGACCCCTCGAGCCTGATCGCGGTGCAGCTGCGGGCCCGCCTCGTCCTGCTGCTGGAGGCGGCCGGCGGCGAGGCCGAGCTGCCGGGCCTGCGCACGCGGCTCGCCGAGACCGCGGCCGCGTCGCCGATGAACTTCCCGATCGCGTTCGGGCGCCGGTCCCTGCGACCGGAGCAGGCGGGGCTGGAGGCGGCCTGGATCGGCATCTTCCGGGCCCTGCGGGCCGGCGACCCCGAGGCGGCCGGCGACCGCGCCGAGGCGATGCTCGCGGAGCTGGAGCACCTCGCGATCGACGACCCCCGGGCCGCGGTCATCTCCGAGACCCAGGCGTGGTGGGTCGAGGACCTGCTGATGATGCGGGGGCCGGACGACGTCAGCCGCCGCATGATCGAGGGCGCGGTGGCGGTCGCCCGCGCGAGCCCGTGGCTCCACCCGCGGAAGCAGGCCGACGCCTGGTATCGCCTCGGGCTGCACCGGCTGGCCGAGGGGCGGCCGTCGGACGCCCTGGCCGCGGGCGAGCGGTCGCGGACGATCGCGGCGGAGATGGACGAGCCGCGCCCCGACATCGTGGCCCGGGCCGAGGGGCTCATGGGCCGGGCGTGGGACGAGCTCGGCGAGCCGGAGCGGGCCCGGCCGCTGCTGGCCCGGGCCGTGGACGCGATGCTCGTCGCGCGCCCCGTTCCGGACTACGACCTGACGCGGATGCTCCGGTGGTCCGTCGACCTGCACGCACGACACGGACGGCCGGAGGACCTGGTCCGCACCCTCGGCTGGCTGATCGAGGTGCACCTCATCGAAGGGGCGGAGGACCCGACCGCCGCGCGGGCCGCGTGGCGGGTGGGCCACCGCGACGACCTTCCCGCGGACCTGGTGGCGGACGCCGCGCGGCTCGCCGAGCTCGCCCTGATCGAGCGCTCCGCGCGCCCGGACGTCCTGCGGGCGGCCGCGGCGACGCGGCTCCGGGCGGGCGACGTCGAGGCCGCCGCCGCCCTGCTGCCGATGCTGCTGCTCACGGACGGGGCGCCCGAGTCCCGGGCGATCGCGGCCCTCGTGCGGGCGGCCGAGAGACGGACCGAGGACGCCCGCACGTTCGCGGCGGCGTTCGCGCGGGGCGTCTCGGCCGACCCGGCGGCGGACGATGCGTCCACGGCCTCGGACGCGGAGCGAGCGGTGGACGTGCTCGTCCGGACCCGCCTCGGGCGGCAGCTGGCGGCGGCCGGTCTCCTGGACTGAGCGTCGCGCGGCGCCTGCGCCCGCCCGCGCGCGCCGCGGTGAACGACTCGCTGCGCCGATCGGTCGTCCCATCCTGCGCCAGCGCCCCCGCCATCCTTCCTTCACACGCCGAACACCTCCAGCACGCCCGCCGACCGCGCGATCCCTCGACCCTCTCGGTGCGTGGCGACCGGACGTCGGACGCCGCGCCCCATGGAACACGGATCGAGGAGAGACGAAACGATGAAGCGAACGATCGCCACCTTCGCCGCCACCGTCGTGCTGGGCACCGCCGCCACCGCCGCGGCCCAGTTCCGCGTGCTGCCCTACCAGATGATGCCCTCCACCGACGGCATGCGGTTCATCTGGATCACCGAGGCCGAGGTCGCCGGCACCCTGGAGATCTCGGGCGGCGACCTCACCGAGCCCCTGAGCTTCGAGTCGACCCCCGAGTACCAGGAGCTCATGCAGTACCTGCAGCCCGAGCTCGATCAGGCCGCCGACAACGGCTACACGGTGCTCTCGAACGACAACTGGAAGCACGTCGTCGACGTGCGGGTGCTCACCCCCGGCACCACCTACGACTACACCGTGACGCAGGGCACCGAGACGTTCTCGGGCACCCTCCGCACCGCCCCCTCGGCCGACGACTGGACGTCGATCCGGTTCATGGCCATGAGCGACTCGGAGACCGAGCCGCGGGGCAACGTCAACCAGCGCGACTGGACCCCCGGCACCCTCGTCGAGGGATCCGTCGAGCGGCCCGCGGACTGGCCGGTCGACGGCGCCGGCCGTGACCTCTACCCGCTGACCGAGACCTTCGGCTATCAGCAGAACCTCCGCATCCTCAAGGAGCGGGACCCGGCCTTCGTCGTCATGCCCGGCGACCTCGTGCAGGGCGGCGGCTACCAGCTCGGCTGGGACGAGTTCTTCCGCCACGGCGCCGGCGAGTACGACACGATCTGGACCGATCGCCCGCTGCTGCCGGCCCTGGGCAACTGGGAGAACTTCGCCGCGGTCAACGGCGGCTACGGCGCCGAGGCGGTGCAGCGCTCGCGGGCCAAGTTCAAGGCCTACTTCGACGCCCCGTCGAACGGCACCCCCGAGCACCAGAACCAGTACTACCGGATCGACTACGGCCCGGTGACCATCATCACGCTGGACTCGTCGAACGGCCTCCCGGACGAGACCCGCACCAACCCGACCCCGGGCACCGACATCGGCACCGACACCCAGGAGAACGTGGACATCGACACGTATCCGGGCGACGACCTGGCCGACTTCAACCCGGGCAGCGCCCAGTACGAGTGGGCGGTCGCCCAGCTCGAGGGCGCGCGGGCCGACGGCCAGATCATCTTCGTCCAGTTCCACCACGCTCCCTACAGCTCGGGCGTCCACGGCTTCCCGATGAGCCACCCGGACTCCTCGGGCCAGGGCGGCACCCCGATGCGGATCTACCACCCCGTCTTCGAGGCCAACGGCGTCACCGCGGTCTTCTCCGGCCACTCGGAGATGTTCGAGCGGTCCTTCGTGGACGAGGACGGCGACGGCGCCGGCGTCCACTACTACGACGTGGGCGTCTCGGGCGACGGCATGCGGGGCGGCCGGGTCGACTCGGTCACCGGCGAGTACGGCGGCCAGAACCCCTTCTCGCAGTGGACCGCCGACCGTGACGAGCCGGAGCTGTGGGTCGTCGATCCCGACGGCGTCACCCGCCTCGTCGACGGCGGCAAGCACTACGGTCACCTCGAGGTGAACGTCGCCTCGACCGGCGGCGCCGGCAACGGCACCGTGACCTTCACCCCGGTGTACTCGTTCCCGACGCTCGACGCGAGCTACCAGCCGGTCGGTGACACCGAGCGGCGGGTCTACGGCGACCAGGTCGTGGTGGCCCTCGGGTCCGACGGGGCGCCGGTGGCGTTCGACGACGCCTGCCTCGCGGACGCGGACGGCAGCGGCACCGTCGACTTCGGCGACGTGCTCGCGGTGCTCGGATCGAACGCCGACCTCACCGGCGACGGCGCCAGCGACGTCAGCGACCTGCTGGTGGTGCTGAACGCCTTCGGCGAGACCTGCACCCCGTGACCTGACGGGCTTCCGGACGTTCGCGACTGCCCCGTCGCGACGGTCCCCGTCCGGCGAGCATCGTGGCGCGGCCCCGGTCCGAACGGTCCGGGGCCGCGTCGCGCGCCGGGGGGGGCGGGTGACGCGACGGGGCGGCGAGCGTGGGGGGCGCGGGGAGCGCCGGGGGCACGCGGGGCCCGGCACTGCGTGACGATCGGCGCGGTGTCGGGCGGGACGGCGCACGTGCGTGCGAGGGACATCGTCTCAGCCGTCCAGCCCCAGCTCGCTCGCCACCGCGTCGAAGGCGGCGAGAAGCCCGTCCCGGCCTTCGGCGGCCGCCGCCGTTCGCTCGGCCCGGAGATGGGCGCTGGCCTCGTCGGCGCGGTCGAGGGCGGCGAGGGCCCGCGCCCGCACCACCGCCGCGTCGACGCGGGCGCGGCTCGCGGGGCGAGCGATCGCGGCCAGGTCCTCCGCGGTGGCGAGGGCCGCCGTCCACCGACCCGCCGCGGCCTCGGCGAGCGCCAGCTGACGCATGGTCGCGGCGACCGCGGGATGCTCCGCGCCCCACTGGCGGCGGCGGTCCGGCAGGATCGCCGCGAGGACCTCGACGGCCGCCTCGGGCCGGCCGTCGGCCAGCAGCGCCCGCCCGCGCTGGTGCTCGGCGAGGCCGTGACGGATCGAGCCGGGACCCCAGGCCTCGGCCGCGCCCGCGGACGCGAGGCTCGCCACCTCGACCGCCCGGCCCGAGCGGCCCGCCCGGAGCAGGTGGACGATCAGCTCGTTGCGAAGCCCGAGGAGGTTCGGGCTCGACGCCGGCCAGAGGCGGGAGGCGGCGACGTGGGCGTTCTCGAGCAGCGCACCGCCGCGATCGAGCTCGCCGCGCGCGACCAGGGCCGCCCCGAGCCGGAAGCGGGCCGAGATCGTCCGGCTGTGCGCGGGACCGAGGCGCGCCTCGGCGATCGCGAGCAGCTCGGTGAGGACCTCGACCTGCTCGGCGTCGCGGCCCGTCCCCTCCAGCGCGATCGCGAGCCGCTCCGCGACCCGCAGGGCGAGGACGCTCTCCCCGCGCCCGTCCGCCCGGAGCCGCGTCCGCATCGCGAGGAGCCGGTCCACCGCCACCTCGGGCCGGACCTCGCCCGCGATCAGGGTCATGAGCCACGCATGCATCGACAGCTCGTGGTCGGGGCCGAGCCGGGCCCGCGTCTCGGCCTCGAGGCGGCGGGCGGCGGCGACGCCCTCGGCGTGTCGCTCGGGGTGCAGGGAGAGGGCGTCGGCGAGGTCGATCTCGAGGGCCAGGCGGCGCTCGGGATCCCGCGGCTCGATGACGGCCTCGGCGGCGAGCGCCCGCTCGAGGGCGGGCACCGCGTCGTCCGGTCGGCCGACCCGCGCATAGGCGGTGCCGATCCGGTGCAGCACGTCGGCGCGAAGCGCGGGGGCCTCGGCGAAGCGGGCGTCGGCCGCGCGGGTGGCGACGTCGAGCAGCTCGGCCACGGTGACGTCGCGGGCACCGGAGACGTCGGGATCGGCGGCGGCGAGCATGTCCTCGAGGAACCAGGTGCTCACGAACGCGGCCCGCTCGGCCTCGGCCGCGGCGAGGTCGCGGGCGTCGAGGGCCGCGGCGCGCCCGACGAGCGCCGCGGCCGCCCCGGCCAGGATCGCGAGCGCGGCCGCGCCCCCGAGCCCGCAGGCCACCGCGTGGCGGCCGACGAAGCGGCGCACGCGATAGGCCGCCGAGGGCCCGACTGCGAGCACCGGCTCCCCGCGAAGGAACCGCTCGAGATCGTCGGCGAGGGCGGCCGCCGAGTCATAGCGATCGTCGGGATCCCAGGCGACCGCGGTGAGCACGATGCGGTCGAGATCGCCGCGGAGACCGGAGGCGGGGATGGCGGCCGCGAAGGCGGACGCGGGGGCGGCGGACGCGGGATCCGACGGCTCGTCGGCCGCGGCCGAGGCCGACGTCGACGCCGGGCCGCCGTGCGTGGGGCGCCCGGAGGCGGTGGCCGCGCGATCGGGGGACGAGGTCGGTGCGGCCCCGGTCGTCCGCCGCGGGCGACCCTCGGCGGTCCGCCGCGCCAGGCGACTCGGCGGCTCGGCGGGGACCTCGCGATCGGCGGCGAGGGCCACCGTGCGCGGGTCGCGCGGCACGCTCCCGGTCAGGACCTCGCAGAGCACGACCCCGAGGCCGTGCACGTCGGTCCGCACGTCGGTCGTCCCGCCCGCCACGAGCTGCTCGGGGCTCATGTACCGCGGCGTGCCGAGCAGGTCGCCGGCCCGCGTGCGCCCGGCCTCGGCGCCCGGCCCGAGGGCGCGGGCGATCCCGAAGTCGATGACCCGCGGCCGGGGCTCGCCGTCCTGCTCGACCACGAGAACGTTCGACGGCTTCACGTCGCGATGGATCACGGCCCGCTGGTGGGCGTGATGGATCGCGCGGCAGACGCGCGCGACGAGGGCGACGCGCTCGCGGACGGACAGCCCGCGACGATGGGCGAAGTCGGTGATCGGCTCGCCATCCACCAGCTCCATCACGACGTACGGCCGGCCGTCGGACAGGCGGCCCGCGTCGAGCACGGCCGCGATCCCGGGATGGCTCATCCGGGCGAGGGCGTCCCGCTCGATCTCGAAGCGGCGGAGCACCGCCGCCCCGTCGCGCCCGGGCTTCGACACCTTGATCGCGACGTCGCGGACGAGCGGCGCCCGCTGGCGGGCGCGGACGACGACGCCGAAGCCGCCCTCGCCGAGGACCTCGCCGAGCTCGTAGGGCCCGATGGTCGGCGGCAGGTCGGCGCCGGGGCGATCGGCGTCCGGGGCTCGGTCCGCTCCGGGCCCGCCACCGGTGGGCGGAGCCGCCGCCGCGGCGTCCTCGCGGTCGTGGGCCTGGAGCAGGCGCTCGACCGCGGCCCGCAGCGCCGCGTCGCCGGCGCAGCGGGCGGCCAGCACCGCGTCGCGCTCGTCGGGGCTCGCCTCGAGGGCGAGGCCGAAGACGTCCTTGACCGCGGCCCAGTCCACCGGCGGGGTGCCGGGACCACGCCCGACGACGGGGCTCACGCGGGCGCTCCCGGCCGATCGCCCGCGGCCGACGCGCCGTCGGCGGCATCATCGCCGTCGATGCCCAGGGCCTCGTGCAGCCACGCGCGGGCGAACGCCCAGTCGCGCTTGCAGGTGCGGTCGCTCACGCCGAGCAGCGCGCCGATCTCCTGGAGCTCGAGGCCGGCGAAGAACCGCAGGCGCACGACCTCGGCCGCCCGCGGATCGATCGCGGCGAGCGCGTCCATCGCCTCGTCCAGCTCGAGGACCTGGGCCGCGTCGACCGAGCTCGCCGCCTCGAGGGCGTCCAGCGGCACGCGGCGCCAGCGGGCGGGGGCAGCGGTCCCGTCCGGGCTCGCGTCCGCCGGCGACGCCGCGCCGCCGCGGACCTCCCCGCCCCCGCCCCGCTTGCTCGCCATGCGGGCGCGGGCGTGGTCCACCAGCACCCGCCGCATGGTCGTGGCGGCGGCGGCGAAGAAGGCGGCGCGATCGGCCCAGGGCACGGCGGGCCCGGTCCCGTCGGCCGCTCCGTCGCCCGCGCCCTCGGCCCCCGCGCGGAAGAGCCGGAGGTACGCCTCGCTCACCAGCGCGGTCGCCCCGAGGGTGTGGTCGCGCCGCTCCCCCCGCATGCGGCGGCGGGCCATCGCGTGAAGGTCCTCGTAGACGATGGCCAGCAGATGGTCGCGGGCATCGACGTCACCCGCCGACGAGGCGCGAAGCAGGCGCGTCACGTCGTCCGCCGAGGCGAGGGGCGCCGCGGAGGCCGGAGATCCGGCGGGTTGCCCGTGCTGCCCGGTCACGGCGTCACGATACCGCTCGCCTCCGACGGCCGACAGCCTCCGCCCGCGGATCGGCTGCGCCGGGCGCCGCCGCACGTGGTGGCGCGGCCGGTGGCCATCACGCCGGGAAGCAGGCATCGCCGAACGCCGCGAGGATCAGGAGCAGGTCGTCGAAGTCGGTGTCGCCGTCCCAGTCGGCGTCGCCGCCGGTGCCGATCGGTCCGGTCTGGCCGAAGTCACCGAGCACGATGAGCAGGTCGTCGAAGGTGATGAACCCGTCGCCGTCGCGGTCGGCCGGGCAGTCCGGCGGTAGCCAGGCGTGGACGATGGCCTCGGAGCCGTCGTGGAACGTGACACGGAGGGCCACGTCGCCCCGCTCGTTCACGCCCGCGGGGTGCCCGGTCCCGGGCCCGTCGCCCGGCCAGAGTCCGATGCCGTGGACGAACCGGGCGTCGAAGGGCGCCACCGTGATCGCCTGCTGGCCGCGGAGCACGAGGTGCACGGTCCCGTCGGGCTCGATCGTCCAGACGCCGTCGTGCCAGTCGGGCGTCATGCCCGGTCCGCGGCGACTCGCCCGGAAGTGGATCCGGCCGGCCCCGTCGATCGCCGCCACGTCCGAGGCGGTCAGGTCGTCGAACTCGACGCCGGGGCCGGACCCGAAGGGCTGATCGCCCTCGCGGACGAGCAGCTCGACGGGCTCCCCGGGACGCTGGCGGAAGAGCCCGGTGTCGGCGTCCGCGGGCACGCCCGCGAGCCGGGCGGCGAAGACCACCGTCCCGTCGGGGCCCATCTGGATCCCGGAGTCGATGTTCTGCCACGTGCCGAACGGCGCCGGCTGGCCGTTGAGCAGGATGACCTCGTCGCCGCCCGAACCGAAGCGGAAGAGCCCGGCCCCGACGGAGTCCGGGAGGCCGAACGAGAGCTGGGCGACGACGGAGCCCGCGTCGTTGGTCGCGAAGCGATCGGGGAACCCGAAGCGGCGGAACGGCTGGCCGTTGGGCAGCAGGTCGCCCGTCTTCACGACCGCCTCGATCGCTCCCGGGAATCCCTGCCAGATCGCATGGGCGCCGAACGGGAAGTCGTCCGAGGTCTCGCTGAGGAACGTCAGCCGCCCGTTGCCCGCGATGTGGGTCTCCGAGAACGGGAACAGCGGCGACCAGGTCACGCCCGGCATCCCGGGCGCCGCGCCGCCCTCGCGGATCACGGGGGTGAGGCCGCCGAACCACTCCACGAGCTGCACGTGGTCGTTGTCCTCGGTGATGTCGGGTCCCTCGAGCCGGGCCTGGAAGGTCAGCAGGCCGCCCGAGCTGCGGCCTTCGAGGTTCCCGATCCAGGAGAGCGACGCCCCCGGGATGCCGGGCACGGCGTCGCCGGGATGGGCCACCGCCTCGACCGTCGTGCCATCGAAGCGGAACATGCTGCCGCGCCGGTCGGCCGGATCGTCCGCGTAGCCGTCGAGGTACGTCCAGAAGCCGATCGACCCGTCGTCGTTCAGCATCGGGTGGACGAAGGAGAGCTCGGTCGGGGCGTAGCGGACGCCGGACGGCACGTCGGGCGGGAACAGGTCGGTGCCGATGACGATCCGCAGGTCCTGCGGATCGTCGAGCTTGGTCGTCCAGAGGCCGTAGTCGACGAGCGAGCCGTCGGTCTCCCCGAAGAAGGCGATCTGACCCGAGGCGTTGATCGCCGGGATGTCGAGCGCCGTCCACTGGCCGGCGGCGAGGCCGGGGGCGGGCTGGCCGGTGACGGCCACGACGCGGTGGTCGTAGACCGTGCCGCCGCCGCCGGCGAGGGCGGGGGCGGCGGCGGCGAGGATCGGGCCGCCGAGGACGAGGCCCGCGGCGAGCCGGGCGGTCGGGACGGGCCGGGAGGCAATGGCGTGGGGCATGGGTCGGGATCCGGACGAGCGATGGGAGGGCGAGGTGGGGGTCGGCCGCCGATCGACCGCTCCCGCACCCCCCGTGGCGTCATCCGGTCGCGCCGGGGGACACGGACGTCGGCGATCGACGGCGCACCGATGCCGACGGCACCTCCAGCGTGGAGGCGACGCGAGCAGGGAATGCTCCGGTCCCGGCGGGCGTCGCAGGGGCTCCGCCGCCGCGGGCCGGGGCCGGGGGCCGGAGGACGGGGCCAGGGCCGGCGGGCGAGGGCCGGGGGCCGGGGGCCGGGGGCC
>CAYLNM010000030.1:0-33444 GCA_964385045.1 uncultured Isosphaeraceae bacterium
CGCCCCACTCCCCGCCGCCACACGCCGACCACGGCGCCCGCGCGCACGCCGCCGCCCGCCGACCACGGCGCCCGCGCGCACGCCGCCGCCCGCCGCCGCCCCGCAGCGTCCCGACTTCCCGGACCCGCCCGCAGACGAGGCAGGGTCCGCCCTCCCCGCACGTTCCCGGGGGTCCGTGCCGGTTCGCGGGGCCGCTCCGACCGGAGTGCTCAACCCATCCCCCGGCGCATCCGATGCTCGCCCTGACTCGACTCGGGCGCCCCGCGCGCCCACTCGGAGGGAGGCGGCGGATGGGGTTCTCGATCTTCCAGGGCGGTGGGACGCCGATCGCGATCGACTTCGGATCGGCGTCGGCCAAGATCCTGCAGGCCCGCGTGGACGATCGGCCTCGCATGCTCGCCGCGGCGGAGCTGCCGATCCCGGACTCGATCCGCGGCGATCACGACAAGGAGGTCGAGTACCTCCACGAGTTCATGCCGTCGCTGATGAGCCGGGCGAAGTTCAAGGGTCGCCGGGCGGTGATCAGCGTGCCGGGGTCCAAGACCCTCGTGCAGCACATGAACCTGCCGAAGGTCGAGGGCACCACCGACGTGGACCTGATCCACGGGCAGCTCTCGGCCCAGTTCGGCTGCGTCCCCGACGCGATCGTGACCCGACACGTCGAGGTGTGCGACGTGCACCGGGGCGGGGCGGCCCAGCGCGAGGTGCTCGTCTTCGCGATCCCCCGCGACACGATCATGCGCTACGTGCAGCTGCTGCGGAAGATGCGCCTCGAGGTGGTCGGGGTGCACGCGGCCCCGCACGCCCTGGTGCACAGCTTCTCGCACCTGAATCGGCGCACCAAGGACCACGAGATCGTCAACTGCTACATCAACATCGGCTGGTCGAACACCCTCGTGGCCATCGCCCACGGCCCCGACATCGTGTTCGCGCGGCAGGTGGAGGTCGGCGGCCGGCACTTCGACGAGCAGATCGCCCAGACCCTGCGGTGCGACATCGGGGCCGCCCGGAGCCACCGGCTCTCGATGGGCGACATGGCGGTCAAGACCGCCGCCCCCGCTCCCGCCGCCACCGCGATGATGGGCGTCGCCAGCGCCAAGGCCGGGGCCGAGCGTGCCACCGGCTTCGAGGAGCGGCGCACGTCCGATGGGCCGGCCGACCTGGGCGCCGTGATCGACGACGACGTCGCCGTCGAGCAGCTGCGCGAGCTGAACCTGCTCGAGATGCTCGACGTCATCAGCGACGAGCTCTCGATGTCGATCCGCTACCACAAGGGGCTCTTCCCCGACCGGCGGCTCGACCGCGTGATCTTCCTCGGCGGCGAGTCGCGGCAGCTGTGGCTCTGCCGGCACCTGACCCGCCAGCTCGGGGTTCCGGCGCAGCTCGGCGACCCCCTGACCCGCTTCGAGACGGCCGACGGCCTCGAGACCCCGGGCCTCGACCTCGGCGAGCCGCAGCCCGGCTGGGCCGTGGCGTGCGGCCTGAGCCAGGCTCCCACCGACCTGTGAGACGACCATGAGCGGCACCAGCACCTTCCTGCCCGAGGAATACGTCAACCGCAAGAAGCAGGCGGTCACGAACGTGATCTGTCTCGCCCTCTTCGCGGTCGTGATGTTCGGCACCTTCGTGGCCTTCCTCGTCACCACGCGACGCTCCGCGGAGGTCGAGCAGCAGAAGGCCGCCATCGACGCCCGCTACGCCGAGGCCGCGGTCAACATCGAGCAGCTCCGACAGCTGCAGGAGCAGAAGGGCATCATGCTCGAGCGGGCCGAGCTCGCGGCCGCCCTCGTGGAGCGGGTGCCGCGCTCGATCCTGCTCGCCGAGCTGATCAACCGCATGCCGGCCCAGGTGAGCCTCCTCGAGTTCGAGCTCGAGAGCGAGAAGCTCCGCACGATCCAGCGCACCGAGGCCGCCGACCAGCCGACCAGCGGCTCCGGCCGCCTCGCCCCCTCGCGGGGCCAGACGCGGGCCGAGGCCGCGGCCGAGGGCCGGATCACGGTGCAGGCCCCGCGGTACCTCGTCGACATCGGCCTCGTGGGCGTCGCCCCGACGGACCGCGACGTGGCCCGCTTCCTCGCCGAGCTCAATCGCTATCCGCTGATGCAGGACGTGACCCTCGACTACTCCGAGGAGACGTCGATCGAGAACGTCATGCTCCGCGAGTTCCGCATCACGATGAAGCTGGATCCCGAAGCGGACGTCCGCGAGGTGGATCCGCTCGCCCGGCCGCGCGACGCGTCCCGGAACCCGCTCCAGCGCCGCGGCATCTTCGCGGCGCCCTCGACCGGAGGTGCCCAGTGAAGTTCGGACTGCGCGAGCTGATCTTCCTCGTCGTCCTCGTCGCGGTCCCGGCCGCCTCGCTCCTCTACGTCTTCCGTCCGCACAAC
Source organism: uncultured Isosphaeraceae bacterium (assembly GCA_964385045.1). Lineage (GTDB taxonomy): Bacteria > Planctomycetota > Phycisphaerae > Phycisphaerales > SM1A02 > CAYLNM01. The sequence continues at coordinate 2,388 of CAYLNM010000030.1, forward strand.
GAGCGGATCGAGGCGGCGATGGAGGAGATCCGCGAGAAGGAGGCCGAGCTGGTGCAGCTCGAGCGCCTTCCGGAGGAGCTCGGATCCATCGGCGAGGCCATCGAGGAGGGGCGCGAGCTCATCTCGATGATCGAGGGCAAGCTGCCCACCGAGCGCAACGTGGACCAGATCCTCGACCAGGTCTGGCAGGTGACGGTGGGCAACGGCCTCACGGTCAAGAGCGTCAAGACCGAGAAGGTGCAGAACGAGGGACTCTACCGGGAGCTGCCCCTCGTGATGGTGGTCGAGGGCGACTTCGACGGCTTCTACCGATTCCTCCTCGAGCTCGAGAACCTGCCGCGGATCACCCGCGTCCACGACATGATGCTCGAGCGCCTCGAGACGCGCGCCGCCGACGGTGGATCCGTCACCGGGACCATGAAGGCCGAGTTCACGCTCTCGATCTACTTCCAGCCGCGCAACGGGCTGAGTGCCCCCATGGAGCAGGGTTGATGAACGGCAACCAGCTGGCACCCTTCGACGATGAGCACGGCGAGCTCGACGTCGCGTCGCCCGACGCCCCGGACGCCGCCGGCGGCCCGACCGGCTTCGCCGGCGAGCTCAGCGGCGCGAGCGGCGGCGGACGGTCGATCAACACCACCATCGTCGTGCTCGGCATCATCCTCCTCGCGGCCGCGGGCGGCATCTGGTCGATGCGGCTCGTGGCCACCGCCTCCGCGGACGAAGGCACCTCGGAAGCGCGGCTCATCGTCCAGAAGGGCATCAACGAGCTCTTCGAGAAGCAGTCCGACGAGGACGAGGGCACGGACGTCGTCTTCCGGCTCGCGGACGATCCCACCGAGAAGCAGGTGCCGCTGCCCGACGTGCAGAAGAACCCCTTCCTCATCGAGGGCGTGGACGACCAGGCGGAGGAGGTCGCGGAGGTCGCGACGGTCGAGGTCGATCCCGAGGAGGAGCGGCGCAAGCGCCGGGCCATGATCGAGCGGGCGGCCGAGCGCATCGTGGTGTCCTCGGTGCTCTCGGGCTCGAGCCCGGTGGCGATCATCGACGGTTCCGTGGTCCGCGTCGGCGACCTCGTCGAGGTCGACGACTGGACCTTCACCATCACGGAGATCGGGCGCGGCGGCGTGACGCTCGAGCTCGACGACGGGTTCCTCCGCGAGCCGGTGCGCGTCCTCCGCACGATGGAGATCGGCGGCTCCTCCGATCGCCCGCGTCGCCCGTCGGGCCGCCGCCCGCGACCGCGACGCTGAGGGCCGAGCAGGCGACGCGAGCGCGAACGCCGCACGGGCCGCGGCGGGATGGAGGGGAGCCCGCCGCGGCCGGACCCCACGCCGCCGGGAAGGAGTCCCGGGCGGCACGCACCGGGAGATCGACGACGTGGGCAAGTTCGACATCGACGACCTGATGCGGGACCTGGGGGAGCCGGATCCCGACGCCCCGCGCGAGCCCTCGCCGGAGGACGCACGGACGCCGGCGACCCCGGGCGCCCGACCGAGCGACGATCCGAACCGGCCGTTCGTCCGCCAGGACCCGCGCGAGATCCCGCGGCCGCCGGACCTCACCGGCGGCGGCCTCGGCGACTCGGTCGACACCGGATCGGCCGAGCGCGGGGCCGACCCGGTCCGCCTCCGGCCGACCGACGGCCTCGAGGAGATCATCCCCACCGACGCGATCGTGCCGGTGGGTGGCGACGAGGGCGGCTTCCGCCCGATCGGCCCCGGCGACGACCTCGGCGAGGTCCTCCTCGAGCGCAACGTCATCGACAGCGAGCAGCTCGAGACGCTGCGCCGCATGCAGAAGCAGAGTCCCGGCGCCGGCCTCTGCAGCGTGCTGGTCGGCCTCGGCGTCGACGAGTCGGCGATCCAGCGGGTGGTCGCCGAGGCGAACCGGCTGCCCTTCGAGCGGATCGACGCGGAGGAGCCGGACTCGATCGACCACAAGCACTTCAACAGGCTGGGGACCGACTTCTGCGAGTCGTCCCTGGTGATGCCGCTGCGCCGGGAAGGCAAGCGACTGGTCGTCGGCACCGCCAGTCCCGACGACGTCTTCCTCCTCGACGACGTCAAGCGCCGCCTCGGCGTGGTCTCCATCAAGCACGTGCTCGTGCCGGCGGCGGACATCCGCGCCAAGCTCGAGGCACTGAAGGAGGACGACGGCGAGGACGAGTTCGCGATGGACGACCTCCTCTCCGACGTCGACGAGGACGACGTCGAGGTCGTCGAGCAGAAGGAGGAGTCGGCCGACGTCGACGACGCCGAGGCCTCCCCCACCGTCCGCCTGGTGAACCACATCATCCAGACCGCGGTCAAGGAGGGTGCGTCGGACATCCACATCGAGCCGGAGGAGAACCGCACCAAGGTCCGGTTCCGCATCGACGGCATCCTCTTCGAGATGATGCACTTCCCGAAGAAGAAGCACGCCGCGATCACCTCGCGTCTCAAGATCATGTCCAACCTGGACATCGCCGAGCGTCGCCTGCCGCAGGACGGCCGCATCCGCGTGATCCTGAACGGACGGCAGCTCGACCTCCGCGTGTCGACGGTCCCCACGCCCAAGGGCGAGAAGACCGTGATGCGCATCCTCGACAACCGGGCGATCAAGGTCACCCTCGACCAGCTCGGCTTCGGCGAGGACACGCTGACGATCTGGAAGAACCAGATCGCCCAGCCGCACGGCATCATCCTCGTCACCGGCCCCACCGGGTCGGGCAAGACGACGACGCTCTACGCCTCGCTGCAGCAGCTCGACCGCAGCAAGCTCAACATCTCGACGGTGGAGGATCCGGTCGAGTACAACCTCGACGGGATCACGCAGATCCAGACCCACAACATGATCGGGATGAACTTCGCCAAGGCGCTCAAGGCGCTGCTGCGACAGGACCCGGACATCGTGATGGTGGGCGAGATCCGCGACCTCGAGACCGCGACCACCGCGACCCAGGCCGCGATGACCGGCCACCTCGTGCTCTCGACGCTCCACACCAACGACGCCCCGTCGTCGGTCACGCGCCTCATCAACATGGGCATCGAGCCGTTCCTCGCCGCCGCGGCGGTGAACGCGGTGCTCGCCCAGCGCCTGGTCCGCCGCATCTGCCGGCACTGCATCGAGCAGGTGCCGGTGCCCGAGGAGATGCGCGACTTCCTCGTCATGCACGGCGTGAACGGCGAGACGATGGCCAAGGGCAAGGGGTGCGGCAAGTGTCGCCAGACCGGCTACTCCGGCCGCCAGGGCCTCTACGAGCTGCTCGTCCTCGACGACCACCTCCGCGACGCGACCGCCGGCAACCCGAACGTGACCGAGTTCCGCCGCATGTGCAGCGAGCGCGGCATGGTGTCCCTGCGCGAGGACGGGTTCGCCAAGGTGCGGGACGGCATCACCACCGTGGAGGAGATCCTCCGGGTGACGGAGGCGACGATCTGAGCCTGCCGGCGGAGGCGCACCCACGGGTGCCTGTTTCCGCCGATTCATGGTTTTCCCGGACTCGGGGATCAGATCGGCGTGGGTTCGCGCCGATCCCACTCCGGCTGTCGCTGCGCAGACCGCGCGGCGGGAGTCGTTCGGAGGTCACCATGAGTCACTACCTCGAGGAAGAGCTTCGCGGCCTGATCGGCTCGGACCCGCAGATCCTGCGCTTCATCGAGTCCGCCTCGCTCGACGGTCTCTGGTACTGGGACCTCGAGCAGCCCGAGCACGAGTGGATGAGCGACGCGCTCTGGACCACGCTGGGCATCGACCCCGCGAGCCGGCCGCATCGGCCCGAGGCCTGGCAGGAGCTCGCGCATCCCGAGGACGTCGCGCAGATCATGGCCGATCTGCAGCATCACTGCGAGGACGCGGATCACCCGTTCGAGCAGCTCGTGCGCTTCCGTCACGCCGACGGATCCACCGTCTGGGTGCGGTGCCGGGGCATGGCGGTCCGGGACGAGGCGGGAAAGGCCCGCCGCATGCTCGGCTCCCACACCGACATCACCGCCCTGAAGCGGGCCGAGCAGCTCGCCCTGGCCAACGCGCGCGAGCTCGAGCAGTTCCTGATGACCGCCTCGCACGATCTGCGGTCCCCGGTGGTCAGCATCCGGGGCCTCGCCAAGTACCTGCGCGAGGACATCGCCGCGGGTCGCATGGACGAGGCCGTGGAGGCGATCGACCGCATCGACGCCGCCGCCGACCGAATGCAGGGCATGATCAGCGACCTGCTCGAGTACGGCCGCGTCGGCCGGGCGGCCCACTCCACGACCGCCTGCTCGATCGACGAGGTCATCGGCAACATCCTCGAGCAGTACGCCCCCGAGCTGCAGGTCCTCGGGATCGTGGTCGACCACGCCCCGACGAACCTCGAGGTGCACGCGGATCCGCGGGACCTGCACGCCCTGATCGACAACCTCGTCGCCAACGCGATCCGTCACGGGAGCGACGCCGAGGCGCCGACCATCGTCCTCCGGAGCGAGGCCCGCGAGGACGGCATGGTCGACCTGCTGGTCGGCGACAGCGGACCGGGCGTGCCCGAGGCGCAGCGGGAGCGGATCTTCAGCATCTTCGAGCGGGGCGCCGCCGCCACCAGCGGCACCGGCGTCGGCCTCTCGATCGTGCGCCGCATCGCCGAGCTCGGCGGGGGGAAGGCCCGCTACGACGACACCGTGGCCGACGGGGCCGGATTCCGCATCACCCTGCCGAAGGCGGCCTGACTCGAGACTTCGAAGGGGTCGCCCATGGTCTCGGACGCCACGCACCGAGCGCTCCGCATCCTGCTGATCGAGGACGACGACGATCACGCCTACCTGATCTCGCGCGGGTTCGCGGCGTCCTCGCACTGCCGGATCGTGACGCGGCTGACCGACGGCGAGGCGGCGGCCGCGCACCTCGACCGCGTCGCCTCCGGGTCGACGGACGATCGCCCCGACCTGATCCTGCTCGACCTCAAGATCCCGCTGATGGACGGGCAGGACGTCCTCGCCCGCATCAAGCGGGATCCCCGGATCGCGGACATCCCGGTGCTCGTCCTGAGCACCTCCGACGCCGAGCTCGACCGCCGCCGGGCGTACGCGAACCACGTCAACAGCTACATCGTCAAGCCGACCGACGGCCGCGGCTTCGACGAGCTGGGGGCGTCGATCTGCCGGTACTGGTGCGGCCTGAACGTTCCCGCCCGAGGCTGAGCGCGGCGGCCCGGACGCCGGCCGTCGCCGTGGGCCGGGAGACGCGCCCCCCGCTGGCCCCGGTCCCGCATGCGCCGCCCCCGGCCGTCAGACCGCCTCGGCCCCGGCCCGGTCGGCGATGGCCTCCCACACGAGCTCGCAGAGCGTCGACGCCGGGAACGGCTTCCGGATCAGTCCGTAGCCCCCGAGACGCCGCACGTCCTCCTCGAGCGCCGGATCCTCGCTGCCCGTGATGCAGATCGCGGGCGGCGCCGGCGGGCCGGACCCGTCCCCGAGCCGCTCCAGCACGCTGAGACCCGAGCCCGCGGGCATCCCGATGTCCAGGACGAGGGCGTCGGGCCGCCTCCGCCGGGCCACGGCGAGCGCCTGGTAGGCGTCGCCGGCCGTGACCACCTCGAACCCCTCGGCCTCGAGCCGCACGCGGACCGCCTCGAGCATGCCGCGATTGTCGTCCGCCACCAGCACCATCGTCATCGTGTCCCCCTCTCCCTGCTTCGCCGCCCGGCGCCGGGGCGCCCGCCCCGGTCGCCGACGCACGGCCCGTGATGCCTCAGGCCGGCTGTCCGTCGGCCGCTCGCCTCAGCGCCCCGTCGATCAGGCCGAGCAGCTCGCTCGCCTCGAAGGGCTTCTCCAGGATCGCCAGGACGGGCATGTCGCCCAGCTCCCGACGACACGACTGCCCGAACCCGGTGACCACGATGATCGGCACGTCGCCGGCCTCCCGGATCGAGCCGGCCAGGGCCGCGCCGTCACCGAGCGGCATGTTGTGATCGGTGATCACGACGTCGATCGCCTCCTCGGCGAAGATCGCGCGCCCCTGCGCCCCCGTCCGCGCGGAGCGACATCGGTACCCCGACGCCTGCAGCCGCGTCTCGATCGCCCGAATGATGCCCTCGTCGTCGTCGACGATCAGGATCGTCCCCTTCGACTCATCCGTCCGACGCATCGGAAGCCCTCCTCCGGCGCGGGGCGGCCCGCGCGATGATCCGCTCGACGGCCGCGATCACGTCGCCCGCGTCGTACGGCTTGGACAGGAACTCGTCCGCTCCGGCCTCGCGGGCCCGGCGACGGGCCGCCTCCTGGGCGGACGCGGACAGGAACAGCACCGGGACGGAGCCGAGGCCGGGCAGGGCGCGGATGCGCTCGCACGCCTCGAAGCCCTCGACGTCCGGCAGGCGGACGTCCATGATGATGGCGTCGGGATCGTGCAGCACCGCCGCCTCGACCCCCGCGAGCCCGTTGATGGCGTGGTGGACGACGTAGCCGGCGGCCTCGAGGCGAGCGCGGAGGGCGATCGCGAGGGCCGGCTCGTCGTCGACGATGAGGACCGATTCAGGATGCACGGGCGAGCTCCGTCGGGGTGCGAAGCAGATCGACGAGCGGCGCCCGGGCCGCTCCCACGAACCACGAGCCGAGATGCACGGCGTCGAGGGGCGGTCCACCCTCGTTCGCCGCCGCCCACTCCGGGTCGCGCGACGCCTCCGCGAGCAGTCGGCGTCGCCAGGCCTCGGGCTCCCCGGTCTCGAGCACCACGTGCACGCCCCGGCCGTCCGCGGTGGGGAGGATCAGGTCGTGCGGATGACAGACCGAGGCGACGAAGTCCTCGAGCCCGTGCTCGCCGTCGGCGGCCGGGGTCGGCGGCTCGACCCGGTACAGGCTGAGCGTGCCCTTGCCGTGCCGCCTCCCGGACATCTCGATGAACGCGTCCACGATCGCGGGCACGTCGAACCGCGGCACGTCGACCGTGAAGCAGCTGCCCGCCCCCAGCTCGCTCTCGACCGCGACCCGGGCGAGGTTCACCTCCGCGAGCGAGCGCACGATGTTGAGCCCGAGGCCGAAGCCGCGGCTCTCGACTCGCCAGGCCTCGCCGCCCTGCCGGAACCGCTCGAACAGCGACTCGCACTCCTCGGGGCTCATGCCCGGCCCCTGGTCGCGGACGCCGAGCCGCACCCGCCCGTCCGCCACCGGCGCCGCCTCGACGACGACCGGAGCGTCGGCGGAGGAGAACTTCAGCGCATTGACCACGAGGTTCACGAGGATGCGGCGAAGCTTCTCCTCGTCGACGAAGATCGAGCCGGCGTCCGCGGCGACGTCGAACTCGATCGGCACCCCGCGCGCTCGGGCCCTGGACTCGAGCAGCGGGCGCACCTCCTCGAGGATCTCGCGGATGTCGTACCGACGACGCGTCACGCGGAGCGTTCGGGCCTGCAGCTTCCCCGAGTCGAGGAAGTCGTCCACGAGGTCGGCGAGATCCTGCGACGCGGTCCGGATGAAGGCGAGGTACTCGTGCTGCGCCGCGGTCACGTCGCCCCCGAGCCCGTCGTCGATGATGGCCGCGAACTCCTTGATCACCGCCAGCGGCGTCCGGAACTCGTGCGCGACGTCGTCGACGAACCGGTGGGCGGTGTCGGTCAGGGCGCCGAGCCGCTCGTTCTTGCGCTCGAGCTCCTGGTTCGCCTGCTTCAGTCGTCGGCGCAGGTCGCGATTGGTCCGCTCGATCCGGTACCGTCGCAGCGCCTCGACGATCGAGCGGCGGGCGCGTTCCGGATCCTGGATGAGCTCGTCCTTGTTGACGTAGTCCGACGCCCCGTCACGGAAGGCCTCGGCGGCCACGCTCTCGTCGCCGGAGCTCGTGACCATCAGCACGGGGCCCACGTCCTCGCGGACGAAGTCGGGCAGCCACTGGATGCCGGTGGTGCCGCCGAGCCGGTAATCCATCAGGATCACGACCTCCGCCGCCACGGGCAGCTCGGCCAGCGCCCGCTCGGGGCACTGATGGCACTGCACCACGAGCTCCCGCGGATCACGCTCGAACGCCGCCATCAACGTGCGACGGATCAGCTGCAGGTGCGACGCGTCGTCATCGACGGCGACGACGGCGAGGATGCGCGAGGTGTCGGTTCGTTCGACCATGGTTGCCCCAGAGTCTCCCGGGATGAACCCGAGTACCGCTGCGACATCGACGAGACGATTCCCCGGCTGAGAGCGCGTCCCGGGATCTGCGGTTTTTCCCAGATCCCGCGGGCCCGCAGGCCGCACGAAAGGAGAATCGATCGAAACGGCCGGGACGACACGATGGCGCCGCATGACGGCCGGCGAGCGCTGCCGGGGCCCGCCGATCGACGCGGATCCGGATGAGGAGGCGAGGAGCGCATCGCGCATCGGTCTGCATCCGCCAACAGAGCCGCCCCGTGGGCGTGCGGTCCACGGGCCCTGCGCGATGGCCGGAATGGTCGATTCGTCAGGGAAACAGTCGCGTCCGCGCGCCGTCGGCCCACGCGCCGGGCGTGATCGCACCGTCGGCGTCGACGGTCACCGCACGGGTCCAGCGCGCGCGGTCGTGCAGCCGGCCGCGGACGCCGCACCAGAGCTCGAGCTCCTCGGCGACCAGGCGGTAGCCGCCCCAATGGGGCGGCCGCGGGATCGCCACGTCGGGGGCGTCCTCTCGGAGCACCTGCCGCAGCGACACCCCGTGGCGACGCGCCGCGCGGCGCACGGCACGCACGAGCTCCAGGCGTCCCGGCAGCGGCTCGGACTGACGGCTCGCCCACGCGCCGAGACGCGAGAGCAGCGGCCGGCCGGCGAAGTACGCGTCGCTCTCGGCGTCCGTCAGCGGCTCGACCGGGCCGCGGAGCCGGGCCTGCTGCTCGCGGTGGTCCCAGTGGAAGACGGCCGCCGCGCGGGCCACCGCGTCGAGCTGCCGCCCCTTGGCCCCCTCGCGGTTGGTGTAGAAGACGAGGCCGCCGCGCTCGGCGTCGAGGCGGCGGGCGAGCACGATGCGCACGTCGGGGCGGCCCTCCGCATCGGCGGTGGCCAGCGCGATGGCGTCCGGGTTGGGCACGTCGCCGCGCGTGCGGGCATCCTCGTACCACGCCTGCAGCGTGGGCATCGGATCGGCGGGCAGCGACCGGGGCAGGCCGCCGGCCCCGCGGAGGTACGCGACGAGGTCGGTGACGTCCATGCGGGCATTGTGGACGGACGCCGGGTCGCGGGCCATCGGCGATCCGGCGACGGCCGGGCGCGGGGCCGCGAGCCGGTGCGGCGCCCTCGATGCAGGGCGGCCCCGGCCTCAGCCGGCCAGCGACGCGGCCAGCCGTCGCCGCACGGCGGACGCGGACCGAGTGCCGGTGCGGCACCGTCGACGCGGGGCGATGCAGGTCGCCGCCGGCCGATGCGGGCGTGCACGGCGCGGGGTCGCCGCCCGACGCATCACCCCCCCCCGGGGGGCTATCGTCCGCCGCCATGACCGACCTCTCGGGACGGACGATCGCGATCACCGGGGCCAGCAGCGGCATCGGGGCCGCGACCGCCGAGGCGTGCGCCCGCGCGGGGATGGACGTCGTCCTCGCCGCCCGCCGGGCCGAGCGGCTCGAGGCGGTGGCGGCGCGCGTGCGGGGAACGGGGCGCCGGGCCGAGCTCGTGGTCGGCGACGTGACCGATCCCGCGACCGACGAGGCGCTGCTCGCCGCGGCCGCCGCGCTGCCGGGCGGACTCGACGCGGTGTTCGCCAACGCCGGCTTCGGTCTCGACCGCGACCTCCTCGACACCGATCTCGGGCAGGTGCACGAGCTCTTCGCGACCAACGTGTTCGCCGCCCACCGGCTGCTGCGGGCCGCGGCGACGCAGCTGCACGCCGGCGGACGCCGCGGTCACCTGCTCTCGTGCTCGAGCTGCCTCGCCCGCTTCACGATGCCCGGCTCGGCCGCGTACGCCGCGAGCAAGGCAGCCCAGGCGTCGCTCGCCACCGGCCTGCGGCTCGAGCTCCGCGGCACGGGCATCGCGGTGTCGTCGGTGCATCCCGTGACCACGCGGACGGAGTTCTTCGACGTGGCGGCGGCGGGCGGCCCGGGCGTCGATCGCCTCCGCGGCCCGGCGAGGTGGCTCGCCCAGCCGCCCGAGCGGGTTGCACGGGCGGTGGTGGCGTGCCTGCGCCGACCGCGGCCCGAGGTGTGGACGAGCACCGGCACGCGGCTCGGCGCCGGGCTGATGGTGGCGTTCCCGCGATTCGGCGACGCGATCGCCCGGCGGCTGGCGAGGCGGTCGTCGCCGACCGCCGGTACGCGACCGTCATGAGCATCCGCGATGACGCCCTGGTCGTGATGGGATGGGCGTGCCTGGTCGGCGGCGTGCTGGTGCTCACCGCAGCGTCGACCTGCGTCGGACTCGCGCTCGCACACGCGTTGAACCTCGGCGTCGTCGGCAACCCCTTGGTGCAGGTGGCGATGGGCGCCGCGCTCATCGGCGTCGGCGCCATCGCGGTCACGGCCGGACATCGCGGGCGAACGCTCAGGTTCCCGCTCGGCGACTGCCAGCGATGCGGCTACCACGGCGCGTTGCGCGACGGCTCGGTGCGCTGTCCCGAATGCGGATGGCCGACCGGCCGAGGCGAGGACGGCTGAGGGGCGACGGGCTCGTAGGGCCTCGGTCGCGACGCCGGGCCGCCGGGCTGCCGGGCCGAGGCCGGCCTCACGCCCTCACCACGCGTGCTCGACGCCCTCCCAGGTCCAGAAGCGGCCGCTCTGCTCCGTCGTCAGGCCGTCGATCAGCCGCACGAGGCCGGCGGCGCTCTCCCCGGGAGAGATCGCCGCCTCGGGGCCGCCCATGTCGGTGCGCACCCAGCCCGGGTGGACCGGCACCACGATGATGCCCTCCCCGGCGAGCTCGGCCGCGAGGTTCCGCATCGCCATGTTCACCGCCGCTTTCGAGCTGCGATAGGCGATCCAGCCGCGGCCGCCGTTCTCGAGCGAGCCCATCTGGCTCGAGATCGTGACGACTCGCGGCCGTTGCGCGCGGGCGAGATGGCCGCGGAGGGCGAGCGTGAGGCGGACCGGCGCGAGCGTGTTCACCGCGAGCACGTCCGCCCAGTCGTCGAGGTCCACGCCGTCGGCGGCGGACTGATGCTCCGCGCCCTTGACGCCGGCGTTGTTGACGAGGACGTCGAGCGTCCGGTCGCCGACCGCGTGGGCGAGGGCGGCGACCGAGCCGGGATCGGTGACCTCGAGCGTCAGGATCTCGACCGACGCGGCGTCCGCGAGCGCACGGAGCTCCTCCGCCCCCTGGGGATCGCGACAGGTGGCCAGGACGTCGTGTCCGTCGTCGGCGAGGCGGCGGGCGAGCTCGAGGCCGATGCCGCGGTTCGCGCCGGTGACGAGGGTGGTGGGCATGGACGTCGGCTCCGGGGGGCGGGCGTGGCCTCCGTCGCGCGTCCCGCGAGCCGAGCGCGCGGACGAGCCGAAGGCGAGCGAGAGCGGCCCCCGGGGCTGGACGGTGCGCGACGCGCGGGCGCCTCGGCGTCGACGCGCCACGTCCGAACGCGGTGGATCCGGCGGGTGGGCCGGGCGCTCCGCCCCGGCTGCGGGGCGCCCCGCCGCTCAGCCGGTTCCCGTCGCGCTCCTCGCCGCTCGTGACCGCGGCCGAGGGCCGCTGCGAAGCACCAGGCGCCCGGCGTCGGAAGCGACGTGCAGCACCGCCTCCGGGCGCCGTGCGGCGTCATCGACGGGCGGCGAGCCGGTGGACGGTCGTCCGTCGTCCCGGCGGAGCTCCACGGGCACGACGTCCGGCGCGGCCGTGGCCTCGGCGCCGCGGTCCCCCTCGATGGCCGCGACGATGACGTCGCACGCCGCGCTCGGATCCTCGACCACCGCGTGCTTGACGAGGCATCCCGCCGCCCCCGAGGCCCGTGCGTCCGCCCGCAGCTCGTCCGTCACGTGCGACGAGGACATCAGGACCGGACCGGCGTTCGCCGACACGAAGCACGCCACCCACTCGACCCCCGAGGTCCCCGGCATCTTCTGATCGAGGAGGACCACCGCCGGCGCGAGCTCGGGCAGCGCCGCCCGCGCCGCCGCCGGCTGGTCGAACGCGTGCACGTCCACCGCCCGCCCCCGGGCCCGCAGCCCTCGGGCGAGCATCAGCCCGATGAGCGCGACGTGGTCCGGGTCGTCGTCCACCATGACGAGCGAGACGAATGGCGTCCGAACGTCATGACGCGGGTGATCGTGGGACACGGGAGCTCCCCGACTGATGGATCCGAGACATGCCCGGGTGCGATTCCCGCATTTCCGTCGCCGTGGACGCCGCGCGAGGGGTCGATCTCGCGGGTGCTTCGACGATCTTCGGAAGGCGTTCCAACGCGCCCAACGGTCTTTCTCCACGAGCCTTGGCCGCTGCAGGGAGGGAATCTACGAGGCTGACCAGTCGGACGAAACCCGGTCGCCGCCATTCGTCCAATTCGGCCTCGGCGGAGCGCAGGCTCGTGACGAGCAACGTGTCGGCGCCGGGCGGAAGCGAGCTCATCCACGAGGCGTCCACCGCGAGCGGGACTCGCGCGGAGCGCGGCAAGTCCGCTCGCGACCGCCCGCCGCGAGGTCGGACGACACCCGCCGACCGCTGCCTCAGGCGATGCCCGCGGGGTCGGGCGCCGGCCGCCGGCCGCCGGCGGTCAGCCGTCGCCCGCCGCCGAGCGCGAGGCGCTCATCGCGTCCAGGGCCTCGAGGCGCCGCTGGTGGAGCTCGCGATCCGGCTCCAGCTGCACGAGGGCCGCGATGTGACCGCGGGCGCGGGCGAGATCGCCGGTCTCCACCGCGATGGCGGCGGCGAGCTCGCGGCTCGGCGCGTCGTAGGGGTCGAAGCTCACCGCCCGTTCCGCCGCCCGGGCGGCCTCGACGAGTCGCCGTTCGGCGCGGTGCAGCTCCGCGAGTCGCCGGGCGAGGGCGCCGTTGCGCAGCTCACGGGCGTCGAGGAACTCGAGGTGCGGGACCGCGTCGGCGGGACGATCGCTCTCCAGCAGCGCCGCCGCGAGGACGCGGTGCGGGAAGGGATCGAGCGGCCGAAGCTCGGCGTAGCGCCGAAGGTCCGCGGCCAGATCGCCGGCGACCGGCTCCTCGGCGTCGACCCGCCGCTGCAGGTCGATCCGCAGCAGGTCGGGATGGTCCGGGTGCTCGCGCAGCAGTGCCGCGAGCAGCGCCTCGTCGAGCTCGGGACGGGTCGGGGCGCTCACCGCCGGGCCTCGCTCGGGCTCGCCCGCGGCGTCGGCGTCTCCGCCGTTCGCCGGCTCGTCGCCCGGCCCGGGCGCGGGCGGCGTCGGAGGCATGGCCCCCCCGCCCGCGGCGCCGCCGCCGCCGACCTCGCCCGCCTCGCCCTCGTCCAGGGGCGTGGTGTCCATGGTCGACCGTGGACCGTCGGCCGCCTCGTCGGGCACCTCGACGAGCCGGGCGCCGGCGCGGGACGCCACGAGCTCGCGCACGCTCGGCTCGTGGGCGAGGCCCCAGGCCTTCACCTGCTCGCCCGCCCACGCGACGAACCGCTCGTAGAACGCCTCGCGGCCGGTGCCGAGCGCGGCCTCGATCGCCTCGGCCTCGCGGGCGCCGGCGCGGTACTGCCGCAGCAGCTCGATCACCGCGTCCTCGCCCCACCGCTCGGTCATGAACTCGAGCATCCACTCGGACTGGGCGTAGGCGAGGGCCCGCTCGCGCGGCGTGCGCGGCCGCACGAAGCCCCACTTGATCTCGTCGAGCGTGAAGAGCTCGCCGTGCCGGTGGGCGCTCGCGAGCATCACGCAGTCGGACCACGTGCGCGGGGCCTGCTCCATCGCCACCGCCGCTCCCTCGGTCAGCCAGTGCGGAATGCGGTTGTCGGTGGCCGCGAGCGTCACCGTGTGCGTGTACTCGTGCCGCATCACGCGGATCCAGTCGAAGGGCCCCGAGTGCCGCGAGCGCGGCCCGTCGCGCGGCACCTCCATCGCGATGACGGGCCCGGTGCACGCCGCGATGGTGAAGATCCGCGGCATGCCGGTGATCCGCACCGCGAACCGGGCGTGGTCCGGCATCAGCTCGACGATCGTCTTGCGGTCGAGGGCGGTGCGGAAGCGGCCCGCGATGTCGGCGTGCATCGCCTCGAGGGGCCCGGCCATCATCTCGGCGAGGACGCGGTCCTCCCCGTCGCGGTACCGCACGAGGAAGTGCTCGGTCTCCAGGACGGCGTAGTTCTCCAGCTCCTCGACCAGGGCGAGGCTGTTGGCGAGCCGGGCGTTGAAGGGATCGAGCCGGGCCGCCTCCCGCAGCACCGCCGCCGCGAGGTCGTCGCGGCCGGCCTGCATCTCCATGAGCCCCAGCAGCAGCCGCGGCTCGCTCCACCCCGGCAGCTGGTCGATCGCGGCCCGGAGCATCGGGCGGGCGTCGTCGTACTGCCGGAACAGCGAGAGGTACCGGCCGGCCTGCGTGCGGGCGTGCGGGGCTCCGGGGGCGACCGCGTCCCACGCCGCGAGGGCACCCGCGAGCTCGGCCTCGTCGTACCGCATCGCGGCGGCGGCGGTGCGGAGCGCCATCGCCTCGCGCTGGCCCGGATGGGCCGCGAGGGTGCGGTCGAGGATCTCGGCCGCGCCGTCGGGGTCGTCCTGGATCAGCCGCGTCTCGGCGAGCAGGAGCTGGGCCCACGGGTGGCCGGGCCGCAGGCCCATCAGGTTCGTGGCCGCGCGGGCGGCGCCGCCGAAGTCGAAGCGGCGGAGGGCGAGCCGACCGAGGCCATACCACGCCTCGGCCGAGCGCGGGTTGAGGGCGAGGGCCGCGTGGTACGCCTCGACCGCCGCCATCGTGCGGTGCTTGGCCGCGAGCAGGTCGCCCTCGGCCACCAGTGCGGGCCAGTGCAGCCGGTCGAGCTGCTGGTGCACCCGCGACAGCAGCGAGACGACGTCGCGCCAGGTGCCGGCCGGCGCCCCCTCGATGGTGCCCGCGAGCATCCGGCCGCGGGCGATGGCGACGAGGTCGGCCGGCCGCTCGGCCTCCATCGCGGCGGGCACGAGCCGGGCCATGCGATCCAGCACGTCCAGGGCCGCATCGTGGCGGCCGAGCAGCGCGAGCGCTTCGGCGTGCAGGCGCAGCTCCGCCGCCCCGGGCGACTCGAGGCCGGCGAGCAGGTCGCGCGCCGCGTCGACGCGGCCGACGCGCATCAGAACCTCCGCCCGCACGGCCGGCGACACCGACGGATCGGCCAGCGCCGGATCGTCGGCGTCCAGCCGTTCCGCCGCGACGAACGCCGCCCGCCGCGGCTCGGCGAGGTCCTCGTGCGTCCACTGCCCGTGGAACGTCCGCAGGGCGGCCCGCTCCTCGTCGGTGAGCCAGTCGACGTCGAGGGCCGAGCGCACCGCGGCGTCGAGCGGGAACGCCTCGGGGACGAGCGGGCGCTGTCCCGGCTGGGCGACCGCCGGCCCCGTGATCAGGGCCGGGACCGCCGCCGCGGCCCCCGCGAGCACGCGGGCGGCGATGCGTCCGGCTCGTCGGCGTCCCGGAGCGGTCGGACGATCGGGGCGGGTCGGGGCGGCCATGGGCGGGCTCCTCGGGAGGCGGACGACGACGGGCCCGCGCCGCCCGACGGGGGGTGACACGAGGCCGCACGCGATCAGCACAAGCCTACGTTCGGCCCCGGTCGAACGAGCCGTCGTCCGGCCGGGCCCCGCATCCGCGACGACCGGAGTGCATCGCCCCACTCGCCGGGCCGGTCGCCGGGCCGGTCGCCGGGCCGGTCGCCGGGCCGACGTCTCCCGGACGTTCGGCCCACGGGGCCGCCCGCACGCACCGCCCGGCGCGGGCCGCCTCGCGCGAACCGCCCGGCGCACGCCTCGAGACGCGAGCCCCGAACCGCACGCCGCACGCCGCACGCCGCGAGCCGCCGGCCGCACGCCGGCTCAGCGGATGTCCACGCTCCAGCCGCGCTCCGACGGCGGGTCCACGCTGAGGCGGACCAGCTCGTCCTCGGTGAACGCGGGGTCCCGCTCGAGCTCCGTCAGGATCACCGTCTCGACCTTGGCCCCCTTGCCCACGCGGATGCCGAGCGGGATGCCGGTCTCGCGATCGTGGAACACCTCGAGCTCGTCGAGGTCGTCGGCGAGCTCGGTGTCCGGCCGCGGCACCAGCCGCACGCCCTCGACCCGCTCGCGGGGCAGTCGGGCGAGCAGACCGTCCGCGGGCAGGTCGGCCGGCTCGGCCGCGAACTGGGCGAGCACCTCGTCGGGATCCTGCCCCACCGGCAGCGGGAAGCCGCCGGTGCCGAGGTCGAAGGGGTCGAAGCGCTCGCCGGGCGGGGCGATCGACCGCTTGACGAAGACGCGCGACTCGCGGTCGACCTCCGCCAGCCAGCGGCCCTGGATCGCATAGTGCCGGTCGCGGCTGCGACGACGGGCGTTCTCGGTGATCGACGTGAAGACGACCGCCAGGCGGTCGCCGCCCGCATCGCCCGGCAACCGCTCGTAGAGCAGGCGGCCGCTGCGGGCGGTCACGCGGCCCTCGAGAACGTCCTCCACGATGTAGCGCAGGTCGGCCCGGAATCGCTTCATGCCCTCGGTCGCCGCCTCCGCCCGCTCGAGGATCGCACGGGCGGGGTCGGCGGCGTCGGCGGCGTCGGGACCATCGGCGTCGGTGGCGCCGGGAGCGGCCGCGGGCGGCGTCGCCGGCGGGGCGTGCGCCGCTCCGCCCGGTCGCGCCGCGTCGCCCGTGCCCGGCGGGGGCGGCGCCTCGTTCCCGCCCGCAGGCGGTGCAGGCGGCGCAGGCGGCGCAGGCGGCCCCGTCGAGAAGGCGGCGAGGACCGCGAGGACGGCGGACGCGAGGAAGGCGAGGCTGGGCACGGGGCGGCTCCGCGAGGACGTCATGGCCGGGACCCGGTCGAGACCCCGGCCCCGGGCAACGGCTTCCCGAGCGTATGCCGGGGTCTCCCGCCGCGGGGCCCGCCGAACGCCCGCCGCGGACCGCCACGGACCGCCGCGGATCCTCGCCACCCGCGTCCGTGGCCCTGCACGGGCGGCATACGACCGCGTCCGAGGCCGTTGCGTCCGCGCTCAGCCCCCCAGCAGCGGCCGCACGAGCGTCAGGCCGAGCAGCCCGGCCTGGCCGAGCGTCAGGACCGCGGGCCCGAGCCACCACCGCGGCGGGACCCGAGTCGCCTCGTCGCCGTCCTGCGCCGCCGAGGCACGCAGCACCGTCGCCGCGGCCCACGCCAGCCCGACCAGCAGCAGGGGCTCGGCGTACCGCTGCCACGTCTGCGCGTTGAGGCAGTGGGCCGCGGTCCAGCCCGCGAGCGACAGGCCGAGGAGCGCGGCGTCCCAGCCCCGGCCGCAGGCCCGCAGGCGGCGGGCCGCGTGCACCAGCACCCACGCCCCCACCGCCGCCCCGGCGACGAGGACGAGCGAGCGGTCGCCGGGGGCGGGCGTCCGCCGCACCAGCTCCCAGATCGCCCCGCCCCATCGGCCCGCGTCGGGGGCCCACGACGTCGGCGGCAGGGCCGCGAGCCCCGCGACGAGCGCGGCGACGAGCAGCGGCCCGCGATCGCGTCCGGACCCAGGGGCGACGAGCACCGGAGCGAAGAACGCCCCGAAGCCGCCGAGCAGCGCGAGGGTGAGGACCGGCTGGGCCCAGCGGATCCCGCGGTCGTGGTAGTCCGCGAGGGCCGGCGGCACCAGCCCGCCCCACAGCGCGACGAGCAGGCCCACCACCGCCGCGGGCAGCACCACGGCCGCCGCCACCGCGGCCCGTTCCGCCGCCCGCCAGCGGTCCCACGGCCGCACGTCGTCCGGCCCGCCCGCTCGCCCCGGCGGTCGCCGCCGCCACGCCGCCACGAGGCCCGCCGCCGGCACGATCGCCGCCCACGCGTGGATCTGCCGCGTCCAGACCGCGAGGCCGACCAGCAGCCCGGCCGCCGCCAGCCGCCGGGGCCCGGTCGGCGCGAGGCCGAGGGCGACCGCCCCGAGGACGAACAGCAGCGCCGCGTTGTCGGTGGTCAGCCAGATCGCCGCCCCGAGGACGTACGACGAGAGGACGAGCGGGGCGACGAGCAGCAGCCCCGTCCACGGCCCGGCCCGGCGGGCGGCCACGCCCCACGCCACGAGCAGCATCGCCAGTGACGCGAGCGACGCCACCGCCCGCAACGCCCGCTCCGAGTCGAGCCCCGCCCGCGCGACCGTCGCCAGCACCAGGTGGTAGCCCGGGGCCGTGGCCGACTGCAGGTGCACGAGGTCCGGGGCCGGCAGCTGCTCGGCCAGCGTCCGGATCGTGGGCAGGTGGAAGCGGGCCTGGTCCTTCGCCTCGCTCGTTCCGCCGGCCCCGGTCGCGATCGGCGGCAGGACGAGCAGGGCGAACACGGCGGCGAGGGCGAGGGCGGCCGCGATCCAGCGCCCTCGGCCGTCGGCCCGTCCCGCGGCCCCTTCCGCGGCCTCTTCCGCGGACCCTTCCGCGGCCCGTCCCGCGGCCCGTTCCTCGGCCGGTGCCCGGTGCCGCGTCGCGGCCGAGGCCCCGCGGCCCGTCTCGGTCACGGCCGGTCTCCCGCGTCCTCGGGGCCCATGCCCGTCCCCGTGCCCGCGCCCAAGCCCGCGCCCGTGCCCGCCGCGGGCGGGTCCATCCCCGCGACGAAGACCATGTCGAGCGCGGTCTGCACCGGCGGCACGAACAGGATCACCAGCGTGCCGACCGCGAACAGCGTCACCGCGGCGAGCACCGCGCGGTCCTCGCGCAGGGCCGAGAGCGGACTGTCCGAGGTGCCCCGGCTCGCCCGCCGGTAGAAGCGGTGGATCGCGACCATCACCAGCGGACTGAGCAGGGCGAACCCGGTGGCCCGTGACCCGAAGAGCGCCCATGCGTGCTCGCTCAGCGCGTACATGAGGTACGTCACGATCGCGAGGACCGCGCTCATCCCCAGCAGCCAGTTGAGCTCGATGCGGTCGTCGTAGCCGGCCGGGCTCCGCCAGTCGCCGCGGCCCGCGGCGGCGGCGCTGGAGAGGTCGCACAGCCGCTTGATGAAGCCGAGGTAGAGGCACAGGAAGAAGACGCAGAGCAGCAGCCACGCGGAGATGGGCACGTCGATCGCCACCGCCCCGCCCACCGCCCGCAGGGCGAAGCCGATGGCGAGGCCGACCACGTCCACGAACAGCACCCGCTTCAGCCCGCCGTTGTAGGCCAGCTGGAGCGCCGCGTAGGCGACGAGGACCACCGCGAAGCCGGGCCGCATGGCCAGTCCGAGGCCGATGGACGCGGCGATCAGGGCGAGTCCGGTGGCGACCGCGGTGTTCGGGCGAACCGCCCCGCTGGCCACCGGCCGCTTCCGCTTGACCGGGTGCTGCCGGTCCTTCTCCGCGTCGAGGACGTCGTTGAGGCAGTAGAAGCCCGAGGCGATCAGCGAGAAGCACACGAACGCCACCACCGTGTCCAGGGCGAGGATCACCAGCTCGTCCGTCGGCGTCCCCACGGCGAGCAGGCCGGGCAGGGCGAAGACGAACGCGGGCAGGACGAAGACGTTCTTCGTCCAGTCGCCGGGTCGCAGGAGCTTCAGCAGGGGCGGCATGGGTCGGGCGGCGGGACGGAGGAGCGAGACGGGGGTGACGCGGTCGGCGAGACGCGCGGGGGGACGCGGCAGGGGTCGCAGCGGGCGGGGCCGCCGGTCGCGCGGCGGCCCGGTCGGGACCGCGGCGCCGGACCGCCGGGGGCGCAGGCTACCCGCGGCCCCTCCGTCACGGGATCGACTCGCCGCCCCCGCGGCCGCGAGCGGGCCGAGCCCGCCGCCGCCCGTCGCACCCGGCCGCGACCCGAACCCCGCCGCACGACCGGCGCCAGCGGCGCCGTCCGTCCGCCGCGACTCCGCCGCGGCGCCGCCCCTCCACCGCGGGGACCGCCGGCCGTCCGGCAGCCGCCGGTCGGCCGGACCCCGCGCCAGACCCCAGGCCGGCGCCGACACCGGCAGACCTCGACGCCCGCGGCCCGCTCCGCTCCGCCGGGCCCTCTCCGGGTTTCCCCCCGCGGCACGTTCGCCTACCGTTGCGGTGCATCGGAGGGGCGTCCGGGCCCCTTGGTCGCCCCCGACTCGACCCCGCCGGCCCCCGCGGCCGGAGACAGCACGGCAGGATCCATGGTCGCCAACACCGACACCCCCGTCGCCCGCGACGGCAGCCGCACCGTCCGCTTCAAGGTCCGCCGCCAGGACGGCCCGGACGGGCTCGCCCGCTGGGAGGAGTTCGACGTCCCCGTCGAGCCCAACGCCAACGTCATCAGCTGCCTGCAGTGGATCGCCGCGAACCCGACCACGCGCGACGGCAAGGACTCGACGCCGATCGTGTACGACTCCGGCTGCCTCGAGGAGGTCTGCGGCTCCTGCACCATGGTCATCAACGGCCAGGTGCGCCAGTCGTGCTCCTGCCTCGTGGACGAGTACGCCCCGAACGACGGCGACATGATCACGCTCGAGCCGATGAGCAAGTTCCCGGTGGTCCGCGATCTCGCGGTCGACCGCGAGCGATTCTTCCAGGACCTCAAGCGGGTCGAGGCGTGGGTCCCGATCGACGGCACCTACGACCTGGGCAAGGGGCCGAAGGAGTCGCCCGAGCACCAGCAGATGCGCTACAAGCTCTCGACCTGCATGAGCTGCGGCTGCTGCCTCGAGGCGTGCCCGCAGTACCAGCTCCAGGAGAACCCCGCCGACTGGGACAGCGCGTTCATCGGCGCCGCCCCGATCAGCCAGGCCCGGCTCTTCAACGAGCACGGGACGGGCAAGGTCAAGTCCGACGCCCGCCTCGACGCCCTGATGGGCCCGGGCGGCGTGAACGACTGCGGCAACGCCCAGAACTGCGTCAAGGTCTGCCCGAAGGAGATCCCGCTCACCGAGTCGATCGCGGCGATGGGCCGCGCGGTGACGGTGCACGCCTTCAAGAAGTTCTTCACCGGCCGATGACCCGGTCGCGGCCCCGGCCGCGACGAGGGATCACCCGGGCGCGACGACGCGGCCCCCGGCGAGCGACCACGCTCCCCGCGGGCCGCGTTCGTGCGCGCGGCGCGGGGGGCGTACCATCCGCCCGACCCGATCCGCACGGAGGCGTCCCCATGCCGCGATCCCCGCGTTCCCTCGTCACCCGCGCCGCCGCCGTCGGCGGCGCCGGTCTCGCCGCCCTCGCCCTTCCCGTCGCCGCCGCCCAGCCGGTGGACGGCACGACGACGCCCGAGCCGGGAGCCGATGCGGCCGCGCCCGCGGCGGACGGCACGAACGGCCCTCCCACCGACCTCGGCGACGACCGGCTCGAGTTCCGCCTGACCTTCGCCGGGGCGCACCGCTACGAGACCGAGCTCGACGGCGGGGCCGACTACGACGTCACGTCGTTCGTCGTCGAGCCCGAGATCACCTGGAACCAGGACGAGCGGACGCAGTGGTCGTTCGGCGCGTCGTACATCCTCGACCAGTACGACTTCAGCGGCAGCGGCGGCCTCGGCGAGCTCGATCCGTGGGAGGACGTCCAGCAGGTCGCCTTCAGCGCCCTGCTGCGGCGCCGCCTCGACGACGGCTGGTCGTTCTTCGGCGGTCCCGTCCTGCGGTTCGCGGCCGAGGACGGGGCGGACCTCGAGGACGGCCTGAGCGTGGGCGGCTTCCTCGGCCTCGGCTACCGGGTCGACGAGCGGCTGACGATCGGCCCGGGCGTGGGCGTCTTCAGCGAGATCGAGGGCGACGTCGACGTCTTCCCGGTGATCATCGTCGACTGGCGGATCCGCGACGACCTCACCCTCCGCACCGGCGGCGGCACCGGCGCGACCCGCGGCCCGGGCCTGGAGCTCGGCTGGCGGGCGAGCGACGAGCTCGAGGTGCTGCTGGCCGCCCGCTACGAGTCCGAGCGCTTCCGGCTCGACGACGAAGGCGTCGCGCCCGAGGGCGTGGGCGAGGAGGAGGGATTCGGCCTCGTCGCCGGCCTGCGCTGGACGCCGAGGCCGTCGATTCGCATCTCGGCCGTCGGCGGCGTTCGGTTCGCGAACCAGCTCACGATCGAGGACGACGACGGCGTCACGCTGTTCGAGGAGGACGCCGACCCGCAGCCGGTGGCCGCGATCACGGCGTCGATCCGGTTCTGAGGCACGCGGTGCCTCGCCCGTCCGCCGCCCGGGACGCCGAGACGGCGGCGCTCAGCGCCGCGACGGCGGCATGAGGCCGTCGGGATCCGCGGCGCCCGCCTCGCCCTCGTCGTCCGCCTCGCCGATGACGGCGCGGCCTCGACGATCGCCCGCCACCGTCCACGCGACCGGCCGCCCCGTTCCGTCCATCAGCAGCCACACGTGGCCGGCGAACGTCGGCTGGTCGTGGTGCCCGCGGGTGCGGACCCAGCCGTAGGTGCGCGGCGCGCCGAGCGTGTCGATCCACGCGAGCCGCAGCGATCCGCCGGTGCGGTTCACGAACCGGATGCGGGTCTTCTCGCCCCCGCTGCGCGAGGGCGTGGGGGCCGCGCCGCCGCCGATCTCGTGGACCTCCAGCGGGACGTACGTGCGGCGCGTGCGGGCGCGGTGGGCCTCGAACGCGGCGATCACGCGGTCGGGCCACTCGAAGCGAGGCGGCGTCGCGTCGTCTGCCTCGCGGCCGGCCCGCAGGTGCACGGCCCGGGGCCGCGCCGACGGCGGCCGGTAGCGCCACGGATTGCCGGCGAACGCCTCGTCGATCAGCGCGAAGAGCCGCGGGTCGTGGACGTGCAGCTCCTCGCGGGTGTCGACGTCGTTGTGCTCGCGGTCCTCCGCACGATTGGTGTCGAAGTATGCCTGCACGCCCTCGGCGAAGTACTCGTGCGCGTTGGTGGAGGCGTAGGTCCCCCGCCAGAGGTCCTCGACCATCGCGGCGTCGTACGCGGCCGCGAGCCGGCGGTCGAACGTGGGGTCGAGCGCGGCGAGCGCGAACTCGTGCACCGCGTGGGCGAGCTCGTGCACGAGGATCGACTCGCCCGCGTACGGATCGCCGTCGTAGCCGAGAAGGTTCTCGACCCCGCACGACAGCGCCGGCCGGGCGCGGGTCGCGCCGAGACCACGGGCCCGGCGATCCCAGAAGGCGGGCGGCCCCACGTCCCGGTGCTCGGGCACGTCGCTCGTGAACTCGTCGTGGTTCATCACCACGAGCCGCACCCGGGCCTCGGCGATCGGAGCCAGCAGCTCGGGCCGGGCACGGGTCATCGACCGAACCACCCACGCCGCCTCGCGCAGGGCCGCGTCGGGCAGGCGAGTGGAGCCGAGGATCGGCAGGCCGCCCACCCGCACCATGCGGGCGTGCCACGGCTCGAGGCCCCAGGTGGCACGGAAGGCCGCATCGGGGGTGACGACCTGATCGATCGCGTCGTCGCACAGCGAGCCGGGCGGGGAGCCGGGTGGGCGGCCGTGGGCGTCCGGCGTCGCGAGCGCACGCGCGGGGGCCGCGGGGGCCGCGCGTGCCACGGGCGGGGCATCTTGTGGACCGTCCGCGGCCGCGCGGATCGCGTCCGGCGATCCGGGCTCGGGCGGGCGCGGCGCGGCTTCGGGTCCGGCGGCGGCCACCAGCGCGAGCGCCACCACGCCCGGGACGAAGGCCAGCCGGCGGGGAGCAGGCATCATCGTCGAGGGTAGAGGCGACACGGACCGGTGACCACGCTCGGCGTCCGAGACGGAGGCCGAAGATCGGCCCCGGCGGGCCGCTGGTCGCCCGACGCGCTCGCGTGGCGTCGGACGCGCGGGCGGCCCCGCCGCCTGGTGCGTCCCGGGAATCCCGGCCCGCCCGGGGCGGGCCGAACGGCGAGGATGGGCCGGGGGCGGCGGCTCCCGCTCGCGGCGGACGCTCCGGTCGCGCCGGCCTGCCCCCCGCGGCGTCACACCAGCGAGGCCTGCTCCGGCCACCGCTGGCGCAGACGCTCGGCCGCGGCGGCCTCGTCGGCGAGCATGGTGAAGTCGTCGAACTCGAACCCCGGCCCCACCGTGCAGCCGGCGAGGGCGAAGGGGCCGAGCGGCCGGGCCGCCTGCCAGTGCCCGGCGGGCACGACGGCGGCGGGACCCGTCGTCGGGCCGGCGGTCGAGAGGACGTGTCGCTCGAGCCGCCGGCACTCGGGATCGACGACCAGCAGCTCCAGCGGCCCGCCCTCCACGAGGTGCCACGCCTCGTCGGAGCGCACGCGGTGCCACCGCGACTGCTCGCCCGCCGCGAGCAGGAAGTGGATCACGGTCAGCGCCGACCGGTCGCCGCGGTCGTCGCCGGGCGCCACCCGGCGCACCGAGCGGAAGACCTCGCGGTAGTGACCCCCCTCGGGATGCGGCTGCAGGCCGAGCTCGGCGACGAGGGCGGTGGCGCGTGGGTGCACGGATGGCTCCGGGGCTCGAGGCCGGGACGAGGCGGCGACGGTCGCGGCGGCGGCGGCGCACGCGGCGTGACCGCCCGACGATGACGCTAGCGCGCCTGCCCGCCGCCGCCCGTGCTGCGTGCATGCTCGTCATCCCGAGGCGGTCGGGCCGGGGCCCGGTCCGCCGGCCGACCATGGTCCGTCCCGCGGGCTGCTCGCCAGTCGGCCGCGAGCAGGCCGAGCAGCACCGAGTCCTGGATCTCGCCCTGGACGTGCCACCGCTCGCGCAGGTGTCCTTCCCGCAGGAACCCGAGCCGCTCGAGGCGGGCGAGCGATGCCGCATTGCGCGGATCGACGTCCGCCTCGAGCCGGTGCAGGCCGAGGCCCTCGAAGGCATGGTCGACCGCGGCGGGAAGGGCCTCGGCCATCCAGCCGGCGCCCCAGTGCTCGGCCCCGAGGGCGAATCCCAGCTCGGCCCGCCGATTCGTCCGGTCGATTCGCGCGAGGGTCACCGTCCCCAGCACGCGGTCGTCCGCCCGCCGGGCGAGGCCCCACTGCAGGAGATCGCCCGCGTCGAGCCCGCGGCGGATCGACGCGAGCAGCCGCTCGGCGGCCGGCCGATCCGCGAGCGGCGGGCTGGACCAGTACCGGGTGACCCGCGGGTCGCCGAAGATCCGCAGCAGGTCGCCGGCGTCGCGGTCCTCCAGCGGCCGCAGGACCGCCCGCGGCGTGCCGATCCGCGGCATCGGATCCGCGGGCTCGCCGGCGGCCGGGGCCTCCGGGGGCGATGACGCCCTCGCGGGCCCGGAGGCATCCGGGGCGCCCGCGGCGTCCGCGGGGGACGACCGAGCCGCGGCGGATTGGGCGGATGACGGCCGCATCGTCGCGAGCCTACCGCACCGCACCCCCGAGTCCCTACCATCGCGGCCCGTTCGCGCCGGCAGCCCCCGACCGACTGGAGACCCCCCGTGGCCACCCCGCCCCAGAAGATCCGCGTCTTCGGCGTCCCCATGGACCTCGGCCAGCAGGTCCGCGGCGTCGACATGGGTCCCAGCGCGATTCGCTACGCCGGCCTCGGTCGGCGCCTCCGTGCCCTCGGCCACGAGGTGGACGACGCCGGCAACGTGGGCGTCCCGGTGCGCGATCATCTCGACCAGTCCCACCCCGCGTCCTACGTCGGCTCGATCGCGGAGGTCTGCCGCGCGGTGGCCGACGCCGGCGGCCGGGCGGTCGCCGACGGGCGGGTGCCCGTCTTCCTCGGCGGCGACCACTCGATCTCGATCGGCAGCGTCTCGGGCGTCGTCAGCGCGGGCCGGACCGGCGTGCTGTGGATCGATGCCCACGGCGACTTCAACACCCCCGAGACCTCGCCCAGCGGCAACGTCCACGGCATGCCGCTCGCCGTCCTCATGGGCGACGGGCATCCCGAGCTCGTCTCGGTCGGCGGCGAGGGGGCGAAGCTCCGGCCCGAGGACGTCGTCCTCATCGGGATCCGCGACCTCGACGAGAGCGAGAAGCGGCGGCTGCGCGAGAGCGGGGTCACCGTCTTCACGATCCGGGACGTCGACGAACGGGGCATCGCCCAGGTCACGCGCGAGGCGATCGAGCAGTTGAGCCACACCGACTACCTGCATGTCAGCCTCGATCTCGACGTCCTCGAGCCGGCCGAGGCCCCCGGCGTCGGCACCCCGGTCCACGGCGGCATGACCTACCGCGAGACGCAGCTGGTCTGCGAGATGCTTGCCGACGCCCGCCGCGTCACGTCGCTCGACGTGGTGGAGGTCAACCCGATCCTCGACGAGAAGAACACCACCGCCGAGACCGCGGTGGAGCTCGTCGAGTCGATCTTCGGCAAGGCGATCTTCTGAGCCGCGACCCGGGCCGGTGGGCGCCGGGCCGCGCGGGGGCGTCGGGGCCCGCGGCACCCACGCGGCGTGCGCGGCTGGTGCCGGCGCGCCCGACGGTCCGTGGCCCGGTGGCGTGAGGCGCGGGGCCGCCTCAGGTCGCGGCGGTCCGGGCGGGCTGGTGCCGCGTCACCACCAGCCAGACCGCGTGGATCTGGCCCGGCAGGATGCCGAGGATCGTCAGGAGGATGTTGAGCCAGAAGTGCAGGCCGATGCCGACGCAGAGGAACGCGCCGACGGGCGGCAGCACGATGGCGAGCAGGATCTTCAGGACGAGGGCGATGACAGGTCTCCGGAACGGGGATGGGCGGCGGGTGCCGGACGGCGGACGGCGGACGGCGGACGACCGGGCTTCGGTGCCACGCCGGATCGGGGCAGCCACGGGGGGCACGCGGTCCCCGGCCTCAGGCGCCCCCGGCATTCGGCGGGGGCTGCTCCGGCGCCGCCGGCCTCGGCGACGCCGGCTCATGGTCGCCGTGTCGGCCGCCCGCGCCGCCGCCGGGGACCGGGGAACGGTTCCCCTTCGCGTCGGCCGCCGCGTCCCGCAGCACCTCCGCCGCCGCGACCGAGCGGGCCCGCCGCTCGTCGGGAGCATCGAGCGCCCCGCCGGCTCGCTCGAGCCCCTCGCGTCGGAGCCAGCCGCGGACCCACCACTGCTCGTCGTAGGCGGCGTCGGTCTGCGGCAGGGGCTTCCCGGCGCCGGGCAGCTCGTCGAACTGGCCGGACTCCATCGCCTCGCGGATGCGCTGCTCGGCCACCCGGCGGATGGCACGCCTGATGATCGCCTCGTCCATCGCCCGGACTCTATCGGGGACGGCCCGGGCGGGGTCAGGGCCAATCCGCCACCAGGTGCAGCAGGACCGCGAAGACGGCCGTCCCGCCGGCGAGCTTCAGCTTGAACGAGCCCTTTCGCGTCTTGTGACGAAAGCGGTGCATGCCGAGCACGACGCCCGGCAGGCCGCCGATGAGCACCGGGGCGAGCAGCCGGCGCTCGCTGATCCGGCTCACGCCTCGCTCGGCGCGGCCCTTGTCGAGCCACATCTGGGCGAAGGCGACCACGTTGACCGCGAGCAGCCCGCCCAGGATGAGCCATCCGCGGTCGCTCACGCCGCGACCGCCGTGACCGCCGTGACCGCCGCGACCGCCGCGATCGCCGCGATCGCCGTGGCCCCCGTGACCGCCGCGACCGCCGCGACCGCCGATGTCGAGGGGACGGGCGCTGCGCAGCGCCGCGCCGACGACGTCCGCCGCTCGCCCCGCCACGGGGACGATCCGGGCGCGGGTCGCGCGGCCAGGTGGTCGACGATCGTCATCAGGGCGGCGATCGTATCACCGGCCGCCCGCTCAGCCCGTGCTCTTCCGCGACGGCTTGAAGGCGCCGAGCAGGAACATGGAGGCGAAGAAGCCGGATCCGACGCCGATCGGGACGCCCCAGAACGAGGCGACCGCGTCGCGGACCTCGGCCGGGCGGCCGTCGACCTCCAGCTTCGCCGGCAGCGTCGGGTCGGTCACGTTGAGCACGCTCACGGCGCCGAGGGCGCTGGCCACGACCAGCATGGCGATGCGGAGCTTCAGGCCACGGGCCCCGGACTTCTTCGACGAGCTCATGATCGTTCCTCCCTCGTCGGGCGGCCCGCCTCCGGGCGGGTCCATCGCCGAAGCGTTCCTTCCCGGCGGCCGGAGGCGAGGCGGGATCCCACGCCCGGCGCGGCTTGGCCCGAGATCGCCGCGGGCGTGCCGATCGGCGAGACGATGCCGATCGTGCGGGCTGGGCGCCCATCGGCCCCCGCGGCCGCCTCACCGCCGCTTTCGGGCCTTCCAGGTGCCGCCGTATCGATACTTGGGGTTGTCGGTGGCCACGGCATCCCAGCATCGTCGGCAGACGAAGATCCACGGCCCGTCCGCCGCGGCGCGCACGCGGTAGAGCACGTCCGCGGCGGCGCCGCAGCGATCGCAGGGCTTCTCGCGCTCCCGAGGCTGCCGTCCCACGCCGCCGATCCGCTCAGCCCGGCCGATCGGCGTCGCGGTCCGGCGCCGGGGCCGCCTCGCCGCGGGCCAGTCGCTCGAGGGCCTCGCCCGTCACGCGCTGGACCGTCCACTCGTCCATCGGCACCGCTCCGATCGACCGGTAGAACCGAATGGCCGGCTCGTTCCAGTCGAGCACCCACCACTCGAATCGGCCGCACCCGCGCTCGACCGCGATGCGGGCGAGGTGCTGGAGCATCCGGCGGCCGATCCCCCGCCCCCGCCACGCCGTCCGGACGAACAGGTCCTCGAGGTACAGGCCGGGCCGCCCGAGGAACGTCGAGTAGTTGTGGAAGAAGAGTGCGAAGCCCACCGGCGACGCCTCGCCCGCGACCTCGGCGAGCACGACCTCGGCCGCCGGGCGCTCGCCGAACAGCGTGCGCCGAAGGTCGTCCTCGGTGGCGACCACCTCGTGGCGCAGCCGCTCGTACTCGGCGAGCTCGCCGATGAGCTCGAGGATCACCGGGACGTCCGCCGCCTCCGCGGGGCGGATCGTCGCGCTCGTTCGGTCGCGCGGCTCGGGCTCAGGAACGCCGCACCTCCTCGCGCACCAGCGCCGCGATCGCCCGCCTTGCCTCGGGGCGCACGAGCATCGCCCCGAACGACAAGTCGCCGTCGGAGCCGCTCAGCGTGATCTGCTCCTGCGGGACGTTGCCGGTCCCGGTGCTCGTCGGGGTGATGCGCACCCGGGTGTCCCGGTCGTAGCGAAAGTGCCGCACCCGTCCGAGCGAGCCGACTCCGACGAAGACCGTGCCCTCGCCGCGGTGCAGGGCGATCTCCGTGCGCCCGAGGAGGCTCATGAGCGTGATCGCGACGAGGACCACGCTGCCCAGGAGGAAGGGGATGCCGAAGAGCGAGATCATCGGGTCGAAGGACCCCTTGGCGATCTGCGACCCGTAGATCGCCGACATCGAGCCTCCGGCCCACACCAGCGTGAACGGGACGAGGACGAATGCGATCGGCGACCGTCGCTGGTGGACGACCCGCAGGTCGGCCATCGGATCGGGCACGATCCGCACGCCACGCGGCAGATCGTGCGGATCGACCGGCCCGAGCTCCGCATCCTCCGCGAGGTCGGCGAAGGAGTGGGTGCGTCCGCAGGCACGGCAGAGCGCCACGTCGGTGGACGGATTGACGTCCTCGGACGAGATCGACAGACGGCAGTCGGGACACGTCCACGTCGCGGACACGGCGATGCTCCGGAAGGAACTGGCCTTCCTTCGTACCACGCCGGGTGACCACCGGCGCCGATCCCGGCGGTCAGGCGTCGGCCTGCCGGCCCCGCCGGACCCGCCGGCCCGGCGGATCCGCGGGATCAGGCCCGCCGCGGAGGGCCGGTTCGCGAGGCCGAGCGGCAGCACGTCGCGATCGGGCGGCCGCAGCTCGTCGCCCCGTTCGGCGACGAGGACGCTCCGGCGCCGCCGACCGCCGCCGACCGCCGCCGCTGGGGCGGTCGACGACCCGTTGGCGGTCGATGAACCGAGGCCGCGCGGCGAGGATCGCCGGCGGGACCATCGGCCCGCAGCCGGGGCAGCACGCGGCGAGGACGGAAGGGCAAGGGGGGCGGCGCACCGCACGGTGACCGCCGATCGCCGCCGGGCCGAGAGGCGGCTCACGGCCCCGGGTCGTGGTCGGCCCGGCCGGACGCCGGAGACGGGGGCGCTCCCGAGGCTCCTCGCCGCTGCACCTGCTCCAGCAGCCAGTCCACCGCCTCGTCGAGCACCTCCTCGACGACGAGCAGGTGACCGACCTCGGGCACGAGGCGGTACTCCACGTCGGCCCCCGAGGCCTCGGCGAGCGCGGCGTTCCGCTCGACGCGGGCCGCGGGCACCACGGTGTCGCGGGCGGCCCCGAAGTAGAGCAGCGGCGGCGCGGCGGCCGGATCCTCGAAGCGCGGCGTCGGACCGCCGGCGATGAGGGCCGCGGCGGCCACGCGGCCCGGGTGCAGGCCGGCCTGGGCCCCCGCGGTCATCGCCCCGAGCGAGTGGCCGACCAGCAGCACCCGGCCCCGGTCGAACCGCTGCACCTCGTCGACGGCGTCCAGCAGGGCCGGCAGACTCCCGCCGACGGCGAGCGACGTGGTCGGCACCGCGACGAGGAGGAAGCCCTCGCGCTCGGCGAGGCGGACGAGCCGCCCGCCCGCGTGACCGTCGACGAAGAGATGCTCGTTGCCGCCGGCTCCGTGGAGGGCGAGCACCAGCGGCGGCGGGTCGCCGGTCCCGGCGCGGGCGGCGGCCGCCGCCGCGGCGACGTCCGGCGCGGCCACCACCCGGACCGGCCAGCGTCCGCCGTCGACCGCGAGGCGCATCCAGCGGTCGCCGGGGCGATCCGCGAGCGGCGGCTCGCCCGCCCCGAGGGCGGCGACCTCGGCCTCGAGCTGCGAGCGCAGGCGGACGCGGTCGAGGGCGAAGCCGGTGACGTCGCCCGGGGCGAGCCGGTCGCGCAGGCGCGCGAGGCGATCGCGGACGATCCACCGCGCGGCCTCCCGCGACGGGTCGAGCACGGGGATGGCCTCGAGCCGTGCCGCGAGTCGCCGCCGGTCGGCGTCGAACGACGTGCGGCTGACGGTCCACTGGCCGAGCTCGAGCGCGGGCATCGCGCCGCCGGCGAAGGGACCGGCCACGGCGATCCGCCAGCGGCCGTCGGAGGGAGCGGCGGAGAGAGGAAGCTCGATGACGTCGGCGACGCCGGCGCGGACGTCCGCATCGTCCGGGATCAGTCGCCGGGCGTCGATCGTCGCGCGAGCCACCGCCCCCGCCGGATCGAGGTCGCCGGGCCGCACCGGACCGTCCGGCAGCATGAGCAGCTCGAGCGTGCGGTCGGCCGGGGCGGCGGCCGCGTCCGCCCCCGCGCCCGCCCCCGGCCCGGCCCCCGCGGCCGCGCCCGTGGCCGCCGCC
>CAYLNM010000031.1:0-32153 GCA_964385045.1 uncultured Isosphaeraceae bacterium
CGCCCCCGACGCCGGAACCCCCCCGCCGTGAGACTCGACTCCATCGACGCCGTCGCCACCGCCGTGCAGCGGGGCGAGACGACCGCCGCCGCCGTGCTCGACGCCGCCCTCGAGCGGGTGGAGGCCTGCGCGGACCTCGAGATCTTCCGCGAGGGGAACGAGGACGCGGCCCGCGGGCAGGCGGCCGCGGTGGACGCCGCTGTCGCCGCGGGCGAGGACCCTGGCCCCCTCGCGGGCGTGCCGGTCGCGATCAAGGACAACCTCGCCACCGACTTCGGGACGACGTGTGCGGGCAGCCGCATCCTCGAGGGCTTCCGCAGCCCGTACACCGCCACCGCGGTGCAGCGGCTGCTCGACGCGGGCGCGGTCGTGGTCGGCCGGACCAACTGCGACGAGTTCGCGATGGGCTCGTCCAACGAGCACTCCGCCTACGGCCGGACCCGCAACCCGTGGGACCCCGCTCGCGTGCCCGGCGGCTCCTCCGGCGGCAGCGCGGCCGCGGTCGCCGCCGGCTGCTGCCCGCTCGCCCTGGGCTCCGACACCGGCGGCTCGATCCGCCAGCCGGCGGCGCTGTGCGGGATCGTCGGCCTCAAGCCCACCTACGGCCGCGTGAGCCGTCACGGACTCGTCGCCTTCGGCTCGAGCCTCGATCAGATCGGGCCGTTCACGCGGTCGGTCGCCGACGCCGCCCGGGCGCTGGCGGCGATCGCCGGCCGCGATCCGCACGACTCCACCAGCGTCGACGTGCACCTGCCCGACGTCGAGGGCGAGGCGCTCGAGCAGCCGATCGACGGACTGCGGATCGGCGTGCCGGCCGAGTACCGCGACGAACGCAACCACCCCGGGGTGACGGCGGCGGTGGACGCGGCGATCGAGGTCTACCGCGGGCTCGGGGCGACGATCGTGGACGTGGAGCTGCCGCTGACGGACCACGCGATCGCGACCTACTACGTCATCGCCCCCGCCGAGGCCTCGAGCAACCTCGCCCGCTACGACGGCATCCGCTACGGCCGCCGCGCCGAGCCGCGTCCCGGCGAGGAGCTCTTCGACCTCTACGCCCGCAGCCGCGCCGAGGGCTTCGGCCCCGAGGTGAAGCGGCGGGTGATGCTCGGCACCTACGTGCTGTCGGCCGGCTACTACGACGCCTACTACAAGCGGGCCCTGCAGGTCCGCCGCCTCATCGCCCGCGAGATTGAGGCGGCCTTCGAGCGCTGCCACGTGCTGATCGGTCCGACCTCGCCGTTCCCCGCGTTCCCCGCCGGGGCCAAGGCGGATCCGCTCGCGATGTACCTCTGCGACGTCTACACCGCGGGCGGCAACATCGCCGGCACGCCCGGCATCAGCCTGCCCTGCGGCTTCGTCGAGGAGGACGGCACGCAGCTGCCCGTGGGCCTGCAGCTGCAGGCCAGGGCGTTCGACGAGGGCACGCTCCTGCGGGCCGCCCGCATGTTCGAGCGGGCCACCGACTTCCACCGCCACGCCGCGCCCGGGGTCCCGGCCGCGGCGGCGGGCTGAGCGGCGGATCCCGGCCGTGGACTCCGAGGCCCCCGACGTCATCGGCATCGACCTCGGCGGCACGAACGTCAACGTGGCGCTCGTGTCCGCCGACGGCTCCATCCTCGACCGCGAGCACGCCGCCACGCCCACCGGCGACGCGGAGGCGGCGGTGGCGGTGCTCGCCGAGCGGGTGCGGCGCCTCGCCGAGCGGGCGCCCGCGGGCCGCGGGCCGCGGGCGATCGGGATCGCGGCGGCGGGCGCGATCGACATGCCCCGCGGCATCGTGCTCGAGGCCCCGAACCTTCAGTGGCGCGACGTGCCGCTGCGCGACGCCCTCGCCGAGGCCACCGGGCTCCCGGTGACGCTCGAGAACGACGTGAATGGCGCCGCGTGGGGCGAGCACCGGGCCCGGGTGGCCGCGGGGCACGGCCGTATCGACGAGTCGATGCTCGCGGTGTGGGTGGGCACCGGAGTCGGGGGCGGACTCGTCCTCGGCGGCCGCATCCTGCACGGCGACCGGCACACCGCGGGCGAGCTCGGGCACGTGGTGGTGCGGCCGGACGAGCCGCGCGGCCGGCGCACGGTCGAGGACCTGTGCAGCCGCAGCGGCCTGCAGCGGCGCATCGCCGCCGGGCTCGCCGACGGCTCGATCGATCCCGGCGGCATGCTCGGGGCCGCGGCGCGGGCGGCGGCCGAGGCCGGCCCGCCGGTCGAGCTCGAGCCGCCCTCGGGCCGGCGCAGCGCCGGGCCGCGGCCGAACACCCGCGACCTGGTCGCGGCGTGGGAGGGGCACGACCCGGACGCGGTGCGCCTGCTGGCCGACGCGGCGACGCTGCTCGGCTCGGCGATCGCCGGGTGCGTGACGCTCCTGTCGCTGCCGGCGGTGGTCCTCGGCGGCGGGATGGTCGAGGCGCTCGGCGAGCCGTGGGTGGAGCGGATCCGGGCATCCTTCCGCGACGCCGTCTTCCCCGGTGCGCTCGCGGACGTGCCGCTCGAGGTCACGCGGCTGCGGGACCTCGCGGGCATGCTCGGGGCGGCGGACCTGGCGCGGCGATCGCTGGCGGACTGACGGCGTGGTGCCGTGTGGCGACGCGACTTCGGCACGGCGCGGCGGTTCCGCCGCGCGGTCGACGTCGCGGCGGGCGGGGACGCCAGCCGCCGGCTCAGGAGCCGGGCGCGCCGACGAATCGCGGCCGCGCGGCCAGTCGGACGAGCTCCTCGCGGAACGCCGTCTCGAGCCGCGCCGCCCGCGCCCGCATCGCGGCCGCGTCGGGACGGCCCCCGAGCTCCACCGCGGTGATCCGCCAGCCCTCCGGCAGCGCCGCGGCGGCAGCGTCGGTCGTCGGCACCTCTGCCGCCTCTGCCGCATCGGCCGCATCGGCCGCATCGGCCGCATCGGCCGCCCCGGGGACGTCGTCCGCCGCGGTCCGGTCGCCCGGCCGCGGGATCGACCGCTCGAGGCGGAACCGCCCCGGCTCGCGGTCGCTCGTCACCAGCGCGAACTCCCACGCCCCCTCGGACCCGTCGGCGAGGGTCCGGGCGATCACGACCTCGATCCCGGCCCGGCCTCCGGCCGCGGCGAGGGCGGGCTCCACGTCGTCCCACCGGGGCTCGCCGGATGCGAGCCGCCGGCGTCCGTCCCACGCCTCGGCCCCCCCGGCGAGCTCCGCCGCCGCCTCGCGGACGGTCCCGGCCTCCTCCGGGCCCATCACGGTCCGCTGGCGGGACTCCCCGGCGAGCAGCCGCATCGGGGGATTCGACTCGACCGCCCACGGCCGCTCCGCCGCGCAGCCGGCCCCCAGACCCCCCAGAACGGCCCCCGCCACGGCCGAGGCTCGCCACAAGTCATTGTCGATGCGACACTTCGACACTGAAACGCCCTCGGGGCCCACATCCGCCCCCGCTCGAGGGCGGGAGGGTCGCCGGCCGGCTACGACTGTTCACTGGCGCCGGTTCGGCCGATATCCTCCCAGACTTTATCTGCCCGCGGCCTCGCGGCCTCGTCCCCCTCGTCGGGGGCAAGAGCCCGCGGCCCCCACGGCGACCCGACATGGCGAAGGCGACGAAGGGAAAGCCGAGCGGCACCGGGCACGCGCGCAGCCGCCGCGAGGAGATCCGTCGGTCCCTGCCCCGCCGGACCACGACCCTCTCGAACCTGCTGCAGCAGCCCGAGGTCGCCTCCGCGACCCTGATCCTCGCCGGCCTCGCCGCGGTGCTCGCGGTGCTCGTCGTGTGGACGACCGAGCACCGGCTGCCGGCGATCGGGGAGATCGTGGACCGCACCCGGGTCCACCGCACGAGCTACACCATCGAGGACCCGGAGGCGACCGAGCGGGCGCGCGAGCGGGCCCGCCGCTCGGCGCCCCGCGTCTACCGGCCCAACGACGCCTGGCTCGACGAGCTCGAGGCGGCGCTGGTCGGCCTGCCCTCGCTGCTGCGGGACGTCCAGACGGTCGACGACCTCGATCCCACGGTCCGCGAGCGGTACGCGATCGACGAGGAGTCCTTCGCCGCCCTGCGCACGGTCGGCGAGGACGCCTCGGACCTCGAGCGGTGGTCGGACACCGTGTCCGAGCTGCGCTCGCTGCTCGTGCGCTGGAAGCCGGTCCTCGCCGCCGACGAGTACCAGGCCTTCCGCACCACCGCCAACCACGTGCTCGTCACCGACGACCGCGAGATCCGGCTCGATCCGCGCCGCGCGTTCGGCCTGCCGCGGGCCGGCGGCGAGTCGCCCGAGCCGCTCGGCGAGGTGCAGGTGGCCGAGCTCGTGCGCCGCGCGCTGTTCCCCCCCCCCACCGTCGATCTCGTGGTGGATCGCGTCCGCCGCCAGCCCGGCCCGTCGATCCTCTTCGACGAGGCCGAGACGCAGCTGCGGGCCGAGCGGGCGGAGGACCGCACCGAGCCGGTGATGATCACCCGCGAGCGCGGGCGGCCGATCGTCGTCCGCGGCGACCGCCTGACGGTCGAGCAGTACGGCGAGCTGATGCGGGAACGCGAGCAGTTCCTCGCCACCGCCGCCCCGATGAACCGCTGGCTGCCGCGCATCGGCACGTCGACGATGTGCGCGGTGCTCGTGGCCGCCCTCGGCATCTTCCTGCTGCAGGGCTACCCGCGCGTCTTCCAGAACCAGACCCGGCTGCTCGCCCTCGGCGGCCTGATCGCGGGCATGGCGGCGATCAGCGGCCTGCTCGCGGCCGAGGTCCCGCAGCTCGAGGTCGCGGCCGCGATCGGGCCCACGCTCATCGTCGCGATCGTGACGCTCCTGGCCTACGACAACCGGCTCGCGCTCTTCGTCTCCGTGGTGCAGGCGATCCTCGTGACGATGGTGCTCGGCGAGGGCGTCGGGCACGCCCTCGTCCTGGCCGCCGGCTGCGGCGTCGCGATCGTCTCGCTCCGGGAGGTCCGCAACCGCGACAGCATCATCCGGGCGGGCGTGGTGACCGCGATCGTGCTCGCCCTCGCCGTCACCGGCCGCGAGCTGCTGGTGCTGCCGGTGGTCGAGGGCTGGGGCACCGTGCGGGCGGCGCTGGTGGACGCGGCATGGGCGGCGGCCGCGAGCATGACCGTCGCGTTCCTGATGCTCGGGATGCTGCCGACCCTCGAGCGGGCGGCCGACATCACCACCGGCATGACGCTGGCCGAGCTGCGCGATCCGTCGCAGCCGCTGCTGCGCGAGCTGCAGCTGCGGGCGCCGGGCACGTACAACCACTCGCTGCAGGTGGCGACGATCGCCGAGGCGGCGGCCGATGCCATCGGGGCCAACAGCCTGCTGCTGTACGTCGGGGCCCTGTACCACGACGTCGGCAAGATGAACAAGCCGCACTACTTCGTGGAGAACCAGGCCGACGGCCTCAATCGCCACGACAAGCTGCGGCCGGCGATGAGCCTGCTCGTGATCATCGGGCACGTGAAGGACGGCATCGAGCTCGCCCGCGAGTACGGGCTGCCCCGCTCGATCCAGCACTTCATCGAGTCGCACCACGGCACGACCCTCGTCGAGTACTTCTACCACGCGGCGAAGGAGGAGGCCGAGGCCGACGAGAACGTCACCGTCGACGAGGTCGAGTACCGCTATCCCGGCCCGCGTCCGCGGACCAAGGAGGCGGCGATCCTCATGCTCTCGGACGCGGTCGAGTCGGCCACCCGGGCGATGTCCGAGCCGCACCCCTCGCGGATCGAGGCCGTCGTCCGCGAGATCAGCCGCAAGCGGCTGCTCGACCACCAGTTCGACGAGTGCGACCTGACCTTCCACGAGCTCGGACTGATCGAGGACGCGATGATCGCCCGGCTGATCGCGATCCACCACGGCCGCGTGAAGTACCCCCGGGGCGAGAAGCCGCAGAGCGCAGCCGCCGTCGCCCGCGTCGAGCCGCCGGAGGGTGCCGTGCCCGCCCCCGGAACGCCGAGTCCGCCGATGGTGCCGCCCGCCACGCCGTCCGCGCCGGTGCCGCCGGCCGCGTCGACCTCCGAGCCCGCCGATCCCGCCGAGCCCGCCGAGCCCGCCGAGCCCGCGAAGCCAGGGGCGGACGGCCCGGAGCCGGGCACGCCGTCGGCCCCGGGTCCCGGCCTCCCGTCCGAGCCGCGGCGACCGGCCAGGGCCGGCTGACCGGCGTCGATCCGCGGGACCGGCGGCGGGCCGGGCCGCCTGCCGTTCGTGGCCCTCCGCGCCCCTGCCCCCCCGCGTCCCCCCGACCCGTGGTCCATGGCCCGCGCGGCCCGTCGTCGGCTCAGAACAGCGCCCGGGGAGCGTCGCGCAGGGCCAGGGCCCGGCGGTGCCCGTTGCCGATGGGCACGTCCTCGAGCGCGTCCTCGGCCACCCAGCGTCCCCGCCGCGCCCGGCTGCGCGCCGTCCACACCCGGAAGTGCACGTCGCGGTGGGTCGTGCGGTGGACGAAGCCGCCGCGCGGAGCGGGATCCGCGGCGGTGACGGGCAGCCGGGGCGCGACGAGCTCCCAGTCGAGCGGGTCCTCGGCCTCGACCGTCGGCGGCTGCCAGAGGCCGGCCCAGAGGCCCGCCTCCGGCCGCGGCTCGAGCAGCAGCGCCTCGCCGCGGCGAACGACGACGACGTGGTAGTGCACCGCGCGTCGCCGGGCGGCCCGCTTGGGCGGCGGGATCTCCGCGGTGCGGCCCGCGGCCCGCGCGCGGCAGGCGCCCGCGACCGGGCACGCGTCGCACCGCGGGCGGGCCGGCGTGCAGACGGTCGCTCCGAGCTCCATCAGCCCCTCGTTCAGGACGCCCGGCTCGGCGGCCGCGGCCACGAGGGCCTCGGCCCGGCCCCACGCCGCCCGCTCCCCCGCCCGGTCCTCCACCGGCCGGTCGTCGGCGTCGAGCCGCGCCGTCACGCGTCGGACGTTGCCGTCGACGATCGCCTCCCGGGCCCCGAAGGCGATCGAGGCGACCGCCCCCGCGGTGTAGCGCCCGACGCCCGGCAGCCCCCGCAGCGCCGCGGGGTCGGCCGGCACCCGGCCGCCGTGGCCGGCGACGATGGCCCGGGCCGCCCGGTGCAGCATGCGGGCCCGCCGGTAGTAGCCGAGCCCCTGCCAGTGGGCGAGGACCTCCTCCTCCGTCGCCGCGGCCAGGTCGGCCGGCGCCGGGAATCGGGCCATGAACCGCTCGAAGGCCGGGACCACGCGGGCGACCTGCGTCTGCTGCAGCATCGCCTCGGAGACCAGGGCCGCCCACCCCGAGCGGGCCCGGCGCCACGGGAGGTCGCGGGCGATGCGGGGGAACCACGCCTCGAGGGCCGCGGCCACCTCCCGCGCCCGGCCCGCGTCCTCGGCGAGTCCGGGGACGAGCGGTGCGGCGGCGTCCGGCGCGGTCTCGGGCCCGTCGCCGGCACGCGTCACGTCGATGGGTCCCGGGGGTCGGCCGGGGCCGCGGCGCCCGTCGGGGCGTCCGCGTCCCCGCTCGCCGCGTCCGCGGCGTCCCGCGGGCCGGCCGGGCCCGCACCGTCGCCCGAGCCGCCCGCGTCCCCGCTCGCCTGGTCCGCGGCCTCCCGCGGGCCGGCCGCCTCCGCCAGGACCGCCTGCACCCGCCGCTTGACCTCGCGCCACCGGGCTCGCCGCGGCTTGTTGATCGCCATCCACTGCCCGAGAAAGAGCAGGCTGGTGAGGCCCGCGCGGTCGAACAGCCGGACCGCCAGGTCCACCAGCACCGGGTCGACGTCCGCCGCCGGCTCGCGGGCCTCCTCGGGCCGCCGGAAGCTCACCGGCCGCTCGCTGATGGGCCGGTCGAGCCAGCACTTGAGGGCGTCGGGATTGGGGGTGTCCTCGTAGGACTCGATCCGCCAGGCCATGGGATCGGACGATATCCGGACGGGCCGGCGCCGGTCCCGGAAGCCCCCGAGCGGGCCACTTGCCAGTCGCGGAGGACGTGCTATCCTTCCGAACTCGCCCCGCAGGACCTCGGTCCCGGGCGGCACCCTCGGGTGCGAGGCGGGTGTAGCTCAGTGGTAGAGCGTCACGTTGCCAACGTGAATGTCGGCGGTTCGAATCCGCTCACCCGCTCTTGATCGACGGCCCGGAAGGCTCCACGTTCCGGGCCGTCGTCGCGTTGGGGCTGCGGCCTCGCCGGGCCTCGCCGAGCCTCGGCCCGTGCGACCGCACGGGCCCGTGGAGGCCCGCGGCGCGGCGAGGCGTTCACGGCCCGACCCGCGCCGTCCGCGCCGGTCGTTTCGATTCAATCGGTCCCGATGCTTCCGCGTCGTCAGTCGATCCAGCGGTCGACCACCACCGGCTCGTCGGTGAACGCGAGTCGTCCCGCGAGGCGATCCGGATCCGCGAACGGCCAGTCCGCGATCAGCTCCACGTCGAGCACGATCGCCGCGGCGTCGCGCTCGACGACCACGATCCGTCCCCGCACCCGGCGATCCGCGATCACCGACGAGCGGACGGTGAACGAGGTCGACGCACCCCCGGTCGTCACCCACACGTCCGCGTCCTGCCCGACGACCAGGCGGTCCCCGGCCACCGCGTCGGCGGGCAGCTCCAGCCACCAGCTGCCCCCGGCCCCCCACGCCGACGTCGGTGCACTGTCGGGATGAAGCCAGTACCGCACCCGCCGTTGGAGCGTGAGCGTCTCGCCCCGGACGCTGCGGGACGCCGGTGAGAAGAACGGAGCGAACTCCGGCCACTCGGCGAAGGACTCGAGATCCGCGACATCGGCCCCACCGTGCGCGCGGTGCTGGATCTCGTGCTGGCGGATCACGCGGTCGGAGCCGCAGCCGGCCGCCGAGACCAGCAGCCACGCGAGCCCGGCGACCCGAGCGATCCCGGCAGTCCCGGCCGCCCGTGCGGCCGCGGCGGCCCGGCCCGCCCCAGGGACCCCGGCGAATCCGGCGGCGATTCCGACGGCGCCGCCCGGCCGCGTCCGCTCGGACGACGTCATCGATCCGGCTCCTCCGCGGCCGCCGGCCCGGCGAGCGGGCCGTCGTCGACGCGCGCCGCCGCATCCCGCTCCGGGGCCCCTTCGATCGCGCGTCCGTCCGGGCGTCGGTGGCCCGCTCCCCGGTGGATCGCGCCGGCCGAGACCGTGGTGTCGTATCGCACGCCGCGCGGGACCGGGACCGCCACCGGCATCGACGGCGTGCCGACGCCGCCGCCGGGCACCCGCTCGGTGGCGTCCACGGCCACGAACGCGGTCACCGAGCTCAACAGTCCGTGCTCCAACGCGACCGCTCGGATCGCGGGAGCCGGGTCGTAGCGAGGGTCCCGCAGACCGCGCTCCACGATCGACGCGATGCGCCGACGGGCCCACACGCTCGGGATGGCGGAGGGGGCGTGGAGGCCGGGCTCGTTCACGTGCTCGAGGGTCGCCACCCGCGCGGAGACGACCGTCTCGACCCGATGCTCCCGGACGTCGCCAGAGAGCCGGACGCTCGTCGGCGGCTCGCCGCGGTAGCGGCCCGTGATCACCGCCGGCATCCCGACGAAGAGATCGGGCAGCCGCTCCGGGTGGACGTCCGCGACGTCCGCCCCCTGCCAGTCGAGGGCGATCCGGGAGAGCGCAGGGTGGGCGATCCGCTCGACGAAGGGCTCCATCACGCGCCGGGTCTGCTCGTTCAGGCCGACGAAGGCCACGGCGCCGTCGCCCATCGCGGCCATGCGCGTGAGCAGGAAGCGGTTCGGCGCGTCGCCGACGCCGAGGCTGAAGATCCGGCTCGAGCCGAGCGACCGGTGGATCTCGGCGAGCACCTCCGCCTCGTTGCCGATGTACCCGTCGGTCACGAGGACGACGTATCGCTGGCGCTCGCGGACGTCCTGCGGCAGGCCGAGAGCGGCCCGCACCCCCCGGAGCATCCAGGTGCCGCCGCCGAACTGCATGCCCTCGACGTGCGCTCGCACCCGCCGCCGCGCCTCCGGCGTCACCTCCAGCGAGCGGGACCCCATCGCCTCCGCGTCATCCGAGAAGCCGACCACCTGCACGGCGTCACCCTCCCGAAGGTGGTTGTCGAGCGTGTAGAGCACGGCGTCCCGGGCCTGCTGAAGCGGGTGGCCGGCCATCGAGCCGGACCGGTCGATGACGAAGACCATCTCCACCGGCGACCGCGTGGACCGCTGCAGCTCGCGCGGCGGCTGGAGCACGAGCGCGAAGTGCCCGCCCTCGCCGTCCGCGGACGGCTCCACGAGCAGCGCGGTGCGGATCGTCTCGTCCGCCGTCCGGAACCGCAGTCGGAAGTCTCGATTGGGGATGCGGTCGTGCGACGCAAGCCGCACGGTGAGCGCGGACGGGGAGGGGTCGCCCGACGCGCTCGACTCGGCCGCGCCGCGGTCGACGAGGACGTCGTGGCTGGGTGAGGCGATCTCCGCGACCGGCGTGCCGAGCACGACGACCTCGAGGTCCACGTCGTGACCGCTGCGCTCGTTCGGACCGAGGTACGGGATCGTTGTGCCCGCCCCGGCCGACCCCCCGGTCCCGCGGGCGACGGGCACGATCGGGTCGGGCGACGCCGGCGGATTGAATCGCGGCCCCACCACCATCGGGAAGACGTACTCGTACCAGCCGTCCTCGTGCGGCAGCACGTGGAAGTAGGTGATCCGGACGTCGATCGCGGCGCCCGGCTCGATGTTCGCCACGGCCTGGGTGAAGACGTTCGGACGCTCCTGCGTCAGCAGGGCCGCACGGTGGCCCGCCGCCCGCGCCGCCCGGTAGGTCGCCTCCGCCTCGTTCCGGTCGCGAAGGACCGCTCGGATCCGCCGCTCTCCGATCTCCATCACGAAGCCGGTGATCGCGGCGTCCTGCGGCAGCGGGAAGACGTAGGACGCCTCGATCGGCGCGTCGAAGGGATTGGCGAACCGCTGCCGCACCGCGACGGAGGCGACGAACGCCTCGATGCGGGCGCGGACGTCGGTGTGCTCGAGTGGGACCGGGATCATCTCGGCCCGCTCGTCGTCCGGGTTCGCGGGCACGAGCAGCGCCCCGGATCCCGGGACGTCCTCGTCGCGCGCTCGCGGCTCGGGCGCCCGGGTGATCACCCAGAGCTCCTCGTCGA
Source organism: uncultured Isosphaeraceae bacterium (assembly GCA_964385045.1). GTDB lineage: Bacteria > Planctomycetota > Phycisphaerae > Phycisphaerales > SM1A02 > CAYLNM01. The sequence goes on from CAYLNM010000031.1 coordinate 10,988, forward strand.
GGCCGGGCAGCGCGCCCGGAGGCATCGCGGTCCTCGCCCTGCTCGCGTCGTGGTCGAGGGAGGTCGCCCGGTGGGCGGTCTGGTATCCGCACCCCGCGAGCAGGAGCGCGAGGAGACACAACACGATGCCCGCGAGGGAGATCGTCGATCCCCGTGCGCGAACGGCGGCGAAGAGGGTCATGGGTCGACTCCAGGGTGCAGCTCGACGCGCGCCGGGAGTCGCCGGCCGTCCGCGGCCGAGGCGACATCCAGAACGGCATCGAACGCGTCGGCCGGATCCCCGGCCCCGCGCAGCTCGAGATGGACGGTGGCGACGTGCACGCGTCCGGAGGGGAGCTCCGGCTCGGGACGCAGGCTGAACGCGCCGGTGACGAGACGATCGCCGCGGATCGCGGCGGGATCGAAGTACGGGGGGGCGCCCCAGGGCGCGTCGCCGCCGCCCTCGACGCCGACGATGCGGACCTCGGACGCCGCGCCGCTCGCGGGCTCGAGCGTGACCTGCCAGGCGGCGAGGCCCGCCGGGGCGTCGATCAGGATCCGCACCGCCGCGAACCTGACCGGATCCCCGGGAGCCTCGCCCGCCCCCGGTAACGTCCCCGTCCGGGGCGACGCGGCCACCGCGCCCAGCGCGGCGACGAGCACGAGCGCGCTCGCGAGCACCAGCGCGGACCCGACCCGAGACGCAACGGTGCGTTCGCCCCCCATCAGCCACGAGCCTCCGTCTCGCTCGCCGCCGCGCGGTCGAGGAGGACGGCCCGGCGGGCGACGGCCTCGACGTCGGCCGCGTCGACGTCGCCGCTGCCGTCCAGATCGTGACGGAGCGACGTCGGCCGGCCGTCGGCGAGGCGGCGGGCGAGCGAGAACGCGTCGAGCATGTCGACGCGGCCGTCGCCGTCGACGTCCGCGGCGCCGAGGGGGTCCCGGGCCGGCCCCCGATGGCCCGGCGGCACGAGGAGCACCAGCATCGCGACCGCGGCCGCCGTCGCGAGCCCCGCCGCGACGCGGCGAAGGACGACGCGACGGCCGGCGGCGGCACCCCGTCCCCCGCGGCGGAGGTGCCGGTGTGCCTCCGCCCGCAGCTCGAGGTCACGACCCGAGGACGGGGCGATGTCGCTCGTGCACGCCGCGAGGGCGTCACGAAGGGCCGGCGGCAGTGCATCCGGAAGCTCGACCTCGGACGCCGCCCCGCGATCGGGGACGGCCGGGGTCTCGTCCGACTCGGAGGGGAAGCTCATCACCCCCGAGAGGGCACGAGCCGGCCCGCGGTTCACCGCTCGAGCAGATTTCTCGTCCGCGGATCCCGCCGCAGCGCCGCAAGTGCGTGGTGCAGCCGGGACTTGACGGTCCCTTCGGGCACGCCGGTGGCGACGGCCACGTGCGCGATCGACAACTCGTCGACGTAGCGGAGCAGCAGGGTCTCGCGCGCCTCCTCGGAGAGCTCCGCGAGGATGAGGTCGAGGGCCTCGGCAAGCTCGCCCTCGGCCGCCGGCGGCCGCGCGTCGTCCGCCGGATCCGCGGCGAGCGATCCCGTGCGGCGGCGGGCCGCCTTGGCCCGCACGTCCCGGGCGAGATGCCGGATCACGGGGAACAGCACGGCCTTCATCGGGGCTCGGAGCTCGAACCCGGGGAACCGCCGCAGCAGCCACAGGAAGGCGTCCTGACCGACGTCGAGTGCCGCATCACGGTCCCCCACGTGACGCCGGGCGACGGCGAAGGCCCAGTCGCGGTAGCGCTCGTGCAGCGTCTCGAACGCGGCTGCGTCCCCCGCCTCGATGCGCTCGACGAGCTCGGCGTCGGACGGCCCGGCATGTTCCGGTGGGTCCACGATGGGCGGCGAGCATAGCCGGTCGCCGGTCGACCTCCGCACGGGGCGGCCGAAGGGCGCTCGGCGCCCGGCCGCACGAGCCGCCCGTCACTCGCCGCGGCGGAAGAGGTCCAGGAAGCGATCCTCGTACGCCTCGAACGCCCCGAGCCGGTCGAGCTCGGACTTGAGCCGCACCGCCGCCGACCGGTCGCGGGCCGCCTCGGCGAACAGCCGCTCGATCCGCTCGCGGTCGAGCGCCGACAGCGACGGCCCGGCCGCCGCCGCGTCCGGGGCGCGGGCGGCGGCCTCGTCCTCGTCGCCGGCGCCGGCGCCGGCGCCCGCCGCCGACTCCGGCTCCTCCGACGGCAGCTCGGGCAGCCCCATCTCGCCGGGCTCGTCCCCCGTGGCCTCGCGCAGCCGCTCCATGAGCTCGAGGATCATGGGCTCGAGCTCGCGGGCCGCCTCGTGCAACGGCCCGAGATCGACCTCGATCCCCGACAGCCCGACGAAGGCCTCCAGCACCGCGGCCGACGCCCGCGGATTGCGAATCGCGGCGGCGAAGAACGGCATCTCGCCGAGCAGGCACGCCGCCGGCACCGATCGCTCGGCCGCGGCCGCGAGCAGCAGGCCGTTGAGGCCGGCCACCTGTCCCTCCTCGAGGAGCTCGACGCCGCGCTCGCGGACCTCCGCGAGCATCGACGGATCCGACACCGCCCCGAAGACCCGCGGCTCGCCGGCCGGGTGCAGCTGGCTCGCCATCGCGGCGAACGTCAGCACCCGGGTGACGCCGCGGGCCTGGGCCAGGTCCATGATCCGGCGGCACATCCGCATGCCGCGCTCGGACGGCTGGGCCTCGCCGAGGAACAGCAGCAGGTCGCGCGGCGCCTCCGCCGCCGACCACTCCAGCATCAGGCTCCGCGGCAGCGGCGCCGCCCGCGCGATGCCGCGCTGGACGTCGACGTGGGCGACGTCGAAGAACTCCTCCGCCGGCAGCTCCTGCACCAGCGCCGGGGAGAGGGCGTCGATCAGGTGCGCGACCGCCCCCGCCCCCACGTGGCCCATGCCGGGCCACGCGGCCACCAGCCAGGTCTCGCGTCCGTGCGACTCGTCCGTCATGCGGTCCGACCATCCTCTCGTGCGTGATCACGCGGGGCGTGCGGCGAGCGCGAGCGCGCGCTCGCACGCGACATCATCGCAGCGCGTCCACGCGCACCGCCACCGGAGGGATGCCCGCTTCGCCCCCGGAGGGATCCCGAGGCGGCACGACGCCGCCCGGCGGAACCATGCAGGGCCCTGCCCCGGGCCCGCGCGGCATCGGCTCGGGGCCGCCGAACGCCCCGCCGACGTCCGCGACCTCAGTCCCGGCGCTCCCCCGGCGGCCCGCCGTCCTCGCGGAGCGCGCGGAGCTCGTCGATCCACGCCTCGGCCTCCGCCTCGGTCAGCCGTTCCAGCTCGGCCTCCGCCGTCCCGAGCTCGCGGAGCACCGCAAGCTGCTCCTCGGTCACCTCGGGCTCGAGACCGTCGTCGCGCGTGGACATGGGCGTCTCCCCCGCCGCCACGCGCCCCTCCGCGACGTGACGGCGATGCCCCAGCCTCGCCGCCCACGCGATCGTCCGCGACCGGAAGTCGTTCCCGATCGCGGGGGAACCGTGCGTCGCGCGGGGGCGACGGCGGAAGCGCCGAGCGGGCCCGCGACGCCCGTCAGCCGCGCCGACGCGATCCGCCGGCGCACGCGCCCAGGCCGAGCAGGGCCAGCGCCCCGGGGCCCGGGATGGTGTACGCGACCGACAGCGAGCCGAGCGCCCCGTCGTCGCTGGTGTCCCACACGTCGGTGACGCGAAGCGTCCAGTCGCCGGCGGCGAACGGGCCGGAGACCCACGCGACCGAGCCGAACGTGCCGCCGGGCGCGGGGTCGCCCGCATTGGCGCCGTCGTTCCAGACGTCGCCGAGCTCGGCGAAGGAGTACGTCGCGAGCCCGTCGAGCGACGAGCCGCCGTCACCGAGGTCGCTCGCGTCGAAGCCGCCGTCGAACTCCGGGAACGAGCCGCTGGACTGGCCGAGGGCGAAGACGAACTCCTCGCCGCCCGGGCCCACGAGCCGAAGGTCCATGTCGCTCAGGAAGCTGTGGGCGAGGTCGATGGTGAACAGGTCGATCGACTCGATCGCCGGCAGCGCGAAACTCGTCTCGAAGACGACCTCGGGGCTGACCCCGTTGCCGTCGGGGTCGCCGGCGCCGAAGTCGGCGACGTTCGCGTCGAAGGTGATCACGTCCGCCGCGCAGGCGGCGGACACGGCGGCGGCGAGGCCGGCCGCGACGAGGGAACGGTGCATGGGGGGTCCTCTCTCTTCCTCGGTCGTCGCGGGACACGTCCCGCGCGCGGCCGGAGCATACCGCGAGGGGGCTGACGCACGCGCGGTTCCTGCGCACGGGTTTCGCGAGGATGCCAATCGCAGGGCGTGACCCGTTCCCCGATCAGGATCCTGCGCACGGATGGTGGTCGACGACGCTCCGACGCAGCATGGGCCCCCTCGGGGCTCGAAACTCGGACTCCAGCCCGGCGGCCTCCCGCGCCGACTCCTCCTGAGGGACACTTCCCCGGTCGGACGCTCGCCCGGGAAGCGAGGTCCGCACCGAGGGGCACTCGGGGAGCCATCGATGCGAGAGGACATGCACGGCCCGGTCACGCTGGACCAGTCGCGGATCTTCCGCTTCGCCGCGGTGGGAACGGTGGTCTCCTTCGCGGTGATGCTCGCGATCTGGGCCACGCTCCGGGCCAGCGGGCTGGCGCCGGTCGCTACCGCGGCCGAGGGTGGCGGTCCGATCGAGCCCGCCGCCGCCGCGTGCTGCCCGCCCGGGGACGGACCCGTCGGCACGACCGACGCCGCCGGGGCCGCGATGCCGGGCTCGCCGGCGCTGCCCGCCGCTCCTGCCGACCCCGCCGCGTCCCCCCCCGCCGCGGGCGCCCCGGACGCGGTCGCCTCCGGGCCCGCATGGCTGCTCGACACCACCGGCTTCCCGCGCCGCTGGAACTGCGGCACGTGGACCGCCGAGCTGGGCTGGATCCACGTGATCGGCGACGCCTCGATCTGGGGCGCCTACATGGCGATCCCGGCGATCCTCGGGATCTTCGTGCTCCGCGGCGGGTCGCCCCTGCCCGCCCCGATCTGGCTGTTCATCGCGTTCATCGCCACCTGCGGCTTCGGCCACCTCATGGAGTCGGTGATCTTCTGGGAGCCGGTCTACCGCCTCGCGGGCGTCTGGAAGTGGCTGATCGCCGTGGTCTCGTGGGCCACCGTGGCTGCGATCCTCCCCGCGGTGCCGCAGGTCCTACGCTGGCCGCGGCTGGCCGACCTCAACCGCGAGCTCGCGGTCCTCAACCAGTCGCTCGAGCAGGAGCGGCAGCAGGTCGAGCGGGCCAACGCCCGCCTGCGCGACACCAACGCGGAGCTCGAGCAGTTCGTCTACAGCGCCTCGCACGACCTCAAGTCGCCGCTGGTCACGATCTCGGGCTTCCTCACGCACCTGCAGCGCGACCTCGAGGCGGGGCGGCAGCAGTCGCTCGCCGGCCACGTCGAGCGGATCAGCCGCTCCACCGCCCGCATGAAGGCCTGCGTCGACGACCTGCTGGAGGTGAGCCGGGTCGGCCACGTCACGGAGGAGCTCGAGCTCGTCCGGCTGGACGAGGCCTTCGATCGCCTGCGGATGATGTTCCGGGATCGGCTCCGGGCCGCCGGCGCCACCCTCGAGTCCGACTTCGACGTCGACGAGGTCCTCGTCACGCCGAGCCACCTCGACCGGGCGCTCATGAACCTCGTCGACAACGCGATCCGCTACGCGGGCGAGGGCGAGGGCGCGGCCCCCCGCATCACGGTCGGCTCGCGCCGCGAGGCGGGCGAGACGCGGGTCTTCGTGGCCGACGACGGGCCCGGCGTGCCGGCCGAGCATCACGACCGCATCTTCGAGCTCTTCCAGCGGCTGTCCTCCGACGGCGAGGGAACCGGCGTGGGGCTGACCGTGGTGCAGCGAGTGGCCGGCGCCCGCGGCGGCCGGGCGTGGGTCGAGTCCGCTGCCGGCGAGGGGGCCACGTTCTGGATGAGCTTCCCCGATGCCTCGGAGCCCGGCGCAGTCGGCTCGGCCGCGTCGGCCACCGCCACCGCCGCCACCACCGCCGACACCGCCGACACCGCCCCGGGGACGGAGACCCGATCGTGAGCGACGCCCCCCACCGCCTGCTCCTCGTCGAGGACGACGACGACCACGCCGAGCTGTTCCGGCTCGCGTTCCCGGACCGCGAGATCCGCCACGTCCGGACCGCGGAGGCCGCGCTCGACGCCCTGCGGGATGCCGGATCGCCGCCCCCGGACCTCGTGGTGCTCGACCTCAAGCTCCCCGGCCACGACGGACTGCACGTGCTGCGGGAGGTGCGCGCGGACCTGCGGCTCGCGGGCCTCTCGGTCGCCGTCCTGACGACGTCGCGGGCCGAGCGCGACCGGCTCGCGGTGGCCGAGATCGGGGCCGACGCGTACTACGAGAAGCCGATGGGCGGCGAGGACTTCGACCGGCTGCGGGAGCGGATCGACGACTGGTGGCCGCGCTGGCGGGCGCGGTCGGCGTGAGCCGCCGGCGCCGGCCCCCGCCCGGCCCGCGCCGGAGCCGGGCGCCGCGGCTCAGAACGCGACCTGCCCCTGCATCCGCACCACGATCTGCCCGTCCCCGGACTCGGCCCGCCACCCGGTGTTGACGGTGCGCCACCGGCCGCCGGGACCGTCGAGCGCGTAGACCACGTCGGCCTGCAGCTTCAGGCCGTGACCGTCGAGGTACAGGTTCGCCCCGCCGCCGATCGTCAGCAGCTCGTCCTCGGCGTCGCCGACCTGCACCCGCCCCACGAGCTCGAGCCGCTCGTCGACGAAGCGGCCGACGCGGGCGGTCGCCCCCCAGCCCCGCTCCCTCCCGTCCGGATCGTCGAGCACGCCGACGACGGTGAGGCTCCAGCCGTCGTCGAGCCACAGGGCGTCGACGGTCGCCTGCGTGCGGTCCCGGCCGCCGGCGCGCTCCCGGTGCAGCACGCCCAGCCCGAGGGCGCCGGCCGCCTCGGTGCCGGGAACGCCGGTCTCCTGCCGCAGCGGGCGCCAGTCGCCGGCGAGCCTGAGCTCGACGCGGGCCGAGGCCCGCCACGCGTCGCCGGGCGAGCCCGCGCCCGGATCCTGGATCGCGACGTGGCCGCGGACCTCGCCCATCGTCGCACGCACCATCACGCCGGGGCGCCGAAGCTGCCGGACGAGCCGCGAGACCAGCGATCGCTCCACCCCGGGCAGCCGCTTGGCCGAGGTCAGCTCCTCGCGGAGGAAGATCGGCCGGAAGTTGCCGACCCGCACCCGCCCCCCCGCCGCGTCGCGCCACTCCACCCACGCGTCGGTGAGGGAGAACGGGTCGCCGTCGTTGGAGAAGCCGCCGCCGAGCTGGTAGCGGAGCCGCTCGTCGAGCACGTGGCCGACCGCCTTGAGCCGCGTCCGCCGCAGCTCGGTGCCGGCGACGGTCGGGTCCTCGCCCGGCCCCGCGTCGCCGAGGACGCTCGCCACGAACCGCACCTGCACGTGGGCCGCGAGCCCCAGCTCGAAGCGGCCGTCGGCCGAGCGCAGCCGCGGGCGACCGTCGAAGCCTCCGCCGCCGAGCGGGCCGTCCCGGCCGGCCGTCCGCGTCGCCGCGTCCCGCAGCGCCGCGTCGAGCAGCGCCGACACCGCGGCGGTGCGGCGCCGGGCCCGCCGCTCGTCCCGCCGCGCGCCGCGCTCGGCCCGCAGCCGGGCGACCGTCCGCTCGAGGGCCGCGAGCCGCGCGTCGAGCGCCGGCGCGGCGGCCGCCGACGTGGACGCGGGGGCGGCCCCGGCGGCTCCGGTGGCCCCGACCGCCGCGAGCAGCACCCCGGCGAGCGCGATCCCGGTCCCGAGCCGCCGACTCACCCGCCGCCGGCCATCTTCCGCAGCTCCTGCACGATGTAGCGGGCCATCCGCCGCTCCTCCTCGTCCTGGCTCCGGGCGACCTGGCCCTCGAGCAGGCCCGCGATCGCGAGGACGCGGCCGGCGGCCGCCGGGTCGTCCTCGAGCTGCCGGCGCATGCGGTCGATCACCTGCCGTGCCTGCGCCTGCCGCGCCGCGGGGAGATCCTCGAGCCGGATCTCCTCCTCGGCCGCGCCCGCCCCGTCCTCGTCACCGGCGTCCGCGACCGCCTCGCCCGTCCACCGCTCGACCCCCGGCAGCGACAGCTCGCCGAGCTCGCGCACCTGGGCCGAGCTCTCGGCCACGTCGCCCCCGAGCGGCTCGGCCCGCCCGCCGAGGTGCTCGGCCAGGAACGCCTCGGCGACCGCGTTGAACGCCATCGAGTTCTCGGGACGGGCGAAGCCGTGGCCCTCGTCGGGGAAGACGACGTACGTGACCGGGATGTCGCGCTCGTTCATCGCCTCGACGATCTGGTCGCTCTCGCTGATCTTGACCCGCGGGTCGTTGGCCCCCTGGCCGATCAGCAGCGGGTCCTCGATGTTCGCCACGTGCGTCAGCGGGGAGATCGAGTCGAGGTACTCCGGCTCGGCGAGCGAGCCCACGCGGGCGGCGAACATCGCCCGCATCGGCTCCCAGTAGGGCGGGATCGTCTGGAGCAGGGTCCGCACGTGCGACGGTCCGACGATCGAGATGCCGCACGCGAAGACCTCGGGGTCGCGGGTCAGGCCGGCCAGGGCGGCGTACCCGCCGTAGCTGCCGCCCATGATCGCGACCCGCCCGGGATCGGCCACGCCCTCGTCGATCGCCCACTGGACGGCGTCGACCAGGTCGTCCTGCATCCGGCCGTACCACTCGCGGTTGCCGGCGTTCAGGAACGCCTTGCCGAAGCCGGTCGAGCCGCGGAAGTTCGCGCTCAGCACCGCGTAGCCGCGGTTGGCGAGCCACTGGTGGTACGGGGAGTAGCCCCAGTCGTCGCGGGCCCACGGACCGCCGTGCACCAGGAGGACCATCGGCACCGGACCGTCCGCGTTCCGCGGCCGCGACAGATAGGAGGGCATCGACAGCCCGTCGCGGGTCTCGATCTCGACCGCCCGCATCTCGACCAGCGGCAGGTCCTCGAGGGCCGGCCGATTGCTGAAGAGGAAGTGGGCCTCCTGCGCGTCGCGGTCCCATCGCCAGTACCGGACCGGCCCGTCGTCGTCGATCGCGGCCACGATCCACGTGCGGTCGTCGCCGCTGCGATCGGTGATCTCGATCTCGCCCTCGATCGCCGCGTCCAGGGCCGCGAGGTCGCCCCGCACCGCGTCGTCGAGCACGGTCCATCGCTTGCGGAGCCGCTTGGTCGCGACCGCCTCGGGGCGACGGGTCAGCGGGTTGATCAGCACGTCGGCGATGTCCGACGCCTCGCTCGCGAAGAGCGTGCGGCGGTTCCCGGTCGAGGGATCGACCGCCACGAGGGCCGAGGTGTCGCGATCGGACGGGTCGGTGAGGAAGAGGTCGGCGCCGTCGGCGGAGAGCCCGAGCAGGCCGAAGTTGCCGGTGTCCTCCATCGGCACGCGGAGGAACGAGACCCACTCGGCGTGGTCGCTCTCCCGCATCTGGACCTCCATCCCGCCGTCGCCGGTCATCCGGGCGCGGCCGCGGACGTGCCACTCGTCGTCGGGGACGTAGCCGATCCAGCCCTCGGCGTTCTCGACGATCCGCTCGGTCTCGCCGGTCCGCGTGTTCAGGCGGAGGACGTCCTGCATCCGCGGGTCCCGGTCGTTCATCAGGACCAGCAGCTCGTCCGGCCGATCGCGGTGGGCGGCGAGGATGGAGGCCCGCACGCCCTCCTGCGGCGTGAGGTTCGTCTCCTCGCCGGTGATCACGTCGACCGCGAAGATGCTCGTGTTCTCGTCGCCGCCCTCGTCCTGCAGGTACAGGATCTGCTCGCCATTCCACGACCACGCGTACTGGCGGATGGGCCGGCGCTCGGAGCGGGTGATCGGGGCCGCCTCGCCGCCGCCGACCGGACGGATCCAGACGTTGAGCACGCCGTCGAGCGGGGCGAGGTACGAGATCATGCTCCCGTCCGGGCTCACCTGCACGCTCGCCCGCTCGGGGTTGCCGAAGAGGACGGACCGCGGGATGAGCGGGACCGCCTCCTGCCCGGCCGCGGCGACGGCCGTGGACGCGGCCCCGGCGGCGACGCCGGTGGCGGCGAGCCCGCACGCGGCGGCGAGCAGGGCGAGGGCGCGGGCGGGACGTCGTCGGGTGGCCATGGGGGTCTCCGTCGAACCGGCGCCGGTCGAGCCGGCGGTGGATGAGGCGAACGGTCGCGGCGCCGGGTCCGGGGCCCGGGCCGGGCGTGCCGGGGCTGCGAGCCGCGGGCGTCGCGCATGGTATCGGCGTGGCCTCCGGCCGAGGGCTGCCGCGGGGGGCCCGCCGCCCCCCGACGTGCCCGCGCCGATGCCCGCTGCGAGGTCCGCTGCGAGGTCCGGCCCGCCGCGCCGCCCGCCGCGCCGCCCGCCGCGCCGTAGCATGCGGCCCCCGCCGCGGGCCCGGTCCCCGCCCCGGCGATCGCGCCCGGAGCCCCGCATGACCGCCCCCGCCGACGGCCTTCCCGCGGCCGTGATCTTCGACGTCGACGGCGTCCTCGTGGACTCGTACCGGGCCCACTTCGAGAGCTGGTCCGCCGTCGCGGCCGAGACCGGGGTGGCCTTCGACGAGACCGACTTCGCCGCGAGCTTCGGGATGACGAGCGACGAGGTCCTGCGGCGGCACTGGCACCACCCCGACCGGCCGCTGACCGCGGCGCGGCTCCGGGAGCTCGACGCCCGCAAGGAGGCGCTCTACCGCACGATCGTCGACCGCGCGTTCCCCGCGATTCCCGGCGCGACGGCGCTGATCGACGCCCTGCACGCCGCCGGCGTGCCGCTCGGCGTCGGCTCGAGCGGTCCGCCGGAGAACGTGGCCCTCGTCCTCGACCGGCTCGAACGGCGGGAGCGATTCGGGGCGGTGGTGAGCCGGGCCGACGTCGCCCGCGGCAAGCCCGCCCCGGACATCTTCGCCCTCGCGGCGGAGCGGCTGCGAGCCGATCCCGGCCGGTGCGTGGTGATCGAGGATGCGCCCCCGGGCGTGGAGGCGGCCCGGGCCGCGATGATGCGGGTGGTGGCGCTGCTCTCGACCGGTCGCCGACGCGGCGACTTCGACGAGCGGCCGCCCGATGCGTTCGTCGCCTGCCTGACCGAGCTGGATCCGGTCCGCCTCGGGCGCATCGCCCGCGGGGGCGGCTGAGCTCTCGACGACGCCTTCCGGGAGCGAAGGACGCGGCCCGGGACGCCTCTCGGAACGAGGCGTGCGACCGGCGGCCCGGTCGACGGTCCGGCGTGGAGCCCGTGCGACGGCGAGCCGATCCCTATGATCGCCGCCCCCGCCGCGCGGACCGGGCAGGATCTGCGCGGCCGCGCGTCGATCCCCGTCCCGTCGACGCCGTCGCGGTCGTCCGCGTCCGTACCCCCGCCGAACGCCGACCGGGGCGACGGTGCACGCCGCCGACGCCTCTCGCCCCGTCCGCCCATCGAGCCGAGCCCCGCCGTCGTGACCCGCCTCGTCGCCCGCCTCGGTCCCGCCCCGCTGCTCGTCGCCCTCGTGGTGGCGCTGGCGTCGGCGCTGAGCAGCGTGGGGAACCTCTCGTCGGACCCGATGACCCGCTACCTCGTGGCCGAGAGCATCCTGCGCGACGGCGACCTGGCGATCGAGCCGAGCGGCCTCACCGTCCCCGGCGGGCCCGCGCCCGGCGATCCGGAGCACGGCCCGCACTACTCGGTCTTCTTCCCCGGCCAGAGCATCGTCATGCTCCCGGCCGCCGCGGTGGCCGAGCTCGCCCGGCTCGTCCTCGGCGGACCGGACATGCTCTGGCGGGCAGCCGGCGGGTTCCTCACCGCCGCCGGGATCATCCCCGCCTTCGCGGGCATGGCCGTGCTCGGCCACATGGCCCTGCTCCGGCGCGTGGGCGTGGACGAGCGGACGAGCTGCCTCGCGGGCCTGCTCGTCGGCCTGGCGACGGCGCACTGGGTGTGGGCGAGCGCGGCGTCGGAGGAGGTGATCGTGGGCGCGCTCGGCACGTGGGCGCTCGTGGCCTGCCTCGACGGTCGCCGCCGGCTGGAGGCCGATCCCGCCGATCCCGCGGCCGCGGCCCGCGCCTTCGGCCTCGCCGGCCTGATGATGGCCGGCGGCGTGCTGCACCGCGGCACCTTCCTGCCGTTCATCCTCGCCGGGGCGGCGCTCGCCCTGCCCGCGATCGTGCGTGCCGGGCCGGCGATCGCAGGCCGGCTCGCGGGACGGCTGCTCCCGTGGTTCGTCGCGTCGGTGCTCGTGGCCGGCATCCTGCCGCTCTACAACTGGATCCGGTTCGACGACCCGCTCGAGACCGGCTACGGCCGCTTCTACGCCGAGCTGGGCGGGCTGTGGGCCACGCCCCTGCTCACCGGCCTGCGAGGCCACCTGCTCAGCCCCGGCAAGAGCATCTTCCTGTACACGCCGGTGCTCCTGCTCGCCCTGCCCGCCCTCGCGAGCCCGGCGACGCGGCGCCGGCTGGCCCCGGTGGGGTTCGCGGTGGCGGTCGCGGTCGCCACCCACCTCCTCATCTACTCCAAGACGACGTACTGGGCGGGCGCCTTCGGATGGGCCGTCCGGTTCCACGTCTCGATGATGCCGCTGATGATGCTCCCGATCGGCGCGTGGCTGGCGGGCAGGCCGCGCTGGCCCCGGTGGGGCCGGGGGCTGGTCGTCGCGGTGATCGCCGCGAGCGTGGGCGTGCAGCTGCTCGGCCTGTCGCTCAACACCGGCCTCGAGACCAAGCAGGACCGCGGGGCCTACGCGGCCGACGACCACCGACTTCCGGAGGAGGCGGCGTGGACGTGGGCACACTCGCCGCTGAAGCTGCGGGCCCTGAACGTGTGGGCGAAGGTCGCGGGTCCGGGCATCGAGCCGCCGATGGACGATCCCGAGGCCGAGATCATGACGGTGTGGAACGTCTTCCCGATCCGGGCCGGCGTCGCGATGCACGACAAGCCGTGGCTGGTCGCCGCCTGCTGGACGGCATGGTCGGTGCTGCTCGTCGCGCTCCTCGCGACCCTGCGCGCCCTGCGTCGCCGGTGGCCGTCACCCGCCGGAGCGGACGAGGGCGACACGAGCGGGGCTGACGGGCCGCCGGCGACCGCCTCCGGCGTCAGTCCTTCCGGATGACGTACTCGAGGATCTCGACCACCTGCCCCGGCTCCCGCGCGACCGCGAGCGCGGCGCGGTCGACCTCCTTGAGGGCGTGGTCGTGGGCCTCGGGGTGCACCACGACGATCGGCGTGTTCAGGGCCGCCGCGTAGCCGGCGTCGAACGCGGCGTTCCACTGCTTGTACTGCTCGCCGAAGCGCACCACGACGACGTCGGCCCGCTCGAGGAGCGTGCGGGTGCGGATCGCGTTGATCCCCGCCCCGAGGTGGTCCCGCCAGAAGCTCGAGGGCTCCTCGCCGAGGATCGCGGTGCCGCAGTCGTCGCTCGCGGGGTGATCGGTGACCGGCGCCGTCAGCCGCACCGGCAGCCCCCGCTCGGCGACCCCGCGGTGAATCTCCTCCCGCCAGTCGCTGTGGATCTCGCCGGCGAGGTAGACCTCCCACTCGGCATCGTCACGGTCGTCGTGCATGGTTCGGCTCCGCTGGAGACCCGGGTCGCGGGGTGCGCCCGGCCCGACGCCGAGCGCCCCGCGGCAGGGTATGGTCCCCGTGTCCGCCGTGAACGCCTCCGCCTCCGATCCCGATCCCGTTCGCGCCACGTCGCCCGCCGACGGCGCGTCCGTTCCCGACGCCGGCGCGGCGCCGGTCGCGGTCGCGGCCCCCTGCGAGGGCTGCGGCTACGTGCTTCGCGGGCTGCCCGAGGACGGCCGCTGCCCGGAATGCGGCGCCCCGGTGGCCGAGTCGCTCCACCAGGACGCGTTGATCGACATCCCGTTCGCCCGCGTGCGTCGCCTTCGCGACGGCGTGCGGAGGGCGGAGCTGGGCCTGATCGGCGTGACCGCGGGCGTGGTGGCGAGCTGGTCGGCCGGTCCCGCCGACGCGTGGATGCGCGCGGGCCCGGTCCTCGAGGCGGTCGCGGCGGTGGGCGTGCTCGCGGGCGGGGCCGCGGTCGCGGTCGGCGGGCTGCGACTGGCGGACCTCGGGCCGCGCGACGCCCTGCGTCCCGGCCAGCGGGGGGCGGCGGGCGCGATCCGCGGCGGGCTGCTCGTCGGGCTCGCCCTCGTGGTCGCCGTCCTCCTGCCGCGGGCGACCGGACGTCCCCCGGGGCCGGTGCTCGCCCTCGTCGGCTTCGTGGGACTGGCCGGCAGCCTCGTCGCGTGGTGGGGCATGCTCCAACGACTGCTCTTCATCCGCGATCACGCCGGCCCGCCCGAGCCCGGCACCACGCCGCCCGCCCTCCGCGGCCTCTCCCGCGGCGTCCTCGCGCTCGGACTGGGCCTGTGCGCCGCGGGCGCGGCGCGGATCGGGCTCGACGCCGCGGGCGCCCCGGCTCCGTGGGCGGCACGACTGCTCGGCGGGCTCGTCGCGCTGCTCGCCTTCGCGCTGGTGCCGATCCTCATGGGGTCGCTGGCCGGGGCGATCGGCGTCCGCCGCGCGATCGACCGCATCCTCGAGGAGCGCACGCGAGCCGCGGCCGGAGATCCCGCATGAGCCCCCTGCCTCCCGAGCCGGCCGAGGACGCGGCCGCGAGCCCGCCGCCTCCGCCGCTGGCCCTCGCCACCCTCCGCGAGCGCATCGACGCCATCGACCGCGAGCTGGTGGAGCTGCTCGCCCGCCGCAACGCGGTCGTCCGCGAGGTCGCCGCGGTGAAGCGGGCCACCGGCTTCCCGGTGCGGGACGCCGGCCGCGAGGCCGCCCTGCTCGCGGACCGAGCCGCCCGGGCGAGCGAGCGCGACCTGCGGCCCGAGGTGATCGAGAGCCTCTTCCGCGTGGTCCTGTGGGCGAGCCGCGACCGGCAGGCGGCCCTCGGGGCGAGCCTGCCCGAGGACCTGCCGCGGCGCACGGTCGCGGTGATCGGGGCCGGGGGCGGCATCGGCGGCCTGTTCGCCCGCCTGCTGGAGGATCTCGGCCAGCGGGTGCTGCGGGTCGACCGCGACACGGCCCTCGGCGCCCCCGCCGCGGCCGCCGAGGCCGATGCGGTGCTGGTGGCGGTGCCGATCGACGTGACCGAGGCCGTGATCGCCGAGGTGGGCCCGCACGTGCCCCCCGGCGGCCTGCTGTTCGACGTGACGAGCGTGAAGGCCGCCCCGGTCGGGGCGATGCTCGCGGCCACCGAGGGCCGGGACGTCGACGTGGTGGGCACGCACCCGCTCTTCGGGCCGTCGGTCCATTCGTTGCAGGGGCAGCGCATCGTCCTCTGCCCCGCCCGCGTGGATCCCGCCCGCGGCTGGGACGACTGGCTCCGTCGCCTGCTCGCCGCCCGCGGGCTGGTCGCGATCGAGACGGAGGCAGCGCACCACGACCGCGTCATGAGCGTGGTGCAGGTCCTCACCCACCACGCCACCGAGACCCTCGGCCTCACCCTCGCCCGACTCGGGGTCCCGGTCGACGAGACGCTGCGGTTCACCAGCCCGGTGTACCTGATGGAGCTGATGATGTCGGCCCGGCACTTCGCCCAGTCGGCCGGGCTCTACCGCGCGATCCAGGCGTCGAACCCGGAGACCGACCGGGTGGCGGCCACCTTCCGCGCCGCGGCGGCGGACCTCGCGGCGGCGGTGTCGGACGACGACCGCGCGGCCTTCGCCGCCCTCTTCGCCGAGGCCCGCGGCGCCTTCGGCGACTTCTCCGAGCGGGCGCTCGAGACCTCCAGCTTCCTCATCGACCGCCTGGTGGAGCGGTCGGACTGAGCCGCGCCGGAGCCCCGGCCCCGGCCCCGGCCCCGGCGCCGGGGCGCGCCGCGCACCCGGGCGGAAGGGCCCGCGCGCGACCGCGGGCCGGCGCCTCGGCACCGGCCCGCGGGTCGGGATCGTTCGCGGCGCGGCGCGCCGGCGGCGCCGCTACGGGTCAGCCGGCGGCGAACCGGTCGGCGACCGCGTTCCAGTTCACCACGCCCCACCAGGCGTCGATGTAGTCGGGCCGCTTGTTCTGGTACTTCAGGTAGTACGCGTGCTCCCAGACGTCGAGCCCGAGCAGCGGCGTGCCGGTCCGCTCGACCATGCCGGTCATCAGCGGGTTGTCCTGGTTGGCGGTGGAGGTGACGAAGACCGATCCGTCGCCGTCCTTGCACAGCCACGCCCAGCCGGAGCCGAAGCGGCCGGCGGCGGCGTCGGCGAACTGCTTCCTGAACGCGTCGAACGACCCGAAGGCCGAGTCGATGGCGGACGCGAGGTCGCCGGAGGGCGTGCCGCCGCCGCCGCCGCCGGGGGCGGCCATGCTCGGCCAGAACATCGCGTGGTTGCAGTGCCCGCCGCCGTTGTTGCGGACCGCGGTCCGCTTGGCCTCGGGGACCTTGTCGAGATTCGCGCAGAGATCCTCGATCGACATCGCGAGCAGGTCGTCGTGACCCTCGAGGGCGGCGTTGAGCTTGGACACGTAGCCCCCGTGGTGCTTGCCGTGATGGATCTCCATCGTGGTGGCGTCGATCACGGGCTCGAGGGCGTCGTGGGCGTACGGGAGGGCGGGAAGTTCGAAGGCCATCGGGTCTCCTCGATCGTCGTCTCGGGTGAGGGCCGGCACGCGCGGCGCGATCGCGCCGGGCCGGCCGGGGGCGGCACGATAGGGCATCCCCTGCGCACCGTCCCGCCGCCGGACGTCGGGGAAACACCGGGGTCCGGGGGCCGGGGTCCGGGGGCCGCCCCGCGGGCGGGCGTGGGGCGGGGCTCAGCGGAAGACCGTGGGTCCGGCCGGCCCCGCGGGGCCCGCGTCGGGCTGGGCGACGGTGTGGATCGCGAGCCGGTTGGTCACCCGCGGCGCGCCGAGCGGCTCGCCCGCGACCACGATGCACGGCTCGCCCCGTCGCGCCAGCCGCCGCTCCAGCATGAGCTTGTCGATCGACGCGAGGAACGCGGCGAAGCTCTCCGGCGGGTCCATCCGCACCGGCATCACGCCCCGGAGCAGCTGCATCCGGCGGGCCGAGCCCTGGTCGGTGGTGACGGCCACGATCGGCACCCCGAAGTCGTGACGGCTGAGGTAGAGGGCCCCGCCCCCGGTCTCGGACCAGACCACGACGCACGCCGCCCCCACGTCGTGGGCGACCGTCCACACCCCGTGGGCGAGGGCCGCGGTGGGGTGGCGGCTCTCGCGCAGCCCCTTGGGCGCCATCGACCGGCGGGGTCGCTCGGCCTGCCACGACTCGACGTTCGCGGTGATCCGCCGCATCTGCTCGACCGCGAGCACCGGCCACTCGCCGACCGCGGTCTCGCCGGAGAGCATGGTCGCGTCCACCTGCTCGAAGATCGCGGCGGCCACGTCCGACGCCTCGGCCCGCGTGGGCGAGGGGTCGCTGATCATCGACTCGAGCATCTGCGTCGCCACGATGCACGGCGTGCCGTGGTGGCGGGCCCGCTCGATGAGCTTCTTCTGGAGGATCGGGACCTCGGCGATGTCCATCTCGACGCCGAGGTCGCCGCGGGCGACCATCATCGCGTCGGAGGTCTCGAGGATCTCGTCGATCCGCTCGATCGCCTGCGGCACCTCGATCTTGGACACGATCGGAATCGGCCTCTTGGCCGGGGCCGCCTGTCGCACGACGGAGCGGAGCATGTCGACGTCGGCCCCGCGCCGCACGAAGCTCAGGGCGAGCAGGTCCAGCTCGTGCTCCACCGCCCAGCGGGCGTGCTCGATGTCGCGGTCGGTGAGGGTGTCGACGCTCAGCTCGGAGTCGGGCAGGTTGATGCCCTTGCTCGAGGTGATCAGCCCGCCGTGGGTCACGGTGCAGACGATGCGGTCGTCGTACCGCTCCACGATCAGCATGCGGACCGCGCCGTCGTTGACGAGCAGTCGCTGCCCGGGCTCCACGTCGTCCACCAGCCGGTCGTAGGTGCTCGCGAAGACCGCCCGCTGGTCGTCGGGCGTGGCCGCGGCGGTGAAGCGGCCGCGGTGGAACTCCACGAGCCGGCCCGTCGCGACCCGCACGCCGCCGTCGCCGACGGTCCCCACGCGGATCTTGGGGCCCTGCAGGTCGCCGAGGACGGCGATCGGACGCCCGACCCGCCGCTCCACCTCGCGGGCGGTGGCGAGCCGCCGCTCGTGGTCCTCGAGCGTGCCGTGGGAGAAGTTCAGCCGCAGCACGCGGGCCCCCGCCTCGACCACCCGGGTCATCATCTCGACCGAGTCGATCGCGGGGCCGAGGGTCGCCACGATGCGGGTCAGGGGCATCTTGAGGGTGCGGCTGGTGGCCGGGGGGGACGTGGTCGCGTGCGGCACGTCGGCGAGGGCGGGCATGGAGCGCGTCTCGTGCTCGCGGCGTGGGGCCCGGCGAGGGGCGGCGGCCGCGGCGTGGGGGAACGGACGGTCCGGCGGCGAGGGAGCCGGGCCTTCGGGGAACGGTACGCGCGGCCGGGCACGGAGGATGCGGAGCATGCGGGGGATGCGGCGGTTCACGGCCCGCGGCCCGCCATTCGCGGCCCGCGGAGCGCCGCCGGCCGCCGCGATCAGCCCGACCGGCGGACGATGTCCCGGTATCGGTCACGGAAGGCTCGCGAGGCCAGCCTTCGCAGGGCCCCCTCGGGCGACTCGTCGCGATGCCAGAGCCCCGCCTCGGCGAAGCCCTCCCGCAGCCAGCCCGCCCGGATCGCGGTCACGTGCTCGTCCGTGTCGAGCGGCAGCGCCGTCCCCCCCGGGACCGGGATCGCCGGCATGGCGTCGAAGGCGACGAGCATCGCCTTCAGCTCCGGATCGTCGACGTCCTCGGCGGTGACGAGGTCCGCGGTCTCGGGGTACGCGGGATGGCTCGTGATCGCGGTCCACGCGGCGACGAGGTCCTCGTGGTTGTCCATCGCCATCGCCGCGAAGATCGGCGCGATCAGGGACCGGATGGCGCGATTCGGGGCCTCCACCGGGGCGGCGACCGCGAAGGGGTCCACCCGGTCGATCATCCGATCGCCGTAGCGGGCGTACATCGAGCGCACGATCGGCAGCCGGCGGAGCTCGAACCGGCGCGGTCCGAGGCCGCCCGCGGCCGCGCCCTCCTCGCTCGCCGGCAGCTGCCAGAGGCTCTGGCCCGCGTCGGTGAGGGTGAAGGCGACGAATCGCCGGGCGAGCTCGGGGTCGGGGGCGTTCCGCAGCACCGAGATCGGGTCGGGGTCGATGACCGTGGCCCCGGGCGGGTCGAGGTACCCGAGCCGGTCGGCGTCTCCCGCCTCCCGCATCGCCTGGGCCTGGAAGCGGCCGTAGAAGTCGATGCACACGCCCATCGCGGCGTCGCCCTGGGTGACGTCGGTGGGCGGCTTGAGGCTCGAGGCGCTGAAGTAGCGGGCGTTGGCCGCGGCCCGGCGCAGGATCCGCCACCCGTCCCGCCAGCCCTTGCGCTGCAGGATCGCGTCGAAGGCGGTCGTGATCGAGCCGGACTGGGCGGGGTTCACGAGGGCGACCCAGCCGCGGAGCCGCGGGTCGCAGAGGCCCTCCCAGCCGGCCGGGTCGACGACGGCCTCGCGCGGCACGCCGCGGGCGAGGGCCAGGGCGTCGCGGTTCCAGAGGATGCCGAAGCCCGACAGCGCGGTGCCGTACCAGTGGCCCTCGGGGTCGTGCAGCGGCGTGTCGCCCACGAGCGGCGGCTCGCCGTAGATCTCGGCCACCCGATCGGGATCGAGGCCCGCGGGCACGCTGATCGAGACCGTCCGCTCCACGCCGTCCGGACCGGTGGCGGTGACCCCCCGCTGGAGGACCGAGTGCTCGTACGAGCCGCCGCCGAAGACGATGTCGGCGCTGCCGCCGGGCTCGCGGCCCTCCTCGATCGCGGCCTCGAACTGGGCCTGCAGCATCCGGCGGATCTCGCTCGTGCCGCCGGGGACCGACCAGACCACCGCGGCCGGCTCGCCGAACTCGCGCCGGTGCCAGGCCTCGAAGGCCTCCTTGAACTCGGCCCGGATCTGCTCGTTGTGCGGCGTGATCACGATCAGCCGCCGCGCGTCCTCCGGCGGCGACGGACGCGAGGGGCGCAGGGCGAGCGGCGCCCCCAGGACGACGAGCAGCAGGACGATCAGGACGGAGCGGCCGAGCACTGCCTGAGGGTAGCGAGCACGCGGCGGCCGCGCGGCGAGGCGCGACGCCCCGGCCGAGCCGAGGCGGTGCGCGGCACCGCCGATCGCCGCCGGCGGTCGCCTCCGCCGCTCAGCGGAGCCCGACCCCGCGGCCGACGTCCTCGGCCAGCCGGGCCGCGGCTTCGGCGACCGCCGTCTCCCAGCCGCGGTCACCCGGATCCGTGGGGTAGGTGACCGAGCGGCTCGCGGTCACGACCGCGCCGCGGCCGTCGGGGTGGAAGCACGGCAGGACGTCGTCCACCCCGCCGCCCTGGGCCCCGTAGCCGGGCACGAGGAACAGTTGCTCCGGCATCCGCGCCCGCAGCCGGGCCGCGTCGCGCGGGCGGGTGGCCCCGACGACGGCCCCCAGGGCACTGAAGCCCGCGCCGCCGCGGCGGTCGCGACCGGCCTCCGCCACCAGCTCGGCGACCGCGTCCGCCACCGTGTCGCCGGCGGGCTCCGCGACCGCGCGGCCCTGCAGGCGGTCGCCGCCGGGATTGCTCGTCCGCACGAGGGCGAAGACGCCGAGGCCCGCCGCGAGCATCGGCTCGAGTCCATCGACGCCCAGGTAGGGGCTCGCGGTGGCCCAGTCGGCCCCCGCGCCCGCGGCGGCCGCGGCGTAGTGGGCGGCGGTGGTGCCGATGTCCCCGCGCTTCACGTCCAGCAGCACCTCGAGGCCGAGGGAGCGGGCCTCCGCGATCACCGCCTCGAGTGCGGCCACGCCGGGGGCACCGAACCGCTCGAAGCACGCCGACTGCGGCTTGACCGCGGGCACGTGGGGGGCGACCGCGGCGAGCACGCGACGGGAGAAGTGCTCGATCGCGGCCGCCGCCTCCTCGCGGGTCGCCGCGTCCGGATCGCCCGGCCGCACGTCGTCCGGCAGCCGCCCGAGGACGGGATCGAGCCCGACGCAGACCGGGGCCCGCCGGCCGGCGATGCGGGCGATCAGGCGGTCGGCGGGGTGCGACGCCGCGGCGCCGTCGCGTTCGCGGGCCACCGAGGCGGACGCGGAGCCGGGGACCGGGGCGGCGGGACGGACGGCGGGATCGGACACGCGCGGGCTCCGGGGGACGGATCGGGCCGAGTCTACCGCCGGGCCCGCCGTAGAATCGCGCCGGCACGCGGTCCGTTCGCCCGCC
>CAYLNM010000032.1:0-30358 GCA_964385045.1 uncultured Isosphaeraceae bacterium
CGCCCGGAACCCCGTCATGCCGCTCGTCCACGAACTGCCGTTCCGCGCCAACTCCAAGGGTGTCCGTCTCGATCCCCGGCGTCTGCTCGAGCAGAACAGCCGCAAGATCGACTTCGACCGCCTGACCGCGCTGCACAACCGCTCGATCGTGCACCCGCGGCAGTTCGACCGCGAGACGGTGGTCGAGCTCGCCCGGCTCGGGGCCCTGCTCGAGTCGGTCCAGGTCGAGATGAGCAAGCCGCTCGACGGCAAGATCCTCATCACCGCCTTCTTCGAGGCGAGCACCCGCACGCGGCTGAGCTTCGAGAGCGCGATGCAGCGGCTCGACGGCAAGATCCTGAGCGTGCCCGACGGCCAGTCCACCGGCATCGCCAAGGGCGAGTCGCTCGCCGACATCGGCGAGATGTTCAACACCTACGGCGACTGCGTGGTGATGCGGCACCCGACGACCGAGAGCGTCGACGAGATCCGCCGCAACCTGCAGCTGCCGCTGATCAACGCCGGCAACGGCTCCGGCCAGCATCCCTCCCAGGCCCTGCTCGACTGGTACGCCCTGCTCAAGTGGCGGCCGACGCTGTCGCTCGAGGAGCCGCCGCCGGACGACCGCATCCATCTCGGGATCATCGGCACCCCGGGCAGCATGCGGGCGGTCAAGAGCTTCCTGCGCATCGCCCTCATGTTCCCCGGCGCGGTCCGCAAGATCACGATCGTGAGCGAGATGATGGACCCGGTCGGGTTCGACCTCGAGCCGGTCGTCGACGACTCGCCGGTGACGGTGGAGAACACCAACGACGTCACCGACGTGCTCGAGGACCTCGACGTCGTCTACATGAACTCGATCGCCCTGCTCGGCGACTCGTACAAGCAGCTCGACAGCCGCTACAAGATCACCTCCGAGAGCCCGCTCAAGCCGGGCGCGGTGGTGATGCACCCGCTCGCCCGCCGCGACGAGCTCGACACGAGCCTCGACGACACGCAGCACAACCTGTACTTCGCGCAGGCGGCCGGGGCCGTCTTCTCGCGGCAGTCGCTGCTCGTCAGCGTGCTCGGCCGGGCGGGGCACCTCGCCGACCTCGTGGCCTGAGCCCCGGGGCCCCCCGCGACGGCCCCGGCGATCGCCGCGACGCGGCCCCCTGGCGGCCCCCGCGGCGACTCCCCCCGTCCCCACTCGCCTCGTTTCCGATCGTCTCGCCCGAACCCTCTGAACGGAGGACCCCACCGTGTGTGGCATCACCGGCTTCTGGCGCCCCGCCGGCCTTCCCGATGGCGCCGAGTCCATCCTCGGCACCATGATGAAGACCCTCGACCACCGCGGTCCCGACGGCACCGGGCACCACCTCGACCCGTCCCGCGGGCTCGCGATGGGCCACACCCGGCTCTCGATCATCGACCTGCAGGGCGGCCACCAGCCGCTGCATGCCCTCGACGGGTCGGTGGTGCTGACGGTCAACGGCGAGTTCTACGACTACAAGCGGATCCGCGCGACGCTGGCCTGCCGGGGCGAGCGGTTCCGCACCAAGAGCGACAGCGAGATCGCGATTCCGCTGTACCGCGAGTTCGGCCTCGCCTTCGTGGAGCACCTGCGGGGCGAGTTCGCCTTCGCGCTGTACGACCACGAGCAGGAGCGGCTGATCCTCGTCCGCGACCGCTTCGGCATCAAGCCGCTGTACTACCGGCTGCAGGACGACGAGCTCATCTGGGGCTCGGAGGTCAAGGCGATCCTCGAGCACCCCGGCATGCCGCACCGGCTCGACGCCCGGGCCGCGGTGCACCAGGTCATGCAGGTGATGGTGCCGGGGTCGACCTCCTTCGAGGGCGTCGAGGCCCTCCTGCCGGGCCACATGCTCATCGTGGAGCGGAAGGGCGATCGTCTCGAGGCCCGCACGCAGCAGTACTGGGACTTCGTCTTCCCCGAGCAGGACCGCATCCCGTCGGTGCAGGAGGCCGAGCAGGACGCCCAGCGGTACATCGACGGCGTGCGCGAGCGGCTGATCGACGCGGTGGCCACGCGGCTCGAGGCCGACGTCCCGGTCGGCTGCTACCTCTCGGGCGGCATCGACTCGTGCTCGATCCTCGGCCTCGCCACCCCGATGCAGCAGTCGCACGTCAAGGCGTTCACGATCGCCTTCGACCACACCGACTACGACGAGTCGGCGATCGCCCGCGAGATGGCCGAGCGGACGCAGGCCGATCAGGAGGTCCTGAAGCTCTCGGCCGACGACCTCTACGGCGACTCCTTCATCACCGTGGTCCGCCACGCCGAGCGCACCTTCTACAACACGCTCGCGGTGGCCAAGTGGCACATGAGCCGCCGGGTGCGGGAGTGCGGCTACAAGGTGGTCATCACCGGCGAGGGCTCGGACGAGCTCTTCGGCGGGTATCCCTTCTACAAGCGGGACTACTTCCTGCACGCCGCGCACGAGGCGGGAGCGGACGACCCGACGTCGGCCGCCGGCGTCTTCCACGGCGCGATCCTCGCCGAGGAGCAGAAGACGCACCCCGCGTGGGAGGAGCTCTGCGGCTTCACCCCCTCGTGGCTCCAGCCGTGGATGATCACGCTGGAGGCCGCGAAGCCGCTGTTCTCCGAGGCGGTCACCGAGATGCTCCGCGAGTACGACCCGATCGCCGAGATCGCGTCGCGGATCGATCCGGCCAAGGTGCGGAACCGTCACGTGATGGACGTCGCCCAGTACACCTGGTCCAAGACCATGCTCGAGGGCCAGATCCTCACGTGGGGCGGCGACCGCGTGGACATGGCCAACTCGATGGAGTCGCGGCCGGCGTTCCTCGACCACCACCTCGCCGAGTTCGCGGCGACGATCCCGCCGTGCCTGCGGATCCGCCATGGCGTCGAGAAGTGGGTGCTCCGCGAGGCGATGAAGGGCGTGCTGCCCGAGGTCCTCTACAACCGCGAGAAGTTCGCGTTCATGGCCCCGCCGAGCGGCACCGACGAGGACAAGCACGACGCGATCGGCCACCTCGCCCGCCACTGGCTCGAGCCGGACCGCGTGGCCGAGGTCGGCCTCTTCGACCCCGAGGCGGTGAAGCGGTTCGTCGACTCGACGACCGGTCTCTCCGACGTCGTGCTCGCCCGCCGGGCGGACATCATGCTCAACCACCTCGTGCAGCTGCACGTGCTGGCGGAGTCGCCGGCGGGGATGACCTCCGCGGTGGGCTGAGGCCGCGGCGGGCGCGCCGGTCCGCGGGCGCGCGCCTGCGGGCGGGGTCAGCCGTCGCCGTCCGCGGCCGAGTCGCGGTCGCGGTCGCCGTGCTCGTCGCCCCTGCCCGTGCCCGCGGCCTCGCCGGGGCCCGCGGTCTCGGCGGCCTCCGCGGGCGGATGCACGTCGCCGGTGACCAGGTGCGGGGCCGCGTCCAGTCGCTCGGCCCCCATCAGTCCCGCCACCCGTTGCAGGGTGGCGAGGATCTGCAGCCGCTCCCACTCCGCGAGCGACGTCAGCTCGCTGCGGAATCGGTCCTGCAGCAGCGACGGTGCCCGCTCGAGCACCGCCCGGCCCGCGTCCGTGATCTCGATCGTCACCGTCCGCCGATCGGCGCTGCCGCGCGTCCGGCGCACCAGCTCGCGCTTCTCGAGCCGCTGCAGGATGCCGGTCACCGTGCCCTGGCTCAGGTGCACGGTCCGCGAGATCGTCGTCGGCGTGGTGGGGCCGATGCGGGCGATGGTCGACAGCGTGGTGAGCTGCGGTCCGGTCAGCCCGCACGCCTCGAGGATGCGGTGGGAGTGCAGGTCGACCGCGCGGACGATCTGCCGGATCGCGGCCACGATCTGCTGCTCGAGGGGAAGCTCGCCCTGCCCGTCGCCGGATGCCTGCATGCGGACCATCGCTCCTCGTCTCCGCGTCCCGCTCCGCCCGGCCCGTCAACGGGCGGAGGGCGGGGCACCGTGGCGTCGCACCGAATCGTCCGAGTCCGAGTCGCCGTTCCGAGTCCCGTTCCGAGGCCACCGGGCGCGGCTCACGTCACCGCGTCCGTTTCGCCAGTCGTTCGAGTCCGCGGAGCCCGAGGCTCAGCGTCACCGCCATGATCGCCGCGGGCACCGCCCCGAGCAGCGTGAGCCGGGGGTCGTTCCGGGCCAGGCCCCGGGCGATGAAGTCCCCGAGTCCGCCGGCTCCAATGTAGGTCGAGAGGGTCGCGATGCCGACCGTGAGGACGGTCGCGGCGCGGATGCCGGCCATGATGACCGGGGCCGCGAGCGGCAGCTCGACCTCCCGCAGCCGCTGCCCCGGCGAGAGTCCGCAGCCCTCGGCCGCCTCGATCGCCCCGCGGGGGACCTCCCGCAGGCCGGTGAAGGTGTTGAGGACGATCGGCAGCAGGGCGTACAGGACGAGGGCGGTCACCGCCGGGATCGTCCCCAGCAGCCCGTAGACGGCGAAGAGGAACGCCAGCATCGCGAGGCTGGGGATCGTCTGGACGACCTCGATCGCGGCGAGGACCGGCCCCCGGGCCCGGGCGGTCCGGTGGACGAGGATCCCCAGCGGCACCCCGATCGCCACCGCGATGCCGGTGCCGAGCAGCGTCAGCACGAGGTGCTCGATCGTCTTGCGGCCCAGCTCGGCCCGCCGCTCGACCGCGAGGGTCCAGGTCCCCGGCCGCGACTCGGCCGTCGCCGCGTCGGCCGCCGCCTCCGCGTCGCCGCCGCCGAGCTGCTCGTCCAGCCACGCCGCGGCCACCGCCGCGGGCTCGCGACCGTCGACGTCGACCATCGCGTTGAGCCGCCGCATCTCGGCGTCGTCGATCGTGCCCGCGAGGACCGCGAGGGCGGCCCGCACCTCGGGATGCCGGTCCAGCAGCTCGCCGCGGACGACCGGGGCCGCGTCGTAGGGCGGGAAGAAGTCGCGGTCGTCCTCGAGCACGACGAGGTCGAGCTCGGCGATGCGGCCGTCGGTGGCGAAGGCTCCGATCACGTCGACCTGGCCCGCGGCGACGGCGCCGTACATGAGGCCCGGCTCGAGGTCGACGGTGGCGTCGAAGGCGAGCTCGTACCGCTCGGCGAGCCCGGGCAGCCCGTCGGGGCGCTCCATGAACTCGGCCGTGAACCCCGCTCGCAGCCCGCCCGCGTCCCCGGCGAGGTCGGAGATCGTCCACCAGTCGTTGGCCTCGGCGTCGGCCCGCCGCACCGCGAGGCAGTAGGTGTTGTCGAAGCCGATCGGCGGCAGCCACGCGAGGTCGAACCGGTCGAGGTAGCGGGCCGTGACCGTGCGGTGGGCTCGCCACGGATTGGGGATGACGGGCCGGCGGAGCACGTTGAGCAGGGCGGTTCCGGTGTACTCGACGTAGACGTCGAGCTCGCCGCCGAGCAGGGCCGCGTGGCAGATGTCGGTGCCGCCGAGGCCGAGCCGCCGCTCCACCTCCAGCTCGGTCCGTCGCTCGATCGCCTGCGCGACGAGCTCGCCGAGGATCTCCTGCTCCGTGAAGTTCTTCGCCCCCACCCGCACCACGGTCTCGGCGGTCGCCCGGGCCGCGGCCGGCGCGGCCGGCGCGGCCGCGAGGGCCGCGACGAGCAGCGCCGCCACCGCGGCGAGCCGGGGGGCCCGCGGCCGGGCGGCCCGCGTTCCCGGGGACGTGGCCGCCGCCGCCGTGGCCGCCGTCGCCGGGGCCGCCGCCGCCGGGGCCGCCGCCCGCATCACGGCCACCGCCGCCTTCCGGATCGTCCGACGTCCGCTCACGATCGCAGCTCCGTCAGCAGGGCCGCGGCGCGGTCGGCCCGGTCGAAGAGTCCGGAGACGAAGGGCGTGGCCGGCGACTCGAGGAGCTCGCGGGGCGTCCCCACCTGCAGCATCCGACCCGCGTCCATGACCGCGATCCGGTCGCCGAGTCGCAGGGCCTCGAAGAGGTCGTGGGTCACGAAGACGATCGTCCGCGGGCTCAGCTCGCGGAGCCGGATCACCTCGGCCTGGAGCTGATCCCGCGTCACCGCGTCGAGCGCGCCGAAGGGCTCGTCCATGAGCAGGACCGGCGGATCCGCGGCCAGCGCCCGGGCGATCCCCACCCGCTGCTGCTGTCCGCCCGAGAGCTCGTGCGGCCGCCGGCCCGCGTGCTCGGCGGGGTCGAGGCCCACCAGGCCGAGCAGCTCCGCCGTCCGGTCACGCCGCCGGGGCCGCGGCCAGCCCAGCAGCCGGGGGACCGTCTCGACGTTCTCGGACACGGTCCGGTGCGGGAACAGCCCGATGTCCTGGAAGACGTAGCCGATCGACCGCCGCAGCGCGAGCGGGTCCTGAGCCGCCACGTCCGTGCCGCCGACGAGCACTCGACCCGCAGACGGGCGCACGAGGCGGTTGATCGTGCGCAGGGTGGTCGTCTTGCCGCAGCCCGAGGATCCCAGCAGGACCACCGTCTCGCCTTCGGCGATCTCCAGCGAGACGCCCCGGACCACCCGGGTCCGGCCCTCGTCGAAGCTGCAGGAGACGTCATCGAGCCGGATCACGGGGCGGAGCCGCTTTCACATCAAATGAACACGAGAACCCCCGATGCGTGGATCACGAGCGGGGGACACGTCCTGGAACCTCATAAACCCGTCCTGCTTCCAAGGATCCGAACGTTGCAGGGGTCGGCTTTCCGGGGTACTCTTTTGGACTCAAAGCATACCACGCATGCCGGTGCGGCCTTCCCGCCGCCGCTTCTCGGCGACCGACCGCCTCTCGCAGGCAGGCTCGCGTCGACGCGGAAGCGCCCGTCCGGCCGGCACGTCCCCCGAAAGGAGACGTCGTGACCACGATCGAACACCGTCGGAGCCCCATCGTCCGTTCCGTGACCGAGCTCGAGATCGCCCTGCCCGCACCGGGCGACCGCCTGGGCCAGGACGAGGAGTGGGTCGTCGCACGGACGCCCGACGGTTGGCGACGGATCCGGCTGCACGACTACGACCAGGTCTTCGCCGTGCCCGGCCTCTACGAGCGCTGGATCTACGACGTCCTGCAGTGCAAGAGCCCCGAGGTCATCCGGCGGCAGCTCGACGCCGCGCTGCGGCGCGAGGGCATCGACGCCGCCGACCTCACCGTCCTCGACCTCGGCGCCGGCAACGGCTGCGTGGCCGAGGAGCTCCGCGAGATCGGCATGAAGCGGTTCGTGGGCATCGACATCCATCCCGAGGCCGAGGAGGCCGCCGAGCGCGATCGCCCGGGCCTCTACTGCGACTACGTGGTCGGCGACCTCACCGACCTCGAGCCCGCCCACCGGCGCACGCTCGACGCCCACTCGTTCGACTGCCTCACCTGCGTCGCCGCCCTCGGCTTCGGCGACATTCCGGTCGCGGTCTTCGCCGAGGCCTACAACCGCGTCGAGGACGGCGGCTGGATCGCCTTCACGATCAAGACCGACTTCCTCGACGAGGCCGACGACTCGGGCTTCTCGCGGCTGATCCGCCGCATGCTCGCCGACGGCGTGCTCGACCTCGACACCCGCGAGGAGTACCAGCACCGCATGTCGACCGACGGCACCCCGCTGATGTACGCGGCGTTCCTCGGACGCAAGCGGAGCGACATCCCCGCGAACGTGGTCGCGGAGCTCGGCTGAGCCCACCGGCGGCCGGCCGCGGCCGGACCCGGCGACACCCGACCCACCGCGTCTCCGGACGCGACGCGACGACGGCCCGCGCCTCCCACGGCTCGGGCCGTCGTCGCGCGCGGCGGCGGCGGGGCCCCGGCCGCTCCTCGCCTCGCCATGCGTCCGACCCGGCTGGGTGCCGGGTGCCGGGTGCCGGGCACTGCCGGGCACTGCCGGAGCACGCCGGACGCGGTGGCCGCCGCCCCCCGCTTGCCGGCGACGCGGACGCTGCCTACAACCCTCCACGCTCGCCGCCTTGGGGCATCGGCGGCGGGCGCTCGCGAACGAAGCGGGACCATGCACCTGGTCGCCTCGTCGCTCGTGATGCATCCCACGCCCGGCATGCCGCCGGCGCGTTCGAGAGGGATCCCGTGTCCTTCTTCCTCGCCCTGCTCGTCGTCGTCGCCGTCCTCGCCGGCCTGTCCGCGATCGTCGCCCTCGCCTGGGCGGTGAGCAACGGTCAGTACCGCGACCTGCGCGCCGGGGCCGCGAGCATCTTCGACGAGGACGAGCCGATCGGCGTGGTGACGGACCACTTCCCGGGCGAGTCGCCGGGCGGTACGGGTTCCCCCCACGGCGAGACCTCGCCCGGGCGCGAGGATGCCGGCGACGCATCTCCACGGACCCGTCCCGAGGCCCCGACCGACCCATGAGCGCGATCACCTCCGCCGACGACGTCCCCGAACCGGCCTCGGCCGGCACGACCGAGCCCCTCGGCCATCCCGGCGAGGCGGCGCGGCGGGCCGAGATCGACGAGTCCTGTCGCCCCGTCGTCCTCTTCTACGCCAGCTCCGGCGTCCTCTGGCTGCTCGTGGGCTCGGCCCTCGCGCTCCTCGCGTCGATCAAGCTGCACACGCCGGGATTCCTCGACGGCTGGGACTGGCTCACCTTCGGCCGCGTCCGACCCGCCCACCTCAACACGATGATCTACGGCTGGGCGTCGCTCACCGGCATCGGCATCATGCTGTGGCTCGAGGCCCGGCTCTGCCGCGTGACGCTGCCGCTCGGGCCCCTGCTCTTCGCCACCGGCGTGATCTGGAACGCCGGCGTGCTGCTGGGCACGATCGACATCCTCGCCGGCAACGGCACGAGCGTGGAGTGGCTGGAGTTCCGGCCGCAGTGGGCGCTGCTCTTCGCCCTGTGCTTCGTGCCCGTGATCCTCGCGTCGGTCTGGATGCTGGGCACGCGGCAGGCCGGGCACATCTACGTCTCGCAGTGGTACCTCTTCGGGGCCGTGCTCTGGTTCCCGTTCCTGTACGTCTTCGGGAACCTCACCATCCACCTCGGCTACGTCCGCGGCGTGGTGCAGGCCTCGGCCAACTGGTGGTTCGCCCACAACGTGCTCGGCCTCTGGCTCACGCCGATCGGGCTCGCCTCGGCCTACTACCTCATCCCCAAGGTCATCGGCCGTCCGATCTACAGCTACCACCTGTCGATCCTCGGCTTCTGGACGCTCGCCCTCTTCTACAACTGGGCGGGCAGCCACCACCTCGTCGGCGGCCCGGTCCCCGCGTGGCTGGTCACGGTGGGCATCGTCGGCAGCCTGATGATGTTCATCCCCGTGATCACGGTGGCCCTGAATCATCACATGACGATGGTCGGCAACTTCCGCTTCCTGCGCACGAGCCCGACGCTCCGGTTCACGGTGTTCGGCGCGATGAGCTACACGGTGGTGAGCGTCCAGGGCTCGCTGCAGGCGGTGCGGTCGATCAACGAGGTCTCGCACTTCACGCACTACACCGTGGCCCACGCCCATCTCGGCGTCTACGCCTTCTACACCATGATCGCGTTCGGGGCCCTCTACTACATCCTGCCCCGCATCACCGGCACCGAGTGGTCCTCGGCCCGGCTGATCCGCATCCACTTCTGGTGCACCGCGGTCGGCATGGTCCTCTACTGGGTCGGCCTCAGCCTCGGCGGGTGGGAGCAGGGCCTGCAGATGAACGACGCGTCGATCCCGTTCCTCGACATCGTCGCGATGACGATCCCGTACCTGTGGTCGCGGTCGGTCGCGGGCATCCTCCTGACGATCGGGCACGTCGCCTTCGCGATCCTGCTGTGGCGGATGCTCAACGGGCGCGGCTCCGGCCGGCCGGGACCGACGCTGTTCCAGTCGTTCTCCTTCCGCCGGTCGGCGGACGCCGGGACGGGGGGTGCGGCATGATGCACCGGGCGATCGTCCTCTACGTCGGCGTGGCCGCGGTGGTCATCGCGTCGTTCATCGGCCTGACCTACCTGCCCAACGAGCAGCTCCGCGGGCTCGAGCAGGTGGTCGACGAGATGGACCGCGCCTGGCCGGTCGAGCCCACCGGCAGCGTCGCGATCGGCCGCGAGGTCTACATCGACCTCGGCTGCCTCTACTGCCACAGCCAGCAGGTGCGGCCCGAGGGCTTCGGGGCCGACATCGACCGCGGCTGGGGCGACCGCCGCTCGGTGGCCCGCGACTACATGTTCGACGCCCCCCCGCTGCTCGGCACCATGCGCACCGGCCCGGACCTCGCGAGCATCGCGGTGCGGCAGCCGAGCCGCGAGTGGCACTACCTGCACCTGTACGAGCCCACGCTCACCTCGCCCGGCTCGACCATGGCGCCGTTCCCGTTCCTGTTCGAGCGATTCGACCCGGAGGAGCTCCGCGTGGGCGAGGGCCGCGACGAGCCGCCGGACGACGCGGTGCGGGTGCCGGGGCCCGATGGCACCGACGAGGGCGGCTACTGGATCGTGCCCACCGACCGGGCCCGCGCCCTCGTCGACTACCTCCTCAGCCTCGACCAGTCCTACGACGTGCCGGAGGTGCGGTGATGGCCGACGAGCGAGCCCCGGGGCCGCGGCGCGACGAGGCAGCCGAGAAGGCGGCGGCGAGGACGGCGGCGCGCGACGCCGCCGACGCGACGCTGCGCCGCGGCGGCGCCCGGCCCGAGCCGGGCACCGAGGCCGAGGCCAGCGTCATCACGATGCACGAGCCGATCGCCCGCGAGCACGCCGAGCCGCGGGATGGCCACGAGCCGACGCCGGTGTGGCTGATCCTGATCTACCTCGCCCTCGTCGGCTTCGGGGGGTGGTACCTGGGCATGTACAACGGCGGCTTCGACCCGATGGTCTACGAGGAGGACCCCGCCAAGCGGGTGATGGTCGCGGACGACGGGGCGGAGGAGACCGTCTCGCCGATGGTCCTCGGCC
The DNA here is from genome assembly GCA_964385045.1 of uncultured Isosphaeraceae bacterium. Lineage (GTDB taxonomy): Bacteria > Planctomycetota > Phycisphaerae > Phycisphaerales > SM1A02 > CAYLNM01. Next base: position 10,738 of record CAYLNM010000032.1, read on the forward strand.
GCCGGACGTACGCCCGCTGCGCCGCGTGCCACCAGAACGACGGCGAGGGCCGGGCGGGCGTGTACCCGCCGCTCGCCGGCAGCCGCTGGGTGACGGGGCGGCCCGAGGTCTTCACCGCGATCCTGCTGCACGGCATCGACGGTCCGATGGACGTGGCGGGCGAGACCTACGACGGCGAGATGCCGGGGTGGCCGCAGCTCTCGAACGAGGAGCTCGCGGCGGTCATGACCTACGTGCGCGGGAGCTTCGGCAACGACGCGCCGCCGGTCGAGCCGGCGCTGGTGGCGGGCGTCCGGTCGCGGATCGAGCGGGACGAGCCGTGGACGCAGTCCGCCCTCGAGGCCTACGACGCGTCGCTGCCGCCGGAGGGCGAGGCGCCCGCGGGCGCGGAGGGCGAGGCGGGACCGGGCGGCTCGGCGGGGTCGGACGACGAGGCCGGAGCCGGGGCCGGGCCGGGGGCGGACGACGAGGCCGGAGCCGGGGCGGGGGCCGGGACCGAGGTGGGGGACGCCGGCGCGGCGGGCCCCGCATCCGACGACGGGGAGGGCTGAGCCATGGGCGGATGCTGCTGCGGTGCGGGCGGGCCGACGACCGGGTCGGCGGGGACGGACGCCTGCGCGTCCGCTGCGTCCACTGCGTCCGCGGCCGATCGCGCGGCCGCCGAGGCCCGCGTCCGCCGCGCGAGCTTCGGCCGCTGGCTGCGGCTCGGCCTCGGCATCGTGGTGGCCGGCAACTCGATGGTGCTCTCGCTCGCGGTGAACTTCAGCGTCCTCGGTCCGGCGGAGCGGCTGCGCCTGCACGCGATCGCGGCGGGGCTGGCCGGGATCGTGCTCGCGCTGCTCGGCCCGCCGCTGGTGCGGGACGCGTGGCGCGGCGTGCGGCAGGGCCGCCTGCCCTTCGAGCTCATGTTCCTGCTCGGCATCGCCGGGGCGCTCGGCACGTCGGCCTGGGGCATGGCGACCGGCGGCAGCGCGTACTGGGAGACGGCGGCGGTGCTCGTCGTGATCCACGCCCTCGGCCGCGAGCTCGGCCGGCTCGGCCGGACCCGGGCCGCCGCGTCGCTGGCGGAGTGGGTCGAGCTGGGCCGCACCTGCGTCCGGCTCGTGGAGCCCGCCGGCGCCGGCGGGCGCCGCGAGGAGCGGGTGCCCATCGCCGAGATCCGCGCGGGCGACCGCCTGCGGATCGGGCGCGGGGAGATCGTGCCGGTGGACGGCCGGGTGGCGGCGGGGCGAGCGTTCGTCGCCGAGGCCGAGGTCACGGGCGAGCCGCTGGCGGTGGTGCGGGGCCCCGGCGATGCGCTCGTCGCGGGCACGCGTCCGGTCGACGGACCCCTCGAGGTCGAGGCCGCCGTGGCCGGCGGCGACGGGTCGATCGGACGGCTCGGCGGGCTGCTGGACGCGGCCCGGCGGCGGCCCGCCCGCATCGAGCAGCAGGTCGACCGGGTGACGCGCTGGTTCCTGCCCGCGGTGGCCACGATCGCGATCGGGGCCGCGGTGGGCTGGACGATCGCGGACGGGCCGGCCCGCGGCATCTTCACCGGACTCGCGGTCCTGCTGATCGCCTGTCCGTGCGCGATGGGCTTCGCGACGCCGATCGCGATCTGGGCCACCGTCGGCCGGCTCGCCGAGCGCGGCCTCGTGGCGACGCGGGGCGAGGCGATCGAGGTCCTCGCCGAGATCGACACCGTCGTCCTCGACAAGACGGGCACGCTGACCGACGACCGGGCCGAGCTTCGGGCGTTCGTGCCCCGCGACGACGACCCCGCGGAGCGCGCCCGGGTCGAGCGGCTCGTCGCGGTGGCCGAGGCCGGGTCGGATCATCCGGTGGCGGCGGCGCTCGCGGGGCTCGGGGTCGGCGGGCCGGCGTCGTCGGCGGCGACCGGGGCGGCCGTCGCGGGACCAGTGGGAGCGGACGCGGGCGACGTCGCGGTGCCGGGCCGTCCCCGCCTCGCGGCGTTGCGGACGCTCCCCGGCACGGGCATCGAGGCCGACGTCGTCGAGCGCGGGCCGGACGGCGCGGAGCGCATGGCCGCGGTGCGGATCGGCGTGCCGGCGGCGGTCGTGCCCGAGGCGGATCGTGCGGCGTGGGACGAGCTGCGGCGCCGGTCGCCGCTGGCGGTGAGCGACGCGGGCGGCGCGGAGGGCACGAGGCGCACCGGCGGCACCGGCGGCACGGGCGGCACGGGCGGCACGGGCGCCGCGGACCCGCGCGACGAGCGCGGCATCGCGGTGGTGATCGACGGACGGCTCGCGGCCGCCGCGTTCCTCGACGAGCGCTGGCGCCCGTCGGCCGACGAGGCGATCGCCGCCTGCCGCACCCTCGGACTCCGGACGATCGTGATGACGGGCGATCCGGCCGGACCGACGCGGCCGCTGGCCGTCGACCGGGTGCACGCGGGCCTGTCCCCGGCGGACAAGCTCGCCGAGGTCATGGCCCTGCGCGACGCGGGGCGGACGGTGCTCTTCGTGGGCGACGGCGTGAACGACGCGGCCGCGATGGAGGCGGCCCACGCCGCGATCGCGGTGGTGCCGGAGGCGGCCGACGGCGGCGCCGGCGGCTCGGACCGGCTCGTGGCCCGCATCGCCGATCTCGTGACCACCGCCGCCGACCTCGGCGCCGTGCCGGGCGCCGTGGCCGCCGCCCGCGCCGCGCGCGGCCGGCTCCGCTCGAACCTCGCGATGTCCGCGGTCTACAACGTGCTCGGCATCACGGTGGCCGCCGCCGGCTTCCTGCACCCGCTGCTCGCGGCCCTGATCATGACCGTCTCGAGCCTCACCGTGAGCCTCCGGGCGATGAGCCTGGCGCCGTCGGACCACGCGGCGCCGCCGCGGCCGGCGGCCGGCGGCGCGGACGTGGCCCGCGTGCACCCGGTGTCGGCGTCGTCGCCCGCGTCGGCGCCGGCGACGTCCCCGCCGCTCGCGACCGGATGAGACTCGGCACTCGGCACTCGGCGCACGGCGCGCGGCGCGCGGTCGCCGCGGGTCGCTCGCACCGAGCGGGCCACCCTCGGTCGGCGCACGAACGCGGCGCGCCGGGAGCACCCGACGCGCCGCGAGATGATCCGTGGATGGCGCGGGAGGCCCCGGCGCTCACCAGCCGCCGCGATCTCCGCCGCGACCACCACCTCCGCCGCCTCCACCGCCCCCGCCGCCGCGAGACCGGGCTTCGTTGATGGTGAGGGTGCGGCCCTCGAACTCGACCCCGTTGAGCGACTCGATCGCCTTCCGGGCCTCGTCCTGATCGCGCATCTCGACGAAGCCGAAGCCGCGGGGGCGGCCCGTCTCCCGATCGTTGATCAGGGCGACGTCCACGACCTCGCCGTACTCGCTGAACAGCTCGCGTACGCCGTCCTCGGTGGACGAGAACGACAGATTTCCGACGTAGATCCTCACGGTGAAGACCTCCGCATCCTGCCTCGAGACCGGAACCGACCGACTGGGACCCTCGAGGCGGTGCGGGGTCGACATCGGCGAGCGGGCGTCCTCGGCACCACGACACGTGCCTGCCCGTCCGGTGGTCATGGTACCGGCGGTCGGTCCGGGACCGTCGAACGGTGCCGAAACGCCGGGCGGTGCGCGCCGCGGCGGCACGCGCGCCGCCGTGCGGTCGCGCGGAGGCGGCGACCGGCACCCGGCCGCCGCCACCGCCGTGGGACCACGGGGGCCGGGCCGGCGGGCCGACTCGTCGCCGCTGGGGTCACCGCGCGATCCAGATCACCCGTGAGACTCGGGGCCGGTGCGCATCAGCCGCGCCAGCCATGCGGATTCGCGTTCCTCCGGGCGCGCATTCCCGGACCACCGGCGAGGGCGATGCAGCCTTCCCAGCCGCGAGAGAGCGTGCGCCGGTGACCACCCCGCGGCGCCGCCACCCGCCGGGGCCGCGACCGCCGGTCTCCCCGCCCGATGCATCTCGGGTCACGATCCGGCGGCGGACTCGCGTCCGAGCCGGCGTGGGGGAGCGATCGATGCGACTCGACGACGCCGACACCGCGGGACTCATCGACCTGCTCGGACTCGTCGCCGAGGACGCCCCCCTCGCGGACCTGCTCGAGGCGATCTGCCGCACCATCGAGCGGGAGCGACCGGGCTGTCGGGCGTCGATCCTGCTCGTCGAGGGCGACCGCCTGCGCGACGGGGCCGCCCCGAGTCTTCCCGAGGACTACCGGGCGGCGGTGGACGGCCTGCGGATCGGCCCCGCCGTCGGCTCCTGCGGCACCGCCGCCGCCACCGGTCGGACCACGATCGTGGCGGACATCGCCACCGATCCGAAGTGGGCCGGCTTCGCCGACCTCGCCGCGGCTCACGGCCTCGCCGCCTGCTGGTCGGAGCCGATCGTGGCCGCGGGCGACGCGGTCCTCGGCACGTTCGCCATCTACCGCGGCCACCCCGGCCCGCCGACCGAGGAGGACCTCGCGGTTCTCCGCCGCGCCGCGCACCTCGCCCGCATCGTGCTGGAGCGGGCGCGGCGGCAGCGGGAGCTCGCCGAGGCCCGCCGGTGGCTCGACCTGGCCCTCGACGCGGCCCGCGCAGGACTCTGGGACTGGGACGTGACCACCGGCCGCCTCGTCGTCTCCGCCAGCTATCGCCGCATGCTGGGCATGGAGCCGGAGGATCGACCGCTCGACATCGGCTGGTTTCGCGAGTCCCTCCATCCCGAGGACCGCGATCCCACCTGGGAGCGGAGCACCGAGCAGATGGCCGGACCGGGCGGTCGTCTCGACCTGCAGTTCCGCCTCCGCGCCGCGGACGGCGCGTACCGATGGATCCACAGCGTCGGCCGCGTGCTCGAGCGCGAGCTCGACGGGACGCCGCGGCGGGTGATCGGCCAGCACGTCGACGTCACCGAGCGGGTCGCGATCGAGTGGCGCGAGCGCGAGGTGTCCGAACGGCTGCGGCGGATCTCCGCCATCGCGCCGGTGATGCTCTATCAGTTCCGGCTCGACGCCCGCGGCGAGCCGAGCCTGCCCTTCGTGTCGGATCGGGTCGAGACGCTGTACGGCTGCTCGCCGGAGGAGGCGATCGCCGATCCCGAACGACTGTTCCGCCTCGCGCATCCCGACGAGGTCGACGGAGTCTGGGCGGCCGTGCGCCGGTCACACGCGCGGATGGAGGACTGGCAGCACGAGTTCCGCGTCCCCGGGCCGGACGGCAGCTGGCGCTGGCTGCACGGTCATGCGGTCCCCGAGCGCGAGCCCGGCGGGGCGGTCGTGTGGCATGGGGCGATGACGGACGTGAGCGATCGCAAGGCGCTGGAGGAGCGCCTGATCGAGGTGGGCGAGGCGGCGACGGCCGCGAGCCGGGCGAAGAGCGCCTTCATCACGAACCTCAGCCACGAGCTCCGCACGCCGCTCACGGCCATCCTCGGCTTCCTCGATCTGCTGGAGCAGGGCATCCTGGACCGGGATCCGGCGGGACGGGCCGAGGCGTTCGCGACGATCCGGCGGAACGGCGGCCTGCTGCTCGAGCGAATCGACGAGATGCTCGACCTCGCGCGGCTCGAGCGCCGACGCGTGCGGCTGGAGCCGGCCGACGTCGACCCGCGCCGCATCGTGGACGAGGCGATCGAGGCGGAGCGGGAGCGAGCCGCAGCCAAGGGGCTGCGGCTCGAGGTTCTGCACGACACGCCGGTACCGGAGTTCGTGCGCACCGATGCGGCCCGGCTGCGCCAGGTGCTCGGCCATCTGCTGGACAATGCGGTGAAGTTCACCGACGCCGGCAGCGTCACGGTCCGCCTCGCGGTGGCACGCCCGTCCGATGCCGATGACGGTGCCGCGGGCGCCGCCGACGCGGACGCCGACGCCGATGGCCGGTCGGCGGCCCTGCGGCTCGAGATCGCGGTGGAGGACACCGGCCTCGGCATGGACGAGACGGTCCTCGCCCACGCATTCCAGGCGTTCTCACAGGGCGACGCGTCGCTCACGCGGGCGCACGGCGGGGCCGGCCTGGGATTGCGGATCGCCAGTGCCCTCGCCCGGATGCTCGGCGGCGACCTGCGTGCCGAGTCGTGGCCGGGCGAGGGCAGTCGCTTCGTCCTGGCGCTCGGTCTCGATGAGGCGGGCGGGGGAAGCACGCCCTTCGTCGGGCGCGACGAGGCCTCGACGTCCCCGCGACCGATGCCCGCGGACCCCGCGGCCGGCCTCGAGGCGATCGCCGCGATGGACCTCGCCTCGCCGGAGGACTTCGGGGTGGACGTCGGGGACGCGGCGTACACGGTGGACGCAGTGGACGCGGTGGACGCAGTGGACGCGGCGGACGCGGCGGACGCGGCGGACGTGGTGGACGCAACGGGCGCGGTGGACGCGGTGGACGCAACGGGCGCGGCGGACGGCCCGGGGATCCGACCGGCCGGGGGCGACGGGCTCGATCGCCGGGATCCGGCGGACGCCCCGCGTCGCCGCGCGGGCTGACCGCTCAGTCGCGGGCGACCGGCCGATCCGCCGCCGGATCGCCGAAGGGACTCGCGGGTGGCGAACCCGCTCCGACGAGCTCGACGGACGGGGCGACGGCGGCGAACGCTGCCCGGACCCGAGGCGCATCGAGGTCGGTGCCCCAGACCGTCACGCTCGCCAGGGCGGGCAGGCCCAGCAGCGGCCGCGTCAGCTTTGCGTCGACCGCGGTCTCGTGCAGCAGCACCTGCTCGACCCACGGCACGCGGCGGAGCACGACGGCGGCGTCGCCGGAGTCCGCGGTCGGGTCGTCGATCCGCAGCGTGGTCACCGCGGACAGCCGTGGCACCTCGGCCCAGGCGAAGCCGTCGCCGCCCGTCACCACCAGCTCGACGATCCGCGGGGCGAGGCGCCGCAGGAGGGCGAGGCTCCCGGCGTCGAGCGCGGCCGCGTCGACCTCGGCCCGCAGGGGCACCGGGCGATCGACGGGCGCGGCGTCGGGATGCCACGGCGGCGCGGGCGGAGCGAGGGCGACGAGGTGCACGCCGCGCGGCGCGGGCGGCGTCCCGGTGGACGCCGGCGGGACCGGGGCGGCGTCGGGCGGGGGCGACGCGGTGCCGGCCGCGGCCGCCGTGTCCGCGGGGCGCGCGAGCGGCCGAGCCGCGGCACCGGTGGTGGCGGCGGGCGGGGCAGCCCCGCCGGATGCGTCCGGCCCGCGCCGCGGCTCCGGCTCCCTCGGGGTCTCCGGCTCGGCCGCGAGTCGCGCCAGGGCGTCGGCCGCGGGCTGGAGCGGCGCCGGCACCGCGTCCGCCATCGGCACGGCCCCCCGGCTCATCGTCACGCCGAGCAGCGTGGTGACGGCGAGCAGCCCGGCCGCCGCCCCGAGGCCCCCGGTGCGGGCGACGGCGGCCGCAAGGCGTCCGCGGCGGGGCGTCGCGACGTCCGCCACCGCCACGAGGGCGAGCACGCCGACGAGCGCGATGCCGAGTGCGCGGTGCCGTCGCGCGGTCTCGTCGACGCCGGCCGCGGCGGCCGCGACCGCTCCGCTCGCGTCCGCGAGCAGCCAGCCGCTGATCGCCGCCGCCGCGGCCGCGAGGGCGGTGGTGATCCAGAGCGCCGTGCGAAGCAGGCGCGATCCGGCGTCCCGCTGGACGAACGCGACGAACTCCGCCACCGCGACCGCCGCGAGCAGGCCGACGGGCAGCCATGCGAGGCCCCCGTGGAACCGTCCGAGCATCGATCGCCAGTCGTCCGTGACCGCCGCCTCCAGCATGCCGACCTCCGTGTCGTCGTGTTCGCGCGGGTCGCGGGCACGGTAGCACGGCCGCGGCGGCTCCCGGAGGTCGCCGGGCGTGGTCGCGGCGGTCCTCGCCGGGAACCGGCGGCGTGCGCCGGCCGGCGCCCCCACGCTCGCGCAGGATCGCGGTTCGGGCGGCATCGCCCCGCGATCGCGCCGGAATCGCCGGGGATCTCACGGCCCGGGGTGGCGAAGGGCCCCCCGGGCCGTCTACGGTGTCCGAAACGCGTGACTTCGCGCCGCCGATCGCCGCGGCCGCCCTTCGCGGCCGTGCGGGCGATCTCCTCCGCCCGCCCCGGGCGGGGCCGGCCGCGGAGTCGAGTCGCCGGCCGCGGGTCTGCCCGCACCGTCCATCAGCCGGCGTCTCTTCGTCGCCCCGCTCCCGACGCACGCCCGCGTGCGGCGTCGCGACTCGCCCCACCGTCGGCCCTCGTCGGGGGGTGGCTCGTTCGTCGGGATCGTGCGACCGGTCCGCCAACGGAGCCCCACTGCATGACCGATCTGCTCGGCGTCCACCACGTCACCGTCCTCGCCCGCGACCCGATCGCGAACCTCCGGTTCACGATCGACGCCCTGGGCCTGCGGCTCGTCCGCCGCAGCGTCTGCGAGCAGGATCCCTCGACGTATCACCTCTTCTACGGTGACCGCACGGGTACGCCGGGCACGATCCTGACCTTCCGCCCGGACCGGTCCGCCGAGCGGTCCCGCGACGGCACGGCCGAGGTCGGCCGGATCCTCATGGGCGTGCCCGAGGGCACGCTCGCCCAGTGGCGGGATCGCATCCAGGCCCGCGGAGCGAAGGTCACCGAAGTCCCGGAGCGGCGGATTCGCGGCCCCTTCGGCGGCGACCGCGTCGAGTTCACCGATCCCGACGGCACCCGCCTCGCCCTCGTCGAGACGCCGGGCCCGGCCTCGCCGTGGCCGCATCCGGAGATCGACGCCGGCATCCAGCCCACCGGCCTCGCCGCGGTGTCGATCGACGTGCCCGCCCCCGACGAGACCTCGGCCTTCCTGCAGGAGGTCCTCGGCTTCACCCGCTGGCGCGACCCCGAGGGCGGCGCCGGCGATGCGTCCGACGCCGGGCTCGCGACCTGGTACCAGCTGCACGAGGGCGGTCCGGGTCGCCTGCTGGAGCTGTGCCGCCGGGCGGGTGAGCCGGCCGACGCCGGGGCCGGCTTCGTCCAGCACGTGGCGTGGCGGGTCGCCGACCGTGCCGCGCTCGACCGGGTGGCCCAGAAGCTGATGGAGGCGGGCCTCACCCCTACCCCCGTCACCGACCACGGCGCGTTCGAGTCGACGAGCGTCCGCATCCCGGGCGGCGTCCGCTTCGCCTTCGCGACCGACGGCCCCGGCTTCATCGCCGGGACGCCAGAGTCCCGCCTCGGCAGGACGCTGGAGCTGCCCGAGTCGCTCGAGGAGCGTCGCCGCGAGATCCAGCAGGAGCTCGTGCCCGGCGCCGATCAGTTCGACCGCGTGCTCCGCGTCGTGAGCGAGCCGATGGAGCTGGCCGGCAGCAACAGCGGCTGATCACCGGCCCGCGCCGCCCGCCACCGGACCATCCCCCGCCGCCGCCGACTCCCCGAGCCGGCGGCGGCGTCGCGCGCGCCCGGCCGCCCGGCCGACGGAGCGGTCGTACCCTGTGCGGCGGCGCGACGGAGCCGCGGCGTTCGCGCGACCCCGGGGCCCGGAGCCCGTCCATGAGCGACCTGCTCGGCATCCACCACGTCACCGCCCTGTCGAAGGACGGCGTCGGCAACGTCCGCTTCCACGCCGGCGTGCTCGGCCTGCGGCCGGTCAAGCGGACCGTGAACTTCGACGATCCCTCGACCTGGCACCTGTACTTCGCCGACCGCCGGGGCACTCCCGGCACGACGATGACGTACTTCCCGCACCCGATGGCGGCGCGGGAGGATCGCGACGCCGCCGGGCAGACGCTGCGGACGGTCCTCGCGGCTCCGCCCGGCACGCTGGCGGCGTGGCGGGACCGGCTCGCGGCCGCGGGCGTCGAGGTGCGGGAGGAGCACGGCGAGCTCGTCTTCGAGGAGCCCGACGGCACGCGGCTCGGGATCGCGGAGGACGCGGGCGACGAGCGGACGGACACCGCGGCGTGGGAGGCGGCACCGGTCCCGGCCGAGCAGCAGCTCCGCGGCTTCGACCGCGTGGTCATCGGCGTGCGCGACGACGAGGTCGACGCGGTGGCGGAGGGGCTCGTGGCCACGCTCGGCTTCGCGGACGACGGACCCGCCCCGGGCGGCGGACGACGGCTGGTGCTCGGCGGCGGCGGACCGGGGCGGCGGCTCGACGTGCGGCCGGCGCCGGTCGCGGCCCGCGGCCGCGTGCGGATGGGCACGGGCTCGGTGCACCACGTGGCGTGGCGGGTGCCCGACGAGGCGGCGCACGGACGGGTGCGGCAGCGGCTCGTCGACGCCGGGCTCCAGCCCACCGAGGTGATCGACCGCGACTACTTTCTCGCGATCTACTGCCGCATGCCCGGCGGGCTGATCTTCGAGTTCTCGACCGATGGGCCCGGCTTCACCGCGGACGAGCCCGAGGAGACGCTCGGCGCGTCGCTGCGGCTGCCGGCCCGGTACGAGCCGCATCGCGGCGAGATCGAGGCGCGGCTGCAGCCGTCGCGCGCGGAGCTGGACGCGGCGATGGCCGAGGTCGAGGCGCGGCCCCGTGCCTGAGGCCGCCTGGGCCGCCCCGCTGGCCGGCGACGTGCCGCCGCCGCACGGCGGAGGACGGATCGCGGTGGCGGGCCCGCCGCCGGCCGAGGCCCGGCTGACCGCGATCCTGCTCCACGGCCGCGGGGCGGCGGCGGACGACATGCTCGGCCTCGCCCGGGCGCTCGACCTCACCGACGTCGCCTGGATCTGTCCCGAGGCGGCAAGCCGGACGTGGTACCCGGCGAGCTTCCTCGCCGAGCCGGCGGTGAACGCCGCCGGCGTCGCGTCGGCCCACGCCCTCCTCGAGTCGATCGTGACCGGCCTTGCGGACGTCGGCGTGCCGCCCCCGCGGATCGCCCTCGGCGGCTTCTCACAGGGAGCGTGCCTCGCGACGACCCACGCGTGGCGGCACCCGCGGCGCTACGCGGCGGTGATCGGACTCACGGGCGGGCTCATCGGGCCGCCGGAGACGGCGTTCGACGTGCCGGATCTCGTCGTCGCGCCGGGCGGCCCCGCTGCGCCGTCCGACCTCGCCGAGCCGGGGGCCGGCTCGCTCGCCCGCGTCCCGGTGCTGCTGGCCTCCGGCGATCCCGATCCGCACGTGCCGTGGCCCCGGGTCGAGGAGACGGCCTCGGTGCTCGGGGCGATGGGGGCGGCGGTGGAGACGATGCGCCTGCCCGGCCGACCGCACACCGTCATCGCCCAGGAGGTGCGGCGGGCGCGGGCGATCCTCGGCGCCGAAGGCGCCGCCTGAGCGCCGGTATCCTTCGGCGATGAGCAGCTTCTCCGCGCCCGCCGTTCCGTCCCCCGAGATCCAGGACGCGGCGGCGGACCGCCTCGAGCTCGCCCGGACCGCGGCGGCCGAGGTCGCGGTCATGGCCCTCGCGGTCTACCAGTCGCCCGAGCTCGCCACCGACCGCAAGGCCGACGGCTCGCTCGTCACCCCGGTCGACCGCGACGGCGAGCGGCGGATCCGCGCCCTGGTGGCGGAGCGATTCGCGGACGACGCGATCCTCGGGGAGGAGCACGGGGCGACCGGCGGCACCAGCGGCTGGACGTGGGTGATCGACCCGATCGACGGGACGCGGTCGTTCGTGCACGGGATGCCGAGCTTCTGCACGCTCATCGGGATCGAGCACGAGGGCGTGCCGATCGCGGGGCTCGCCACGTGGCCCGCCCTCGGCGAGGCGGTGAGCGCGATCCGCGGCCGCGGGGCGACGTGGCGGACGCGGGCCGGAGCGGACCGGCCGTGCCGCGTGAGCGCGATCACCGCGGTGGAGCGGGCGACGATCGAGCTCGGGGCGCCGACGAGCTTCGCCGGCGTGGGCCGCGGCGACGCCCACCCGCGGTTCGCGGGCGCGGTCCGCCGGATCCGCGGCTGGGACGACGGCCTCGCCTTCGGCCTCGTGGCCACCGGCCGCGTCGACGGGGCGGTGCAGTGCGGCCTGTCCCGGTGGGACCTCTCGGCGTTCGTGCCCGTCATGGCCGAGGCCGGCGGCGTGATCACGGCCTGGGACGGCGGCGACCCGCTCGGCCCGCCCGGGTGCGTGCTCGCGGGGCCGCCGGAGCTCGTCCACGGACTCGCCGGGCTCACCGGCACCGCGGGCGCGATGCACCGGGCGGACTGAGGCCCGGGCCCGGGCGCGTTGACCGAAGGTCGCGGCTCCGTGAGCGATAGGGCGAGGCGCTATCGATCATTTCAGGGCCTATAATGAGCGATAGAGGCAAGGACTCTCGCTCATGCGTTGGAACTGGCAGCTTCCCGACTGGCCGACGTTCACGTGGCGACCGGAGCGGCTCGCCGAGGCGGAGGAGCGCTTTCTCGTCAGCGGGGGACTGGTGCTGGGCTCGCTCGAGCACCTGGACGAGGACCGCCGGGCGGGGCTTCGGGTCGAGATCCTCGGCGACGATGCTCTCGGCACCTCCGAGATCGAGGGCGAGCTGCTCGACCGCGACAGCGTCCAGTCCTCGATCCGCCGCGCCCTCGGGATGCAGCCGGTCCCCGGGGCTCGACCTCGCCCGGCCGAGGAGGGGGTCGCGGAGATGGTCGTCGACCTCCATGCCGCCTTCGATCGCGATCTCGACCAGGCCCGGCTCGGCCGTTGGCACGAGCTGGTGATGCGCGGACGGACCGATCTCGACACGATCGGCGACTATCGGCGCGGCCCTCGCCCCATGCAGGTGGTGTCGGGGCGACTCGACGCGCCGACGGTGCACTTCGAGGCGCCGCCGTCGTCCCGCGTCCCCGCCGAGATGGACCGCTTCCTCTACTGGCTTGCCCGCACCGCCCCCGGCGAGCCGGCGGCGCTGCCACCGGTCACGCGGGCCGGACTCGCCCACGTCCACTTCGAGTGCATCCACCCGTTCGAGGACGGCAACGGCCGGATCGGGCGCGCGATCTCCGAGCAGGCGCTCGCCCGCGGGATCGGAGCCCCCGTGCCGACGGCCCTGTCCGTGACGATCCTGCGTCGTCGCCGCGAGTACTACGACGTCCTGCAGCGGGCGGGACGGACGCTCGACGCCGACGAGTGGATGGCATGGTTCGCTGGCGTCGCGCTCGAAGCCCAGGCGCGGACGCTCGCGCACGTACGCTTCATCATCCGCAAGGCTCGTCTGCTGGAAGGCCTCGCGGGCCGACTGAACCAGCGTCAGCAGAAGGTCATGCGCCGGGTGCTCGACGAGGGGCCGGACGGGTTCGAAGGCGGACTCACCGCCGGGAAGTACCTGCGGATGACCCGCACGTCGCCGGCAACGGCCCGGCGAGACCTCGGCGAGCTGGTCGAGCTCGGGGCGCTGTCGCGCACCGGCGAGCGCCGGCACACGCGGTACCACCTCACGATCCCATCGGAGCCCACGCCGCGGGTCACGATCGACGTCGCGGGGCGCGTCGTCCTCGGCGACGGAGAAGCGCCCCCGGTCAGCCGGTGACCGCGTGCGCCGTGCCCGTCCGGGCCGGCCCGCCTCCGCCCACCAGGATCATCGCCGCCGGCACCAGCAGCAGGGCGACCACCGACGCGCCCGTGATGCCGCCCACCAGCACGATCGCGAGCGAGGGCCGGACGTCGGCGCCCACGAACAGCAGCAGGGCCGGGACGCCGCCGATGGTCGTCGCGGGGGTGGCGATCGCGCGCCGGGTGCAGCCCATGACCCGACGCACCACCGCGCCCGGGTCGCCGGCCGCGGACCGCGGGTCGGCCCGCACCGCCGCCGGCCGGTGCCCGTTCCGCTCGAGTTCGATCGGGGTATCGTCCGATCCCCCGGAGGCGGCCGCGGCACGGGCCCGCCCTCCGGACCCCGGACGCCGCTCGATGCCCACGCTTCTCCCCCCGCCGCTCGCCCCCGGCGACGCGATCGGCTTCTTCTCGCCCTCCGCGGCCGTCACCGCGTGGGCCCCCACCCGCTTCGAGCGGGCCAGGGCGTTCGTCGCCGCCCGCGGCCACCGACTCGTGCCGGGATTGCTGACCGGCCGCCGCGACGCCTACCGCTCGGGCTCGATCCGCGCGCGGGCGGAGGAGCTCAACGCCCTGCTCCGTGATCCTGAGGTGCGGTGCGTCATGTCCACGATCGGCGGCTTCAACAGCAACGCCCTGCTGCCGCACCTGGATCTGGATGCGATCCGACGTGACCCCAAGATCGTGGTCGGCTACTCCGACGTCACCGCCCTGCTGCTCGGGATCCACGCCCGCACCGGGCTGGTGACGTTCCAGGGGCCGGCCCTCGTGGCGTCGCTCGGCGAGCTGCCGCCGCTGGTGGACCGGACGTGGGAGGCGTTCGCCGCGGTGGCGTGCGGACCGCGGCGCGAGCGGCACGAGCTCGTCGCGCCGGCCGAGTGGACCGACGAGTGGATCGAGTGGGAGGAGCAGGGTCGGCCCAAGCGCACGCGTCCCAACGACGTGCGGTTCCACGGCCGCGGTACGGTGCGCGGCCGGCTCATCGGCGGCAACCTGAACACCATGGGGGGCATCGGGGGCAGCCCGTGGATGCCCGCCATCGAGCCCGGCGACGTGCTGCTGCTCGAGGACAGCCGGCTGTCGATCGCGACGGTGGAGCGCTCGCTCGCCTGGCTCGACCTGAACGGCGTGCTCGACCGGGTGGCCGCGGTGCTGCTCGGCAAGCACGAGCTGCTCGACGACGCCGGCACCGGACGCACCGCCCTCGACGTCCTGCGCGAGATCCTCGCCGGTCGCGAGCTGCCGGTGGTCGAGGGGTTCGACTCGTGCCACACGCACCCGATGCTGACGGTGCCGATCGGCGTCGCGGTCGAGATCGACTTCGACGCCGAGCGGGTGGCGATCGCGGAGCCGTGGCTGGCGGGGTGAGTCGCGACGCGATGCGGCGCCGCACCGACGGGCGCGTCACGGGCTCGCGGCGCCACCGACGCGACTCCGTGCTATCCTCGGCCGGAGTCGGGAGGCAACGGGGGCCGGGATGCACCAGCCGAAGGACGTCGACGACCTGATCGCCGCGATCGCGCACGGCGCCCGCCCGCGATTCGTCCTCTTCATGAGTCATCGGCCGCCGCCGGAGCGCGGGAGCGGCGAGATCGGTCCCGAGTGCCTGAGCCAGTGGTACCCGGCGCCGTTCGAGCACGCGGGCGTGCGGTACGCGACGGCCGAGCACTGGATGATGGCGGAGAAGGCGCGGCTCTTCGGCGACGACGAGGTCGCCCGGGCGGTGGTGGCGGACGACGATCCGCGCGCCGCCAAGCGACTCGGCCGCGCGGTGCGGGGCTTCGACGAGGCACGCTGGACCGAGCGGCGGGACGAGGTCGTGCGGCGAGGCAACGAGCTGAAGTTCGCGGCCCATCCGCCGCTCGCCGACGTCCTCGAGCGCACGGGGGACGCCGTGCTGGTGGAGGCCAGTCCCCGGGACCGCGTCTGGGGCATCGGCCGCTCGGCGGAGGACCCCGGTGCCCGCGACCCGTCGCGCTGGAAGGGCCTGAACCGCCTCGGCTTCGCGTTGATGGCGGTGCGCGAGCAGCGACGTGCGGCCACGAAGGCGAGCGCGAAGGCGAACGCGGCCGGCGGCCCCGCCGGCGGGGGGGAGTCGTGAGCGTGGAGCTGCTCGAGCGACATCCATGGATCGGGCGCCCGCTGACGTGCCCGCGGGCCACCGAGGTGCTCGAGGTCCTCGAGCGCGGCGCGTACTCGGCCGGCGGCGAGTCGGCCGACGTCTCGGCGATGCAGCGGGCGGCGGAGTCCGGCACGGTCCTGCACGAGCCCGAGGAGCTCGGCGGGCTGCGAGCGGGCGACGGCCGGTCGGGGGCTGGGGCGGCAAAGGCGACGGACGCGACGGAGGCGGCGGCGGGACTGCCCGCGATCACGGTCACCGACGAGACCACGCAGGACGCGGCGTACCGGCTGCACGATCGCGGGTCGCCGCCAGTCGTGCTGAACTTCGCGGCGGGGCGCAATCCCGGCGGCGGCTTCCTCAGGGGCTCGCGGGCGCAGGAGGAGGACCTCTGCCGGTGCAGCGGTCTGTTCCCGGCCCTGCTGCGGGCCCGCGGATACTACGAGGCCAACCGGGCCGACCGCACCGCGCGGCACACCGATCACGTGATCCACTCGCCGGCGGTGCCGTTCCTGCGCCGGCGCGGGCGCGATCCGTTCGAGGCCCCGCCGCGTCCGGTGTCCGTCATCACGTCGGCGGCGCCGGTCGCCACCGTGCTGCACGAGCGCGGAACGTACGACGAGACCGAGGTGCGGGCGATCTTCCGTCGCCGCTGGGCGAACGTGCTCGCGGTCGCCGCCCGCCACGGGCACCGCGTGCTCGTGCTGGGCGCCTGGGGGTGCGGGGCGTTCGGCAACGACGCGGGGCTCGTCGCCCGGGAGGCGCAGGCCGCGATCGATGCGTCGCCGCACGCCGGCGGCTTCGACGAGCTCGTCTTCGCGATTCCGGACCACGGGCCGGTCGGTCACCGCAACCACGTGACGTTTCGCACGGCGCTGCTCGGCGGCTGAGCCGGCGACGTCGGGCCCGGCGCGCGACGAGGCCCCGCTCACGGGAGCGGGGCCTCGCGGGAGGACGCGCGGCGGATCACCGGCATCCGGACGGGAGCGCGGGAGAGGGGATCAGCTGCAGGGGCCGAAGTCGCCGAGCAGCGCGACGAGGTCGTCGAAGTCGACCGCGCCGTCGTCGTCGAGGTCGGCCGGGCAGCCGGGGCAGGTGCCGAAGCTCGACAGGAGCGTCAGCAGGTCGGTGAGGGCCACGGCGCCGTCCCCGTCGAGGTCGGCCGGGCAGCCCGCGTCGAAGGCGAAGACCAGCACCGCACCGGCGCCGTCGGTCGCATCGTCGTCCTCGGGGGCGCCGACCACCGCACCGGCGGGATCGAGGGCGACCGAGTACCCGACCTCGTCGTCGTTCTCGTTCCCCGGATCGCGCAGTCGCTCCACGCCCTGCCAGTCCGCCGGATCGCCGGATCGCTGGAACAGGAACGCGGTGCCGTTGTCGTTGCCGGGCGCCCCCACGATCGCGAGGTCGCCGAGGAGATCGACGCGCTCGCCGAAGTCGGTCTCGTCGCCGGGACCGAACGGCAGGAGGATCTGCTCGAGCATCCATGCGTCGTCCGCGAGGACGTGCACGCTCGCGTAGCCATCGGCGTCGCCGTCCGGCGCCCCGACGATGAGCCGCTGACCCTCGATCGCGACCGCGGCGCCGAAGTCGTCGTCGGAGTCGAACGGGGCCGGAATCCGCTGCTGCTCGATCCACGTCCCGTCGGTCCGGAGGTAGACCGAGGCGGATCCGTCGTCCTCGGGGGCGCCGACGATCGCGCGGTCGCCGTCGATGTCGACGGACTCGCCGTAGTGGTCGTCGTCGGGGTCGCTCGGCGTCAGCGTCTGGATGAGCGTCCAGCCGCCGGGTCCGAAGTCGAAGATGCTGGCCGAGCCGGCCGCGTCCGCGGGCGCCCCGACGATCGCGGTGGTTCCGTCGAGGGCGACCGCATGGCCGAACCCGTCGTCGGAGCCGCTGGGGGAGGAGACGGTGCCGGCCGGCGTCCAGGCACCGCCGTCGAGCCGGAAGAAGTGCACCGAGCCCTGATCCTCGGGCGAGCCGACGACGAGGTGCTCGCCGTCGATGTCGACCGAGTAGCCGAACTGGCTGGCGCCCGCGAAGGACGGGAACAGCTCCTGCTCGAGCGTCCACGCGTCGCCGACGAGGCGGAAGACGCGGACGCTGCCCGGCGCGTCGCCGGGCAGGCCGACCACGAGCACGTCGCCGTCGCGAGCGACGTCGTGTCCGAAGTCCAGGTCGCTGGACTCGTCCGGCGACGGTGCGAGCTTCGTGACGGAGGTGATCTCGACCGGCTGGGCGAGGGCGACGCCGGGGGCGGCGAGGACCGAGGCGGCGGCGACCGTGACGGCCGCGGCCGGGATGGAACGGAACGGGGCACGAGACATGGCGAATCTCCAGATGGCGGACGGCGATCGGCGGATCGGAGCGGGACGTCGCGTGCGGCGCGGAGGGACCGCGCCGGCGGGGCCCGTCACGGGCCGCCGATCGGGAAGGTGGCCGGAAGCAGTGGCCGGGACGGGACGCCGGCGAGCCGGCCGGCGGACCGTGAAGGCGGGCACCGTGCCGGCCTTCACCGGAACGTGCGGGGAGGGCACGCCGGGATACGGACGATTCGGAGAATTTCGTCGGTGGCGGGTGCGGCGAGGGCGGCCGGCAGCGCGGCGGCGCCTGCGGCGGGCAGCGCGGCGCCAAGGGCGGTGGTCAGCGCGGCGGTCAGTGCGGCGGTCAGTGCGGCGGTCAGCGCGGCGGTCAGTGCGGCGGTCAGTGCGACGGCCAGCGCGGCGGCGCCCGCGGTGGTCAGCGCGGCGACGCCCGCGGCGGCCAGCGCGACGGCGAGCATGGCGGGCCGAGCGGTGGCGAGCGCGCGGGAGCCGGGGGCCCTCGAACGGACGGGGCCGATCAGCCGCGGGCGCGCTCGGCGTCCGTCGCGGGCCCCGCGATCTCGGCGGGCCCGGCCCCTCGCGCCCCCCCGGCATCACCGGCGCCCTTGGCCTCCGCAAGGCTGCCGCTCCCGTCGCCGGTCTCGAGGACCGCCTCCACCGGTCGCCGGGGCGGCGCGGACGGCAGGTCGCCGTCCATCCGTCCGACACGGAGGATGGCCTGCGGGAACCCACCGCCGACGAGCTCCCGCAGCTGCTTCCGCAGGGCCGGGACCTGCACCGGCTGGTTGAGGTACGAGGCCTGCAGGCCCTCGGCGGTGACGGTGAGCAGCACCCGCTCGAGCGCCTGCCCGGCCCGCAGCCGGTCGGCCTCGTCGTCCCCGTCGCTGCCGAGGATCGCGATGAACGGCGAGCCCTCGGCGAGGTGCCGGTCGTGGGCCGCCACCCCGCCGCCCATGTCGAAGGTGCGGACCACCATCCGCGCCGCCGGCCCGGCGAAGGCGGGCACCGTGAGGCCGTCGCCGCGCCGCCGCGGGTGCATCCACGCCGCGAGTTCGCGGCGCCAGCTCGGGTTCGCCCACTGGATCCCGTCGCCCTCGCCGACCATCGCCGCGATCCGCACCCGCTCGGTCTCGCCGGGCACCGGGGCGAGCCAGCCGCCCTCGGCCGCCGCGGCCTGCTCCAGTCGCCCGATCGCGTCGCCGCGGACGGAACCGTCGGTGAAGCGGTGGCGGACGGTGCGCCGCCGCTCGATCGCGTCCGCGAGGGCGGCGAGGCGCGAGCGTTCGGCGGCCGCGTCGGGACCCGCGTCCGCGGCCGGTCGCAACTCGACGCGGGCGAGCCGGTCGGGATCGCGGATGTCGCACCGCTCGTGCACCACCGCGTCGAGGCCGCGGGCGGCGGCGGCGGCGCGGAGGTTGAACAGCGCACACCCGCAGCTCATGACGAGCTCGCGGTCGTCCGGGTCGTTCACCGGCAGTGCCCGCGTGCGGTCGGCGAGCACGTCGACGTGCGCGTCCGCGACGCGAAACGACCACGGCTGCGTGTTGTGGCTCGAGGGGGCGAGGGTCGCCGCGGCGAGCAGCTCGCGCATCAGGTCCGGGGGGACGGCGTCGGACATGCGGGATCTCCGGCCGGGGCGGCCCGGCGCGGCGAGTCTACGAGCCGGTCGGCGGTCCTCGTCGTGGACTGCGCCAGAATGTTGCTGCTCACGTCCGGGCGCACCGGCGACGTCGCCGCGACGGGGAGCGCGGTGCCCGAGCGCGGGCGACGACGGGCATTGGCCTCGTCGGCGCGTCGGCGCGTCGGCGCGTCGGCGCGTCGGCGCGTCGGCGCGGCGGCTCGTCGGCTCGTCGGCCCGTCGGCGCGGCGGCTCGTCGGC
>CAYLNM010000033.1:0-29980 GCA_964385045.1 uncultured Isosphaeraceae bacterium
AGGGCGTGAGGGCGTGGGGGGGAGCGGGGCCGAACGGCGTGTCGCTCGGTCGCCGGGCCCCGGGCGACGTCGATGGCGTGCCACCGATCGCCCGAGACGGCAGGGCGTCACGCGGTCCGTGGGGGATGCGTCATTGGACGGGGAGAGGCCGACGCGGTCAACGCAATTCCGCCGAGAGCCGACCGAATCGCGCGGCCCGTCGCCGCGCGATCCCGCCGATCGCGACCCCGCCGGCTCGGTGGTCCGAGACGCGGCGCGGACCTCAGGCCGCGTCGCGGCGCGGCGGGGCCTCGGCGTCGCCGCCGGCAGGCTCGGCGGCATCCGCCCGCGGGGGATCGGACGCGTTCGCGCCGAGTCGCGACTCCGCCGCCCGCAGCGCCTGCTCGCACGCCGCGAGGAACCGGGGACGGTCGACCGGCTTGGTCGCGTAGGCGTCGCAGCCCGCGTCGATGCAGGTCGGCTCGTCGCCGTTGATCACGCTCGCCGTCACGGCCACCGTCGCGATGCCGCAGCCGGCGGTCCGGAGCGCGCGGATCGCGCCGTAGCCGTCGAGCTCCGGCATGTGCATGTCGAGCAGGAGCAGGTCGAAGGACTCCGGCGGGGGGGCGCCGGCGGTGCCGAGCAGGCGGTCGACCGCCTGCCGTCCGTCCGGCACCACCGTCACCTCGCCGCCGGCCCGCTCCACGATCCACCGCAGCAGCCGCTGGTTGTCCGGCCCGTCCTCGGCCAGCAGTACGCGGCGCCCGGCCAGCGGCCGGCCGTGGCCTTCGGCGTCGGGCGTGGGTCCGTCGCCGACCGTGCGGCGGAAGGCGGTCTCCGCCTCCGCGGGCGTCAGTCGCCGCGTCTCGGCCGCCACCGTCGGCGCGATCGTGGCGGTGAAGGTGCTGCCGCGTCCGGGCTCCGACTCGACGGCGAGCTCGCCCCCGAGCAGCTCGGCGAGCCGGTGCGAGATCCGCAGTCCGAGCCCCGAGCCGCCGTAGGCACGCGACGTCCCGGCATCCGCCTGCGTGAAGGCCTCGAAGCGGGCGATGCGGTCGCGCTGCTCCGGCGTCATCCCGATGCCGGTGTCGACCACCGCGAATCGCAGGCGATCGTCTCCGGAGGCATCGCCGGCCGGGACCGCCGTCACCCGCACCGTGACCGAGCCGTGCGCGGTGAACTTCACCGCGTTGCCGAGGAGGTTGACGAGCACCTGCCGCAGGCGCGTCGGGTCGGTCTCCACCCGCTCCGGGATCGGCCCGTCGAAGCGGGCCTCGAGGGCGAGCTCCTTCTCGCGGGCGGCGTGCCGCACGATCTCCACCGCGTCGGCGAGCACCTCGACCGGCGAGACCGGCACGGACTCCAGCGTCATCCGGCCGGCCTCGATCCGCGAGAGATCGAGGACGTCGTTGACGAGCGCGAGCAGGTGGCGGCCGTTGCGACGGATCGACGCCACCGCCCGCGCCAGATGCCGCCGGTCGACGTCGGGACCGTCCTCGGCGAGCAGATCCGCGTGTCCGAGGATCGCCGTCATGGGGGTGCGGATCTCGTGCGACATGTTCGCGAGGAAGGCGGACTTGGCCGCGTCGGCCGCGCGGGCCGCCCGCTCGGCCTGCTCGAGGCGCCGGTTGGCGAGCCGCAGTTCCAGCTGCGAGGCGACCTGCCGCCCGAGTCGTTCGAGGATCGCGAGGTCTGACGG
Organism: uncultured Isosphaeraceae bacterium; assembly: GCA_964385045.1. Taxonomy (GTDB): domain Bacteria; phylum Planctomycetota; class Phycisphaerae; order Phycisphaerales; family SM1A02; genus CAYLNM01. The sequence goes on from CAYLNM010000033.1 coordinate 1,679, forward strand.
TTCGACCTTGCGGGGCTCGAAGTCGATGACGCAGAGGCTGCCGAGGGCCTCGCCCGAGGCCAGGCGCAGGGGGACGCCGGCGTAGAAGCGGATCCCCGGTTCGCCGGTGACGAGCGGGTTGTCCGCGAACCGCGCATCCTGCGTGGCGTCGGGCACCACGAGCGGCTCGTGACCGAGGATCACGTACGCGCAGAAGGCCATGTCGCGCGGGGTCTCGGCGATCTCGAGGCCGACGCGGCTCTTGAACCACTGACGATGGCGATCGACGAGGGAGACGAGGGCGACCGGCGTCCGGAGCAGCTCCGCCGCGAGGGCGGTCATGTCGTCGAAGCCGGCCTCGGGTCCCGTGTCCAGCACCCCGCACTGAAACAGCGCGGCGAGACGCCGTCGTTCGTCGGATGGGATCGGTGCGGCGGGCACGCGCGCTCCTCGGCTGCGGGACATCCCCCGGCAGAGGGATCGACCGCACGCCCGTCGAACTTTGAGCTCCCGGCCCGGCCCGGTCGCGCGGCGTCCCTCCGGCGACGGGCGGACGGTCTCGGCCGCCGCTCGAGCGCCCCGCGGCCCGGATTCCCGGAACCTCGCGGTCGCCCGGGCCGGATCCTCGCCGGACGGCCGGTTCCTCCTGTGCGCCACGCCGCGGCGTGGGTAGCCTCCTCGGGAAGCGGGGGCGTCTGCCGCACGCCGGCTTGCCCGCTCACCGGCGAGCCGGCGTCCGGGCGGCCCGCCCGGCTCGCCGCCCGAGCCGCCATCCTCGGTCCCCGCATTCCCGCGGGCCGCTCCCCACGGCTCGCCGTCCCCTCCGGATCCCCTCCATGCCCCGAACCGATCGCGTTTCGCTCACGACCGTCGTGACCCTCGCCGTTCCCGGACTGCTCGCGGCGGCCGCCGTGGCCGACCAGCCCGCCGGCCCGCCGGCCGCCCCCGTGGTCGCCGCCCCGCCCGCGGCGGAGGCCGACGCGGCCCCGGTCCCGGTGCCGGGCGAGCTCGTGGTGGCCTTCCCGGTCGCCGCCGGCGCCGAGCCGGACCTCGCGGCCGAGCTCGCCGCCCGCGACATCGTCCTGCCCGCCGACCCCGCCGCCGACCCCGCCGCGGCTCCCGTCGGCGACGATCCGGCGGTCGCCGACCCGGCTCCCCGGGCCGCTCCGGCCGAGGTCGATGCCGCCCGCCTCCTGCTGCACTGGGTCCGCCGCGGCGACGTCGACGCCACCGCCGTCGTGCTGCTCCGCGGCGCCGCCGCGGTGGATGCGGACGCCCTCGCCGCCCGGCCCGACGTCCTGTGGGTCGCCCCCAACCGCGCGATCCTCGCCGACCCGCGGGAGGGGACGCCGAACGATCCGCAGTACGGAGCCCAGTACCACCATCCGCTGATGGAGAACGACGCCGCGTGGGACCTGACCCTCGGCGATCCCTCGGTGATCGTCGCCGTGACCGACGACGGCGTGGACATCGAGCACGAGGACCTCGAGCCCAACGTCTGGGTCAACCCCGGCGAGATCCCCGCCAACGGGCTCGACGACGACGCCAACGGCTACGTCGACGACGTCCGCGGGTGGGACGTCCTCTTCGACGACGCGGATCCCGGACCGAACTCCGGCGGCGACGATCACGGCACCCACGTGGCCGGGATCTCGGCCGCCCGCACCGACAACGGCGTGGGCGTCGCCGGCACCGCCGGCCGCGCCACGATCATGCCGATCCAGTTCTACGCGAGCGGGGAGCCGTGGACCGCGGCCAACATCGCCGAGGCGTTCCAGTACGCCGCCGACAACGGGGCCCGCATCGTCAACACCAGCTACAACATCAACGGCTGGGTCGGCGATCCGGTGGTCACCGCCGCCTTCGACTCCCTGTACGACGCCGGCGTGATCCACTTCAACTCGGCCGGCAACGGCAGCGACGCCAACCCGCCGCGGCAGGCCTTCCACCAGACGTTCCTCGTCGCGAGCACGACCTCGAACGACGTGAAGTCGTCCTTCAGCAACTGGGGCACCGGCGTGGACGTGAGCGCTCCCGGCTCCGACGTCCGGTCCACCGAGCTGGACGACACCTACGGCAACAAGTCCGGCACCAGCATGGCCGCCCCCAACGCCGCCGGCGTGGCGGCCCTCGTGTGGTCGGCGAACCCGGACTGGACCCGCGACCAGGTCGTGGCCCAGGTGCTCGGGACCGCCGACGACATCGACGCCCAGAACCCCGTCTACGCGGGTCTGCTCGGCTCCGGCCGGGTGAACGCGCTGCGGGCCCTGACCGAGACGCTACCCGCCCCGCGGGTGGCGTCGGTCGACGGCGTGCCGGAGGACGGCGCGACGGTGCTCGGCGAGCTGGCCACGATCACGGTGCGGTTCGACCAGGTCATGGATCCGGCCACCGTCAACGACCAGCTCGGCTTCGCGCTCGTCGCGGCCGGGCCCGACGGCGTCCTCGACACCGGCGACGACGTGGTGGTCCCGGTGGCGGCCGAGGAGTACCTCGTCGGGGCGAACGAGATCGTGCTCGTGCCCGACGTGGCCGGCCTCGATGCGGGGCTCGTGCGATTCGAGGCCGACGGCGACGTCCTCGCCAACCCCTTCGGCACGGCTCTCGACGGCGACGAGGACGGCGTGCCCGGCGGCTCGTGGACCAGCACGTTCACGTTCTGCCCCGGCACGATCGTCTTCGAGGACACGCTCGAGTCGGGCGCCGGCTGGTCGGTGCAGAACACCGCGATCTCGGACGGGGCGTGGGAGTCGTGGCCGGAGACCCCGGTGGGCGGCGGCGACCGGCTCGATCCGCCGACCGACTTCGACGGCTCCGGGGCGTGCTTCCTCACCGACAACGTCGACGGCAACTCCGACGTCGACGGCGGGCCGACGCGGCTGATCTCGCCGCCGATCGACGTGACCGCGGTGGCCGATCCGTACGTGAGCTACGCCCGCTGGCACGGCTCCGACGACGGCGATCCGCTGCTCGTCCACGCCTCGGCCGACGACGGCGACACGTGGCAGATCGTCGAGCTCGTCGGCAACCGCCCGCAGTGGGAGGTGCACGTCTTCCGCGTCGCCGACGCGTTCCCGGACGGCGCCGACGCGATCCGGCTGCGGTTCACCGCCAGCGACAACCCCAACGACTCGGTGGTCGAGGGCGGCGTGGACCGGATCCGCGTGCTCGCCTTCGACTGCCTCACCGAGCCCTCGGTCCCGGCCGACGTGAACGGCGACGCGGTGGTCGACCTCGACGACCTGGTCGCGGTGCTCGCGGCGTTCGGGCCGTGCCCGGCGGAGTGTCCGGAGGACGTGGACGGTGACGGCAGCGTCGGTCTGGCCGACCTGATCGCGGTGCTCGACGCCTGGAGCTGAGCCCCGGCGGGCACCGCCCGCATGCATCCGACGACTCGTTCGCCCGCGGGGCCTCCGGAACGCCGGGGGCCCCGCGTGCGTCGGGGTCGAGGCGGGGCGCGCGGGGGCGGCCGCGCGGCGGACGGCTCGGTGGCGTCACCTCGCCGGCGCGGGCGGCGGGCGGAGTCAGCGCGGCGCGGGCGCGCCGGGCTCGGGATCGCGACCGGGATCGGGATCGTCCGCGAGCGCCCGGGCCCGCTCCACGATGGCCAGCGGCGTGATGAGCGGGACGTCGAGGGCGGCGGCGATCGGGCCGTCGCGCGGCAGCAGCACGAGGTCGCCGGGGGAGCGGACGTCCGGGCCCTCGGCGAAGGCGACGTGCTGCTCGTCGGCCGTCCAGCGATGGAGCCGGTCGGCGACGAGGATCCGGGTGGTGTTCTCGCCCCGGACCTCGAGCCGCGCGTCGTCGAGCGTCGCCGTCACCGCGCCCAGGGGCACCAGGAGCTCCCCCGAGGCGATCCCATCGCGGATCGCGGTGCCGTTCACGCGCTCGAGCCAGGCCTGGCCGCGGGCGTCGATCGTGCTCCAGAGGCGACGGCAGAGCCGGCCGAGCCACGACCACCCCACGAGGAGCATCACGCCGGCGGCGATGACGAGCACGCCCACCGGCCGAGTGGTCGCCGACATCGTCATCAGTCCGCCGAGCAGCACGATCGATCCCGAGATCACGAGCCACAGCACGAGGATCTGGATCCGATCCATGATCGCGGCGAGTCGGCTGTCCGGACGCGCCTCGACCTCCGCCTCGATCTCGGCCGTCAGGTCGCGCACGCCGCGCGTGAGCACGGACACGTAGTCGTCGGCGTCGAGCTGGAAGGTCTCGCGGATCATCGTCGGACTCCGCGTCCGGGGCCGGGCGGTGCTGTCCGGTGCCGGGCGGTGCCGGGAGCGGTGCCGGCAGCGGTGCCGGGCGGCTGGCGGTCCGGACGAACCGGCGAATCGTACCGAGGGCCGGCCGGGGCATCGGCCGGGGGACCGCGAGGCCAGCGCGGCACTATCCTCGCCTCGGGGCCCGGCATCGATTCCGGCGTCGCTCGGAGCCACCCCGGCCGGCTTCGTTCGCGGGCCGGCGCCGTTCCTCTCGCCCCGCCGCGCAGCATCGCGCCGCGTCCCCGGAGTCCTCCCATCGAGCTGCGCGAGCACAAGAACGCCCACCGCGCCCCGCTGCGTCCCCTGAACGCGGCCACCCTCGGTCTGAGCGTGGGCGGCCTCGGGTTCCTGCGTCCCGCCCCCGGCACCTGGGGAAGCCTGCCCCCGCCGGCGATCGCGGCCGCGCTCGGCCTGTTCGGGGTCGGCGACGCGGCGCTGCACGCGGTGACCGCGGTCCTGCTCGTGCTGGCGTCGGTCGCCTGCGTCGCGTGGGGCCGCTACGCCGAGACCCGCTTCGGACGCAAGGACGCCGCCGAGGTGGTGGCGGACGAGACCGCCGGCGTCGCCCCCGCGGTGCTGGTCGCGGTGGCGATGACGGACGCGGCGGCACCGGACCGGCTGCTCGCGCTCGTCGGGGCGTTCGTGCTCTTCCGGGCCTTCGACGTCGTGAAGGTGTGGCCCGCCCGCCGACTCGAGGCCCTGCCCGCCGGCTGGGGCGTGCTGGTCGACGACCTGGTCGCGGGGGCGTATGCGGCGCTCGCGCTCGCGGCCGCGATCGCCGGGATCGCCGCGATCGGATGAGCAGGCGCGGGGATTCCGGGCGGGCCGCGCGGCGGCCGCGGCGCGACCGTCGACCGAATGGCGTCCAGGCCGCCTCGCACGTCCGACGCCCCCGGGGCGTCCGCCCGAAGGTCGCGTTCGCCCGGACCCGCCGCGGACTCAGCCCGCCTCGACGTACCGCCGGAGCCGTTCGACCAGCGTCGCCCGGATCCGCTCGTTCTCGAGGGCGACGTCGATCACCCGCGGCAGCGGCGGGCCGACGGCCTCGGGCCGGATGAGCAGCTTCGCGGTCGTTCGCTGATCGGCCGCGAGCACCTCGGTCCACGCGTGCCGCACCGTGGCCCACGCCTCGGCGTGCTCCTGCCAGTAGCGGCGGGCCGGCTCGACCGCGGCGGGATCGGTCCGCTCGTAGACGTTCACGCCGGTCTCGCGGGCGAGACTGCCGACGACGCCGCCGTCCGCGTCGAGCACCACCTTGAGGTTGTCCTGCTCGTGCACCCAGCCGTCGGGGGTCAGGGCGTGACGGTTGCGGCCCAGGATGACGTCGTAGTCGTCCCGCACGGTGTGCTCCCGCCGGGGCAGCGGACGCCAGGTGATCTCGCTCTCCCACCAGGAGCCCTGGGGACCGTGCGTCCACCGGCCGATCGCCTCGTACCTCGGCGCGTCGGTGGTCTGGTGCACCGACTGCGACCACGTGCCCCGCACCGCCTCGGCGGGGCGCTGCTCGGTCCGCCAGCAGTCGTGGCCGGCGTAGACGAGCAGCTCGCGGTCCTGATATCGCCAGTCCTGCCGCCAGTGCTTGACCACCGTGGGCCGCGGACCGTCGGCCCCGACGAGGAGGATGTGCTGCAGGCTGATGAAGTCGTCCTCGTCGGCGATCACCTCGACGAGCTCGACCGCGTTCGTCTCGTACGGGGGCCGCAGCTCGTAGGCCTCGGCCAGCGCGACGGTCTCCCGGAACGTGAAGCTCACCCGAAAGGCTCCGGCCATCGCGAGGATCGCCTGGCGGTCGGCCTCGGGAGCCGTCCGGCGGGTCTCGGACGATTCGCCGGACGCGACCGACACGCCGGCCGAGCCGGACGTGTCGGCTCCGAGGGCGGGCGGGGCGGGGGCCTCGGCCGCGATCGACGGCGTGGGCGCCGACGGGGCGAGGGCGAACGCGACGCTGCCGGCGGCCGTCGCCGCGAGCAGCGCTGCGGCGCGGGGGGCGGACCGACGAGTCGGGGCGGTGGGCATGGGGCATCTCCGGTCCCGCCGGGCGTGGGCGGGGCCAGAACCGTATTGAGATTGAGTCTCAGGTGCAACCCGTGCCGCCGAGATTCAGCGGCGGCGTCGCGAGGGGGGCCGCTGCCGGCCGGCGGTCACGCCCGGTCTGCCGCCGTCCCGGGACGTGACGAACGGTCGCCCCCCCTCGAGCGACCGTTCGTCGGGCTGCGCCGGCGTGGCGTGGCGATGTCGGGCGTGCCCGGGCCGCCGCGGGGGCCGCGGGGCGTGGGCTCACTCGTCGAAGCCGGCCATGAGGTCGTCATCGAACTCGAAGTCGTCGAAGTCGTCGTCGCGGGCGCTGGCCGCGGACGCCGGCGAGGCCGCCGAGGACGAGGATGCCTTCTTCTCCGGGGCGGGGGTGGACGCGGTGCTGGATGGGCTCGCAGCGGCGGCCGTGGCGGCGGCGATGCCGGCAGTCCGCTCGCCGGTGCCGGTCGCGGCCGTCGCCGGGGCGGTCCGCGTGCCGCCGGCGGGGCGCGTTGCCGGCGTGGCGGGTGTCGCGGTCCGACTGGTGGTGTCGTTGGTGGCGGGGCGTCCAGCCTTCGGGGCCGCGGTCGATGTCGAGGCGGTCGAATGCGGACGCCGCCCGGTGGCCGGCGCCGAGGCGTTCGAGGCCGCCGAGCGCGGACGCGGCGCGGTGGCGGTGGCGGTGGCGGAGGCCGTGGCGGTCGCGGTCGTCGAGCCGCGGCCGGCGGAAGCAGGGGACGCGGCGCGAGCCGCCGGCGTGGATCGCGGGCCCGCCGTGGTCGCCGCGCGCCGCGTGGTGCCCGGCGTGGTCGCGGTGGGCCGCGTGGTGCTCGGCGTGGTCGCGGTGGGCCGCGTGGTGCTCGGCGTGGTCCCCGCCGTGGTCGCCGCGGGCCGCGTGGTGCTCGGCGTGGTCGCCGCGGGCCGCGTGGTGCCCGGCGTGGTCGCCGCGGCGCCTGCCTGCCCGCGGTCCTCGCGCACGTGGTAGCGGCTCACCAGGGCCGCGAGGCGGCCGCACCGTCCGTCGGCGGTCTCGGCCGAGGCCGAGAGCTCCTCGGCGCTGGCCGCGGCGTCCTGGGCGATGCCGTCGAGCTCACGGGTCCCGCTGATGATCTCGGAGAGCCCGTCGCGCTGGCGGCCGGTGGAGTCCGCGATCGTCCGCAGCGCGTCCTTCACCTCGGCGTTGGCCACGCGGATCCGCTCGAAGCTCTCGGCCACCTGCATCACGAGCGAGCGCCCCGTCTCGGCCCGGCCGATCGAGGCCTGGATGAGCTCGCTCGTCTCCTTGGCCGCCTCCGCACTGCGCTGGGCGAGCGACCGGACCTCCTCCGCGACCACCGCGAAGCCCTTGCCCGCCTCGCCGGCCCGGGCGGCCTCGACCGCGGCGTTGAGGGCGAGCAGGTTCGTCTGGAAGGCGATCTCGTCGATCACCTTGATCACGTTCAGCATCTCGCGGCTGGACGCGTCGATCTCCTTCATGCCGTCCGAGAGCTGCTCCATCTCGCCGCTGGCCTGCTGGGCGGTGTCGGCGGCCTCGGCCGACCGCTCCTCCACGTCGCGGCAGCGGCGGCTCGTCTCGTCGCTCATCGAGCCGATCTCCTCGATCGAGGCGTTGATCTGCTCGAGCGTCGCGGCCTGCTGCGAGGCGTTCTCGGCGAGCTGGGTGCTGGACGCGGCGACGACGCGGGCGTCGTCGGCGAGGTCCTTGACGTCGGTCTTGATGCCGCCGGTGAGCCGCTCGATGTCGTCGAGCACCGCGTTGACCGCCTCCGCGAGCACGCCGAGCTCGTCCCGGCGGGTGATCTCGAGCCGCTGGGTCAGGTCGCCGTCGCCCGCGGCCACTTCGTGCAGCCGGCGGGTGATGCGGTCCATGGGGCCGGAGAGCGTGCGGCGGACCATGAGCCACGCGGCGGGGACGACGATCAGGCCGAAGTACGCCGCGAGCAGGGCGATCTGGGTCGTGAATGCCGATCCGCGGGCCTCGGCCACGGTGGCCTGGATCGACGCGGTCTGGGCCTCCACGTCGTCCGTGTAGACGCCGGTGCCGACGTACCAGTCGGTGCCGGGGATCGACTGGGCGTACGAGAGCTTCGGCCGCGGGTCGCCGCCCTCGGGGCGCGGCCAGTGGTAGCCGACGAAGTCGCCGCCGGCCCTGGAGGCGGCGCTCATCTCGCGGAAGAGGTAGACGCCGTTGGGATCCTGGAAGTCCCAGAGGTTCTGTCCGTCGAGCTCCGGCTTCTTCGGGTGGCAGATCGTCTCGCCGTCGTGGGCGAAGACGAAGTAGTAGCCCGACGGTGCGTCCTCGACCTCGTTGGCGAAGTAGTCGGCCGCCTCGACGATCCGGCGGACGGCAGCGACGCGGGCGGCCTCGTCCTCGTGGTCGGCGACCGCGGCCCCGAGGGCGGCGGCGGTGGACTGGACGAGCCCGCGGAGCTGCACCTCGTCCTCCACCGCGGCCCGCGCAGCCATGGTGTGGGTCGCCGTGTGCTTGAGCGTGGTCATCGACCGCCAGCCGAGCAGGGCGGCGGCGAGCGATGCACTGGCGACGAGGCCCACGAGGAGCCAGATCCGGAGCGTGACGGACAGCGTCATGGCGAGTGCCTCCCGCGACCCGGACACGCGACGCCGGTGCTCCCCCCTCGGGGCACGGGCGGCGCGGCGGATCCCGCGGGGGCGTCGGCGATGGGGGCCGCGCACCTGAGACCGGAGGCGAAGCCGGGGCGGGGCCCGGCCCGGCGGCGCCCGCTCGACCCGCACGAAGGTCCGGGAAGCGGCGGGGCGGCCGGCGGGCGGGCGGTCGGCGTCCCGCCCCTCGTCAGCGGTCGGCCTGCCCACGCGCGCCCGCCGGGGCCGACCAGAAGTGCGGGGCGTCCTCGTCACGGAACACGAGCGCCGCCGGCAGATTCGGCAGGTGGCAGCGGACCGCCTCGAAGGCCGTCCGGATCGCGTGCCGGGCGAACTCCGCCCCGTCGGGCGACTCGGGATGGCCCGGGGCGAGGTCCGAGAGCGAGCCCTTCGCCCAGTCCACGACGAACCAGTACCGCGTGTCGCTGCCCGGCAGCGTCTTGCGACGCATGTCGAGTCGCGCGAATTCCCGGTGCTCGAGCTGGCGGGCCGGCTCCGCGTCGTTCGGATCACCCGCGCCGTTCGCGGCCGGGTCCCAGAGGGCGTTGAAGTCCATCGGACGTTCCGGATCGGCCGACTCGACGTAGGCGTACCAGACCACGCAACGATCGCGGTCTCGGGCGTCGGGCTGGACGAAGGTCAGCACGTCCGTCCCCCGAGCGCCGCCCGCCGACCGGCGGGTGAGGATGAAGGGGTACACGAACCAGGGCAGGTAGGCTGTCAGGGCCGACTTGGGATCGCGAGTGTCGCCATCGATGGCTCGGGTGAGCAGGGCCAGCGCCTCGACCGGCCGGCTGATCCGATCGTCCACCTGCGCGAGGATCGGGGCGTCTTCGCCGCCTCCGGGCAACGGAGGACGCTCGAGACTCCAGTCGGCCCGCGACACGGCCGCGAGGATCGGCGACTCGACGTCGTCCGCCATGCCGCCCAGGGCCAGGCGCAGCTGGTCGCGCAGGTCATCGCGGGCCCGAAGGGTCTCGAGCCCCGCGAGGACCTCGTCGACCCGGTCGGGCGCGAGGATCTCCTGGTCGCCTCCGGCGAAGTCTCGAAGCGCCCATTCGAGGAGCTCCGGCTCGACCAGCTCCACCGCGGTCAGGGAGGTCTCCCAGTCCTCGAGGGCCTCGAGGGGCTCTTCGCCGATGCGCGCCCAGCTGAAGCCGTCGAGGAGCTCGATGGTCTTGGTCCGGGGAATCTCGAGGCGTCGATACCGGCCCGGCGTCGGTCGATTGGGATCGTCCAGCGGCGCGATGCCTCCCACCACGTGCGTGATCGTCCGCGTGTTGCCCTCGGAGTCGTGTGAGAAGCCCGTGACCGTCACCGGGCCCGTGGTCGGTATCGCATCGATCCGCTCGTAACCGCGTGCGAGCGAGGACGCGGTCGAGGCCGCCGTCATCGAGGAGTCGGTCGCAGTCGAGGACGAGCTGCTGCATCCGCTGGTCGCGGTCGCCAGGACGAACGCGCACGTCGCAAGCGACGCGGCGAGGGGAATCGTCGGGCCCCGTCCGGGGAGGGTGAGCACCGTGTCGGTCATCGGAGGATCTCCGTCTTCAGGTCGCGAACGAGGTGGAGGTGGTGGAGCGCGGTCGGTGCCGGGGCGCGAGGCCGGCGACCACGTCGGCCGCCCGCGGGCCCAGCAGGGTCGCGCCCGCGGCGATCGTGCCCCCGACGATGGCCGGGAGCGGATGCAGGACGAGGAGGTCGAGGACGAAGGCGACCGCCGTCGCGGGCACGACGAGGAGCGCCGAGGCGGCCAGTCCACCGGCCATCGTGGCCGCGACGCGCCCGGACGAGGGACGCGTCCGGCGGCCGCCGTCCGGGCGGACGTGCGCCGTTCGTCGTTCGTGGCCTCGGGAGGAGGCGAGTCCGACCGCAGCGCCGGCCGCGCATCCGGCCAGCAGCAGCGGGACGTTCCCGAAGCCGGCGAGGCGGATCGCATGTCCGTCGACGATCGCCTGCACCGCCTGGGCGAGTCCCCGGCCCGCGCGGCCGACGGGGTTCGGGCGGAGCGGATCCTGCTCGCCATCGACGATCACCACGGTCCGCCCGGCGCTCGGGAGGGGGGGGCCCGCGGCGTCCTCCCAGATCGAGGCGTAGTCGTGCCGGGAGGCGTCGTAGGAGTGAGCGGTCGCGACCGGGATCTCGAGCGCGACGAGCTCGTCTCCCGGTCGGACGCCGAGAAGGAGCAGGTCGAGCGTCGCCGGGGCCGGCACGATCGCGGTGAACGGGACGATCAGTCCCGCCTCGTCGTCGAGCCAGCGGCGATCGGCCGGCACCGCGACGATGCCCTCGGGATCGAGTCGGTACCGGACGTCGTCGCGACCGAGACGGTGGGCCACCGCGGCCTCCAGCACCGCCGCGGGAGCGAGCAGCCTGCCGTCGCGGAGCACGGCGAGGTCGACCTGGATGGTCGGGCCGGCCCCACTCGCCTGCAGGACCTCGGCGATCGCCGTCGTGCCCCACGCCGCACCCGACTGCAGGATCCGCGGCGAGATGGGTGGTGGGGCCCCGGGGGACGGCGGGTTCCGTTCGGCGGCCAGGACGACCTGGATGCCCCGGGCCCTGGCGTGGGCGATCGCCGCCGCGAACGCGGGATCCTGCCCCTCGTCCGGCGTCTCGAAGAACACGTCCACGAAGATCGTCCGCGGCCGCTCGGCCGGAGGGCGGTCCGCCAGCTCCCGGATCGCCGCGGCGTGCAGGGACCGCCAGGTGCGACGAGCGAGGGGATCAGCCGATGCCAGCTGCGCTTCCGGCACGATGCCGCTCAGGGCGGCCAGCGAGTGGGCGGCGAACTCGGCGACCACGACGTCGGGCCACGCCGTCGTGGGTGCCGCAATCGGGGCCGGGGCCACGCGCCGCAGCAGCTGGCTGGGCATCGGGGTCACCGCCAGGACGATCGCCGACAACGCGATCGCGAGCATCGCGGACGCCACGACGGCCGTGGTGGCCGCGGCGGTGGCCACGAGTCGCGGCCGGCCTCCGACGAGGCGTCCGGCGATCGTCGCCACGCCGGTGGCCTCGACCACGCCCCGCAGTCGCTGGAGCACGGCGTGCGCGTTCCGGGGCCGGTGCGAGCGATCCGCCTGGAGGCAGTCGGCGATGAGCGCATCGATCCCGGGCAGCAGGTGCGGGATCGCGGAGCGGAGCTCGGGGGCCGTCTCGCCGAGCGGGTCGACACCCGGCGAGCCCGTGTCGGCGTGCCCGGTTCCGGACGCGTCGGATGCGGCGGCCCCGTCCCGCGGTGGAGGGGGCGAAAGTCCGAGGGCATGCCGGGCACCCGCCGAGAGTCCGCCGTCGCCCGCTCCGGGGACGACCGTTCGGGCCGCCCGGGGGAGCTCGCCCGTGAGCAGCTCGTGCAGCAGCACCCCGAGCGCCCAGGTGTCCGCTCGCGAGTCGAGGCGGGTCACGTCGACCTCGCCGCGCTGCTCGGGGGCGCGATACGCGGGCGTTCCGACCTCGTTGCGGCGCGGGGGATCGACGAGCAGCCGGGCGATGCCGAAGTCGGCGAGCCGCAGATGGCCATGACCGTCGACGAGGATGTTCGACGGCTTCAGGTCCAGGTGCGCCAGACCACGGTCGTGGACGTGGGAGATGGCCGCGACGAGTGCGATGAACAGTCGCAGCCGCTGCAGCGGGTCGAGCTGGTGCTCGGCGACGAACCGATCGAGGGGCTTCGCGTCCTCGAGCAGCGGCATGACGATGAAGAAACGGTCGCGGCCGTCTCGGCACCGATGGATGCCGGTGTCGATGACGGGCATGACGTTCGGGTGCGAGAGCTCGGCCGCGAGCTCGAACTCCCGCGGCACGCCGGGGTTCAGGCGCGGCTCGTCGGGGTCGATCCAGCGGATCAGCTTGACCGCGACGCTCCCGCCGACGTCGCGTCGCGCCTGCCAGACGGTGCCCATGCCACCCTCGCCGATCGGACGCTCGAGGATGTATCGATCGACGCGATCGCCGGCAGTCACCGGATCCGGAGCCGGCGCGACGAACGGGAGGCGGAGTCCGTCGACGTCGCGCTCAGGCCGATCGTCGATCGACCGGGTCGGCTGCTCGTCGCCGGCTCCGTGCGCATCCGCCGAAGGCCCAAGTTCCCCCGAGTCGCCCGGATTTCCCATTCTTCCATTTTACGTGCGACCGGAGCACGTCCACGACAAACCTGAGGAAGTTCCGGCCGATCCCCGCGCCGGCAGGGCTCCCGATGGCGTGCGCTCGTGTGACGGGAGGATGAGACGCCGGTTCGACAGGTCGAAGCGATCCTCCCGCGCGGACCCGCTGGACCGCGTCGGCCGCGGGCCGGATCAAGCGGCCCACGGTCGTTCCCGGCCCGTCTGCCTTCATCGGCTCGATCCCGGGACGGACCGGCTGCGGTCCGGCGGATCGCGGCCAACCCCTCCAGGGAAGCGCTGGTCGGCCACGGGGGCGGTGGCCGGCTTCTCGCGCCGGGTCGTCGTACGGTCGGGGTCGAGGTCGCGCGTCTCCTGTCTCCGCTCCAGCTCCGCCATCGCGCGCTCGAACAGGTGTCATCGTCAGTGGGTGCCGCGCCGAGCACGCGATCGAGGCGGGGTGGGGTGGCGGTGATGACGTGCATGCCGAGCCGGGCGAGCATGCGTGGGCGCATCCTTTCGTCGCTCGCGGTGGGACGCCGACGCGCATGCCGGGGAGTCGCCAGGTGTCGTCGGGCGGGCGACGCCGCGTGCGAAGCCAACGGGGGCCGCCGCCGGTGCGACTGCGACGGTTCGGCGAGCAGGGACGGCCCGGGCGGCGTGAATTCGGAGCGCGGCCTTCGGCGGTCCGAGGCGGAGGGCCAACCGTCCCCGAACACGACGCCGCCCCTCGCGGAACGAGGGGCGGTCGTCGGTCGGTCGGGGGCGACGGGGCACGTCACCGCGTCGCGGTCGGAGCGTCGCGACGGCACCCGACCGTCCAATGTGATACGCGACGAACGGCGGCGCGTCCAGCGCGGATCGCCGTCAATCGTGGAGGCGCTCCTCGGCCCGCGGGGGCGCGCTCGCCGCTCAGGCCGGCATCACCGCCTGCACCGCGGCGAGGTACAGCGGGATTCCCAGGCACACGTTGAAGGGGAACGTCACCGCGATCGCCATCGGCAGGTACAGCCCCGGATCCGCGTCGGGGATCGCGTCGGTCATCGCCGCCGGGACCGCGATGTAGCTCGCCGAGGCGGCGAGGATCATGAGCAGGAACGCGTCGCCCGGCGCGAGCGAGAGCAGCATGGCGACCGGCAGCGCAACCGCCGCCCCGGCGAGTGGCAGCGCGATGCCGGCGATCACGGCCAGCGGACCGGCCCGGCGGAGCGCCTCCAGCCGACCGCCGGCGACGAGTCCGGCGTCGAGCAGGAACAGCACCAGCACGCCCTTGAAGACGTCCTCGAGGAAGGGCTGCAGCGGCTCGGCGCCGACGGGGCCGGTCAGCACCCCCGCGACCAGGCTGCCGACGAGCAGGAACACCGGCCCGCTGACCAGCGCGTGGCGGATCACCGCCCCCAGGCCCGCGGTCGCGGCGCCCGCCTCCTCGGCCGTCACGGGGCCGGGGCCGGGCCCGATTTCCCCGATGCCGGCCCCCGGTCGCCGGGCCAGTCGCCGGTGCAGGATGATCGCGGCGACGATGGGCGGCGCCTCCATGAGCGCGAGGGCGGCGACCATCTGCCCGCCGTAGGCGATCTCGAGGCCCTCGATGAAGTTGGCCGCGGTCACGAAGGTGGTGACGCTCACCGAGCCGTACGCGGCGGCGAGCGCGCACGCATCGGCGGTGCCGAGCCGCCGGGCGAGCAGGGGGGCGAGGACGAGCGTCGTCAGCACCGACAGGCCGAGCGCGGCGAGGAGCGGCAGGGCGGTGTCGAGGCCGGCCCCGGCCTCGCGCAGCGCGACCCCGCCCTTGAAGCCGATCGCCCAGAGCAGGTAGAGCGAGAACAGGCGGCTGATCGCCGGCGGCACCTCGAGGTCCGAGCCGACGCGGGCCGCGAGCACGCCGAGGGCGAAGAAGAGGATCGGCGGGCTCAGCAGGTTGTCCAGCAGCAGCTCGAGGTTCATCGCGGGGGGGATGCTACTGGCGGGGGGTGTGGGCCGCGGGCAGGTGCGGGGATGGGCGACGCCGCGGCGGGGGCGATCGCCGACCGGGGGGATCGCCGGTGCGTCGCCGCGCGGCGCGACGAGCCGCGACGACGGACACCGGCGGCACGGTCCCCGCGCGGGGACTGGCATCGGCGACGCCCGGCCGTCATGCTCGTCGGCGTCCGCCCCGTCCGGAGGTCCGCCGTGTCCACGTCCATTCCGCCGATCGTCCGCGCCCGCACCCGCCGGATCGTGATGCCGCTCGTCGACCCGCCTCTGCCCGTGCCCGGCCGCGTGCCCGCCCTCGTGCTCACGCTGGCGCTCGCCCTCGGACTGGCCCCCGCGACGGCCCCTGCGCCGGCCGCCGCCGCCGCCGTCGGGCCCGCGCCCGCGATCACGGTCGCCCCACCGTCCGCCGCCGACCTCGTGCCGGGCCTCACGGTGCGGCTGTACGCGGTGGGCGAGCCGCTCGAGGTGCTCCGGACGCCGGTCCCGGACCAGTCGCCCAACGCCGACGTGCGGGTGCCGGTGCTCGACCTGACCCGCGAGGACTTCGCCCGGAACGACGTGACGGCCCCGTTCGTCACCGAGGTCACCGGCTGGCTGCGGCTCGAGGCCCCGTGGCGGGGCACGTTCGAGCTCACCAGCGACGACGGCTCGCGGCTCGCGATCGGCGGCGAGATCGTGATCGACCACGACGGGCGGCACGGGCCCACGGCGCGGCGAAGCGCCGAGCTCGCGCTCCCGGCCGGCCTGCACCCGCTCCGGATCGACCACTTCGACGCGGGGGGCAACCGCGTGCTGCGGCTGGCGTGGCGCCCCGAGGGGACCGAGGCCTTCGTGCCGGTGCCGCCCGGGGCCCTCCGCACCGAGCGCGACCTGACGCGGGTCACGGCGCCCGGGCTCAAGCGGCTCGAGGGCGGCCGGCGACCCGGCGACGGCGTGCCCCTGGTGGGCGTGCACCCGATGTGGCGGCTCGAGACGATCCGGCCCGAGGGCTTCGAGCCGCTGGTCGGGGCGATGCTCGCGCTGCCGGACGGCCGCCTGCTCGTCGGCACCTTCGACCCGCTGCAGCGGGACGACCGCTCGCTGCCGGACATCGACGCCAAGCGGCCGGACTCCCTGTGGGCGGTGACGGGCTGGGAGACGGGCGACCCCGGGCGGCTGCGGGTGGAGGAGGTCGCGAGCGGCCTGTACGAGCCGGCGGGCCTCGCCCGGCTCGACGGCGAGGTGGTGGTGGGCCAGCGGAGGCAGGTCACCCGCCTGCGGGATCGCGATGGCGACGGCCGCCTCGAGACGCACGAGCGGGTCGCCCGCGGCTGGGAGGGGTGGAACTACCACCAGTTCACGTTCTGCCCGGTGCCCGGGCCCGACCCGGGGCGGGCCTCGGCGGAGGCGATCGCGGCCGCCGCCGGCGCGGACCTGCACGTCGCGCTCTCGACGGCGATGGCCCCGCCCGCGTGGGAGGGCATGGAGACGAACGCCGGCCCGAACGGCCCGCTGCGGGGCTCGGTGCTGGGGATCGACGCCGACACCGGCGAGACGTGGGTGGTGGCGGGCGGCACCCGCACGCCCAACGGCATGGGGCTCGGCCCCGGGGGCGAGCTGCTCTACTCGGACAACCAGGGCACCTGGTTCCCGACCAGCGTGCTGTCGGAGGTGGTGCCGGGCCGCTTCTTCGGGCACTTCAACTGGACGCGGCGGGTGCCGCGGCTGGCGGCGCGCTTCCCCGAGGGCGGCCACCCGAGCGTGTGGGCCGACCGGCCGGTGGCGCCGCCCGCGGTGGTGCTGCCGCACGGCGAGGCGAGCAACTCGCCCACGGTGCCGCTGGCGCTCGAGGACGGCCCCTTCGCCGGGCAGCTGCTGCTCGGCGAGCTGACCGCGGGCGGGCTGCGGCGGATCAGCCTGCAGCGGGTCGACGGGCAGCTGCAGGGCGCCGTCTACCGGCACGCCCAGGGCTTCGAGAGCGGCGTGAACCGGCTCGTCCGCGCCCCCGACGGCTCGCTGCTGGTCGGCGGCATCGGGGCCGGCGGCAACTGGAACTGGCGCGAGACGCGGTTCGGCCTGCAGCGGCTCGTTCCCACCGGCGAGACCGCCTTCGAGATGCACGAGGTCGTGGCGACGCCGGAGGGCTTCCGCATCACGTTCACGCGGCCGGTGGACCGCGGGTGGCTCGCGGATCCGCGGAACCACGAGCTCCGGCAGTGGCGGTACGTCCCGACCGCCGCGTACGGCGGGCCGAAGGTCGACGAGGAGCCGCTGGAGGTCGCCGAGGCGCGGCCCTCGGGCGACGGCCGTTCGGTCGAGCTCGTGGTCCCGGGCCGGAAGGCGGGGCGGTGCGTGCACCTGCGGATCGACGCGAGGTCGACGGACGGCGAGGCGATGTGGTCCCCCGAGGCCTGGTACACGCTCAACCGCATCCCGCGGGCCGAGCCGCCGCGGGCGAGCACGATCGCGGGGGCGGGGCCGGGCGGCACGCCGCTGGCGATCCGGCCGACCGTCGCCGGCATCGAGGGCCGGCCGCACGACGGCCTCGGCGTGGGCGTCCTGCCGCCGCCCGGCGCGGTGCCGCTCGTGACGCGCACCGGCACGCCGCTCATGACGCACCGCGGCCGTCCGTCCGGCCCCGGGACGAACCGCGACCAGGACGCCCTCATGGAGGCCGACCCGTGGGTCGCGGTGGGGGCGGGCAGCGGCGACCTGGTCTCGGACG
This sequence comes from uncultured Isosphaeraceae bacterium, assembly GCA_964385045.1. GTDB lineage: Bacteria > Planctomycetota > Phycisphaerae > Phycisphaerales > SM1A02 > CAYLNM01. Next base: position 19,339 of record CAYLNM010000033.1, read on the forward strand.
TGCGGTTCGGCGACGCCCGCCTGCACGTCGAGTGGCATGCCCCCCCCGGCGGCACGGGCCAGCTCGCGGGCAACAGCGGGGTGTACCTGCAGGACCGGTACGAGCTCCAGGTGCTGGGCACGCTTCCGGGCGACGCGCCGCCCGCCGCCGACGAGGCGGGGGGGCTGTACGCCCTGAAGGCGGCCGACCGCAACGCCTCGACCGGCCCCGGCACGTGGCAGGCCTACGACGTCTTCTTCCGTGCTCCCCGGTTCGCGGGGGGCGAGAAGGTCGCCGACGCGCGGATCACGGTCTACTGGAACGGCGCCCTCGTGCACGACGACGTCGCGATCCCGCGCCCGACGGGGGCGGCGCAGGCGCGAGGCGAGGCGGCGACGCCCGGCGTCGTCGACGCGGACGGGCGCGGCGTGCAGCTCGGGCCGCTGCGGCTGCAGGACCACGCGTCGGCCGCCGAGGGGCCGGTGCGATACCGGAACGTCTGGATCGCGCCGATCGACCCGGCGGCCGCGGATCCGGGGCGGTGGACGGCGGGGCCGTGGACCGCGCTGCTCGAGCAGCCCGAGGACGCGTGGATGATCCGCGGCGGCCAGGCGACGTTCACGATCGACCGCACGGCCGCGGGCCGGCCCGTGCTGATCGGCCGCACGGTCCCGGACTCGCCGAACACCTTCTTCACCACGGTGGCCGAGCACGCGGACTTCGAGCTCGTGTACGAGGCGACGGTGGACCCGGAGCTCAACAGCGGCGTGCAGGTGCGCAGCGCGGTCCTGGGTGGGACCGCGAACCGCGCCGGCGGCCTCGCCGGCCCGCAGATCGAGCTCGACCCCTCGGGCCGCGCCTGGTCCGGCGGCGTCTTCGACGAGCGCGGCCGCGGCTGGCTGCATCCGCTCGACGATGCGCCGTGGGCGCGGCGGGCCTTCCGGCCCGGACAGTGGAACCGCTTCCGCGTGGTCGCTCGGGGCCCGGTGATCGAGACCTGGATCAACGGCGTGCCCGCCGCGACGGTGTTCGACGCGGTGCGCCGCACCGGCCACGTGGGCTTCCAGGTGCACGGCGTGGGCGGCCGGACCGACCCGCTGGAGGTGCGCTTCCGCGACGTGCGGATCCGGCCGCTGACCATGGGACCGCCCGCGCCGGGGGCGCTTCCGGGCGACGATCGACGGCCGGGATGACGGCGGTCTCCGGCGGCGGTCGAGCGGCGCAGCCTCCCTCGGGGGCTCGCCGCGAGGTGACCGAGAGCCTGCGACGCCCGGCGATCGGTGTCCGGCGCCCGGGAGCCATGGCTGGGGCGTCGTCGCCGGTGGCATCGTTCGCGTGAAGCGATCCGGCGAACGGGGGCGATTCGTCGACCGCGCTTCCGGATCGGGGCGGGCGCCTCCGGACGGTGCATTCGTCCGAGGGGCGTCCGGGGCCCGAAGAGCGCTGCACGCGCGTCATCCGATCGCACGCTGCGTCGGCCGGTGGGTGCGGTGCCCCCGTCGTGGACGGCATCGCCGTCGCCGTCGCCGGGCGTTCGCCATCCGATCGCGCCGGACTCCGGGGCCACCCTCGCATGGGCGAGGGGACCCCGGGGCCGGCGTCACGGGGCACGCGACGCGGTGCGTCGCGGCGGCCGCCTCACCGCGAGCCGTCGTCGCCGCCGTCCCCGCTCGCGCCACCGGGGCTCCCACCGGGCCCGCCACGCCGCCAGCGACGAAGGCGGCCGAGGAGGCCGCGCCCCCCGGCCGAGGCATCCCGCTCGTCCGCCGCGGGGCGGGCCGCCATCGCGGCCGCCCGCTCCGCCTCGGCCTTCGCGCGGGCGTGCTCGGCCGCACGGGCCGCGAGGATCGCGTCGCCCACCGGGGCCTCGACGCGGCCGAGGGTGAGGAGACGGAAGTCGAGCGTGCGCAGCTCGTCCGTGGCGGTCCGGGCCCAGAGCAGCGGCACGGCCACGAGCTCGACGCGCATCGGCTCGGCGTCCCGGTTCGGCACCGCCCGCCGGGGCGGGAGCTCCCTGCCGCCGGCGATCAGCTCGGCGAGCTCCCAGGCCTCGGCCTGCTCCAGCGGATCGACGTGCCGGGCGAGCACGACCACGACGTCGCCGATCCGGACGTCGTCGGGGGCGAGGGTACGGATGGCGTTGACGGAGGTGTCCACGTTCGGACCTCCCGGCGCACGGGACCACGGGCACGCCATCGTCGCCGTGCGCAGGCAGGACGAGAGCGCGGACGCCGTGGGCTCGGGATCGGACGGGAGGGCGTGCGCGAGAGCGGCATGACCGCTGCGGGTGCGCATTCCGAACCGCCGTGAGCGAGGCGTCTTACCGACCGGCGATGGCGCACGCCACGAGCTCGTGGCGCGGTGCCGATCCCGGGTCGCGTCGGTGGACGCATCGCATGGCGGGGTGCCCTCGAAGAGGTGGAGAAGAGGCCGGGGCGCGGACGAGCGAGCGCCCGCACCCCGGGGAGGAGATGAGGATTCAAGGTCGGATGCCCGGCGCCAGCCCGCGTTCCCGCGATTGCGACGAAATCGTGCGCGCAGCATGCCCCCGCCGGCGTCGCGGTCCAGCCGGCGGGGGCTCGCCGGGCGTGCGGTCGCTCGGTCCCGGCCCGAGCGGAGTCAGGGCACCGGCGGGCTCGCCCCGAGCGAGGGGCCGAGCAGCAGGGCGTTCTCCAGCAGGCGGCGCGTGCCGTCCGTCATGCCGCGGAACACGGGATCCACCGAGAAGCCGATCACCTGCCCGCGGCCGATGCGGTCGACGGTCACGATCGACGCCCGGTGCAGACGCGTCCGGGCCTCGGGCCAGACGAGGCCGGAGAGCCGCAGCGAGGCCGCCGGGCCCAGGCGGACCGGCGTCTGCGTGGGCTCCCGCGAGTAGAGGACCCGCGAGCCCGAGACGAGCACCGGCAGCCGTTCGTCCACCCCGAAGCCGATCCAGTGCTCGGTATCGACCTCGGCCAGCACGAACGCCCCGGTGGGGCTGAACCGTCGCTGCCATGCGTCGAGCCGCTGCCGCGCCTCCTCGCCCGAGGGCAGCGCCCCCGCGGTGCCGGGGGCGGGGGGCGGTGCCCCCTCGCCGGCCTCGCGCGGATCCGCCGGGCGCAGGCCGGGCGGCGGGGCGGGAGCCTCGGTGTCGGGGGCGGCGGGCGTGCCGCCCCAGATCGCCGCCACGTCCACCTCCTCGCGCCACGCCAGCCGCTCGCGCTCGATCGCCGAGAGCCAGTCCTCGAGCTCGCCGAGGACCGCCGAGCGCCGGACCGCCCCGCCGAGGCCGCGGTCGCCGCCGTGGGCCCACGCCGCGGCGCCGTCGATCGCGATCAGCGTGCCGCCGCCGGCGACCCAGTCGCGCAGCCGGCGGGCCGTCCGGTCGTCGTAGCCGCCGCTCGGCAGCACGATCACGGAGTACCGCCGCAGGTCGAGCCGGCTCAGGGCCCGCGCCGCCACCGGCGAGGCCCGCAGTCCGAGGCGGGCGTCGATCGCGTGCCAGGCCGAGCCGAAGCCCTGCGTCGACACCGGCGAATAGGCCGCGATCGCCACTTGCGGGGGATGCACCACGTCGAACCGCCGGCCGCCGAGGTCGACGCCGTCCTCGGTCAGCCCGCCGTCGGCCGCGGCGACGTCCACCGACAGCCCGTCGGCGGCGTGCTCGATCGCGGCCGCGACGTCGGCCGCCGGGCGATCCTGCTCGGTGCGGCGGATCAGCAGCGAGCCGGCGGGACGGCGCTCGCCGCCGAGCGTGAAGGCCTTCGTCGCCACGCGGACGATCAGCTCGTCCTCGAGCAGCCGGACCAGCAGGCGCGGCACGTCGGCGTGCCGGCCGTCGACGATCCAGCCCACCCGCGGGTCGGCGGGCAGGCCTGCGGCGCCGCGCGGGGCGGCCGGCCTCCACGGCTCCAGCTCGTCCTCGTCCAGCTCGACCGCATCCGCCCACCACGCGGGCAGGCCGGCGCTCATCGGCAGGTTCCAGGCGGTCACGTCGTAGAGCAGCGACCCGCGGCCGCGGGCGAGCTCCTGCCGCTCCCGGACCAGGAAGTCGCCCGTCATCCGCGGGTCGAAACCGCAGAGGGCGTGCAGCAGGCGGCGCTTCGGCTGCTCCGAACGCACCACCAGCGTGCCGGCGGGCAGCGTGCGGGCGTCCTCGCGCTGGCCCAGCGATCCCGCCAGTCCCTCGGCCCGCACGTCGATCGTCGCCCGGTGCACCTCGATGCCGTGCAGCCGCAGGACCTCGACGAGCCGCTCCACGCGGGCCGGATCCTCGTGCGGCGGGATCAGCAGCGTGCCGCCCGGCAGCGCCTCGCCCGGCGGCGGATCGGCGAGGCCCGTCGCCGCCAGGCGGTCGATGAAGCGATCGCGAAGGATCTCCCGCCGGTGCTCGCGGAGGGCGTCGACGTTGGCGATGAAGCTCACGAGCTGCTGCTCGACGCCGTCGGCGAACGTCTCGACGAGCCCCGTTCGCTTGCGGACGAGCGTGCCCGCGAACCGCGCCTGCTCGTACAGCAGGCCGATCGCCCCGCCGAGGCTCGCCCAGGCGTTCGTGTACCCCGGGTACCACTCCTCGTACCACTCCTGCGTGTAGTACGCCCAGCCGCGGGCGTCGAAGGCCTCGGCCTGCCCGGCCCCGAAGACCTCCCGCCACCGGAAGACGCGCGGCGACTGCGCCGGGTGGATCGGCTCGCGTGGCGGATCGAACAGGTAGCTGTCGAGCGAGCCCATCTCGTGGGCGTCGACGAGCACCATCGGGTTCCAGCGGCCGATGGCCCGAGCCCGGGCGCGGGTCGCGGGGTGCACGAGGGCGACCCAGTCGCGGTTGAGGTCGAAGCGGTAGTGGTTCGTGCGGCCGCCGGACCAGTCGCCGGCGTGGTGCAGGGCGGCGTGGTCGGGGTTCGGGACCATGCCGGTCATCGACTCGACCTCGGCGAGGAACCGAGCGCGACCGTCGGGGTTCATGAGCGGATCGACGTGCACCACCAGCTCGTCCCGGAGGCGGCGGGCCGCGGCGTCGGTGCCGGCGGCGAGCCGCCACGCCATCAGCAGCGCGGCGTCGGTGCCGGAGAGCTCGTCGCCGTGGATGCTCGCGGCGAGCCACGCCACCGCGGGCAGATCCTCCGCCAGCGCGTCGAGCCGATCCGCGGACCGGTCCTCCGGGGCGAGCCGCCGGGGGTCCGCGATCCGGGCGTGCCGATCCCGGATCGCCTCGATCCGGGCGTGGTTCCGCGGACTGGTGATCGTGACGTAGGCGAGCGGGCGTCCCTCGTGGGAGCGGGCGTACTCGGTGAGCGTGACCGCGTCGGAGGCGTCAGCGAGGATCCGCAGGTAGCGCATCGCCTCCTCGGCCCGCACCGCGCCGATCCCGATCGTGCGGCCGAGCGCCTCGCCGGGGCTCGGGACGTCCGGGTCCACCGCCGCGGGCGTCGCGGTGGCGAGCAGGCGGTCCGCGTCGGCGACGGCCTCCGGGTGGACCGCGCCGGCCGGCAGCGGGGCGGGCCGGACGTCCCCGGCGTTCGGCGGGGCGGCGGGGCGATCGGCGGCGGTGGCCGCGGGGACGGCGGCCGGGACGGAGGTCGCGGCGAGGCCGGCGACGGCGAGCGCGGCGAGGCCGCGGCGGACGGCGGCGGATCGGTGGGGACTCATGGTCGCTCCGGGGTGGGGGCGGGCGGTCGCGGGCGACGCGCCGGAACGCCGCGATCGTATCGGAGCCGGTGGCGGGGTCGGAGCCCGGTCCGCGGTCGGTGCCGGCGCGGAGGCCCGGGCCCGGGCGCGGGCGGGGGCGGCTGCGGCCGCGGCCGCGGATCGCGATTCGCGCGGCACCGGGCCGGCGGCGCTCGGGTGCCGAACCGCTCGCGCCGTAGCATGCCGTGATGAGCCACGCCGATCCCACGGGCCGAGACGCGGTCGACGACCATCTCCTCGACGTCCGCACGATCGCGGTGCACGCCGGGCTCGAGCCCGACCCCGTCACGGGGGCGGTCGTCCCGCCGATCCACATGGCCTCGACCTTCGAGCGTGACCCCGACGGCGGGCGCTCGCGGGGCTTCCTCTACGGACGCGAGGACAACCCCACCCGCCGGACGCTCGAGGAGGCCCTCGCCCGCCTCGAGGGGGCGGCGGGAGCGGCGGCGTTCGCGAGCGGCCTCGCCGCGATCGCGGCGGTGCTCTCGACGCTGCGGCCGGGGGCCCGGGTGCTCGTGACCGAGGACCGCTACGTCGGCATGCGGCGGCTGATGGAGCGGGTCATGAGCCGCTGGGGCCTCGAGGCGGTGCCGGTGCGGGCCGAGACGCCGACCACCATGGCCGAGGCGATCGACGACACGATCGACCTCGCGTGGATCGAGACCCCCTCGAACCCGATGATGCACGTTCTCGACGTGGCGGCGACGGCCGAGGCCGCGCGGCGTCACGGGGCGTTGGCGGTGTGCGACGCCACGCTCGTGACGCCGATCGCCATGCGGCCGCTGGACCTTGGCTGCGACCTCGTCGTGCACTCGACCACCAAGTACGCGGGCGGCCACTCCGACGTCACCGGCGGCGTGGTCGCGTGGGGGCGGGAGGGCGAGCTCGCCGAGCGAGTGCGCGAGGCCCAGTGCCTGGTGGGCGGCGTCCCCTCGCCCTTCGACTGCTGGCTGGTGCTGCGCGGCCTCCGCACGCTGCCGCTGCGGATGCAGGCGCACGCCGAAGGGGCGGCCCACCTCGCCGCCTGGCTGGCCCGCCATCCCGCGGTGGCCGACGTGCGGTACGCGGGCCTTCCCGACCATCCGGGGCACGCCGTCGCGGCGTCCCAGATGCGCGGATTCGGCGGCATGCTGTCCTTCCGCCTGCGCGGCGGGGCCGAGGCGGCGGCCGCGGTGGCGGCATCGACGCGGCTGTTCCGCCAGGCGACGAGCCTCGGCGGCGTCGAGTCGCTGATCGAGCACCGGGCCGCGGTCGAGGGGCCGGACAGCCCGGTGCCGGCGGATCTGCTGCGGCTCAGCGTCGGCATCGAGCACCCGGCCGACCTCGAGCGCGACCTCGAGACGGCGCTGGCGTCGGCGGGACGCACGGCCGAGGCCGCGAGCGCGGGCTGAGCCTTCCGCGGCGCGGCCGGCGCGGCCGTCGCGGCCGTCGCGGCCGTCGCGGCGTCGCGGCGTCGCGGCGTCGCGCGTCACCTCGCGTCACGTCACGGGCACGGTCCGAACCCGCCGACCACCGTCAGCAGGTCGTCGAAGTCGACCGCGCCGCTGCCGTCGAGGTCCTCGGGGCACCCGTCGCACAGGCCGAACGCCGAGAGCACCGCGAGCAGGTCGTCGAACTCGACCGCGCCGTTGTCGTCGACGTCACCCGGGCACGGGGGCGGGGGCGTCCCGTCGCCCGCGGCCGTCCAGTAGCCGCCCGCGAGCGTCCACGGCCCGCCGGCCGCGTCGCCCGCGTCGGGCTGGCCGACCGTGCCCTGCACGGAGAAGTCGCCGCCGGCGCTGGCGCCGCCGCCGCCGTCCACCGTGGCCCAGCCGATCGAGAAGGCGTCGGCGGGCGACTCGTCGGCGGCCGCGGGCACCGCGACGAGGGACAGGGCCGCGACGACGCCGGCGGTCGCGCTCGCCGCCGAGCCAGGGCCGATGACCGTCCGCTCGGCCGCCGGGTGCATGGTGGTTCGCCGCATGCTCAGTCTCCGATGATCGCGCTGCCGCCGCCGTCGAGCTCGAGCAGCAGCTGGCGGAAGAAGAGGCCGGTCTCGACGTAGGTGCCGTCGCGGATCAGCACGGTGCCGCCCGGGGCGACGGTGTCGTGGCCCTCGTCGAAGGTGTCCCACGGATTCTGCTCGCTGCCGTTCTCGAAGCCGGTGTTCGCGGCGTCGACGTAGACCGGGCCGGAGCAGCTGGACAGGCACGGCCGCGTGATGCGGTGGATCTCCATCGCGGTCAGCGACCGTTGCCCGAAGCCGAGGCTGCCGTTGACGAACGAGTTCATGATGCCGCAGTCGGAGTCGGGGGCCCCGCCGGTGCACCCGCTCGTGTTGCAGTGGCACGCGTCCCAGTTGTGCCCGAGCTCGTGGGCGGTCAGCTGCGTGCGATTGGTGAAGTTCGACGTGTAGCGGCTCTGGCTGATGCCGTAGCCGAAGTCCGAGCAGAACGCACCGAGGAAGGCGATCCCGATCACGCTGCCGTCGAGGTTCCGACCGGTGAAGAGGTGGGCGATGTCGCGGGGGATGGTGACGTTCGCCTCCCACTCGTCGAGGAACTCGAAGATCGCGTCCACCGGGTCGGTGACGACGTACGGGTCGTTGGGCGTGGTGCGCACGATGTAGCCGGTGGTCTCGTAGCAGATCCCGGCCTGCTCGCCGTAGATGATGCCGACCGCGTTCATCACGGTGTCGATGTCGGCGATCGTGGCGTCCTCGTCCGAGCCGTTGAGCAGGTAGTACTCGTAGTCGGCGTCGAAGGCGATCTGGGCCGAGGAGTCGAGTCCGCCGAAGGAGCTCTCCGCCGCCTCTGCGTGTCCGGCCCCGAGATCGACGCGGTGCGCTCGGAGCTCGAGCGGGTCGACGAAGCCGGGCTCGCCGCGAGCGGGCTGGCGGCGGAGCATGTCGAGGCCGGCGGTCACGCCACAGCGGCTCCCGTCGGGGCGGATGTCCTCGGGGCGGTAGACGGCGTGGACCGCCGCCGGAAGGCCCGGGACGTCGGCCGTCATCGGCTCGACCGCCCACGTGTCCCCGGTCGGATCGTGCAGCAGCGCGGTGACCCGGCCGTCGGCGTGGATCGTGGCCGCCGCCGCCATCGTCGGCACCTCGGCGACGGTGCCGCGCCAGGTGCGGGGGGCGGGCAGCGGGACCGGGACCTGCACGCCGTCGGCGCCGACGACGAAGGCGACGCAGTCGGCGGCCCGCAGCGAGTGGGGACGCAGGACGACGGTCCGCGGCTCGCCATCGAGGACGACGGTGAAGCGGCGCTCGGCATCACCGGCGAGCCCCGCCGGGTCGGCCGGGGCCGCTCCGACCGCCTCGTCCGCCTCGCCGCGGACGCCGCCGACGACCACCGGCTGCACCGAGAGGTCGGTGGCGTCGCGGGCGCGGAGCTCCATCGCGCGGGCGACCGCGAGCAGCGGCTCGGGAAGGTCGAAGGTCTCCTGGGCCGCGGCGGCCGCCGCTCCGGCGGTGGCGACGGGAGCGGGCACCGCGAGGACGAGGACGGCCGCCGCGAGCAGACGTGCGGCCGCGGGCAGTCGGCGCAGATGGTGGATCGCGTGCATGGAGCGCCTCACTTCAGGCCGATCAGGACGAGCACCAGGCCGGTCCCGTCGTCGAGGCCGGTCATCGCCTTTCCGATCACGGTGCCGAACGCGCGATCGCGGTCGGTCGCTCGCATGGCGTGGCCGGCGACGTCGCTGGTGGTGAGGAGGTCGCCGGGCCGGATCGCGCCGTTGGCGGTCGTGACCCGCACGTAGACGCGTCCGGTGAGGGCGACCGGATGCTCGCCGGCGGCGATCGTGCCCTCCTGCCCCATGATCATGCCGGGGTTGACGCCGCCGGCCCCCGACACCACGCCCGCGACCATCGGGTCGTAGGCCCGGGACGAGGGGACCAGGGCCCCGGGCACGGACGGGTCGATGCACACCACCGTGCCTGGCTCGACGTCCACGGAGCCGCCGACGTCGAAGGTCTCCGAGAGGTCGGAGCCGCCGGTGATCTCGAGCGAGGCGGTGCTCACGCGGCCGGACTGGCCGTTGAGCGTGATCGTGGTCACGCCGTCGCCGTCCTTCATGAAGAGGCGCCCGCCGCTGCCGTTGCCGGCGGCGGCACCCCACATCAGGATCGAGTTGGAGCCATCGTTCTCGAAGAGCTCGATCGCCGAGCCGAGCGTCTGGTGGCTCAGGATGCGGGTGGTGGTCGTCGACCCGGTGCGTGTCTCGATCAGACCGTCGGTGGGTCCGTCGGCGTCACCGTCGGCGAGCACGCCGGCGACCGGGTTGCCGAGGCCGTCGTACAGCCCGAGCTCGCCGGTGGGCAGGGAGAAGCCGAAGCCTGGCGTCGTGAGGTCGCCCGCGGTGAGCTCGACCACGTCGGCGCCGTAGCCGTCGCTGGCGAGGTCGCGGTAGTGCAGGCCCCACTCGGGCTGGGCGGCCGAGGCGGACAGCCACATGCGGCTGGCCACGCTGCCGTCCATCCCGAGGCTCACCGCCGGCTGCGGGCCGGGGTCGAGCCGAACCGCGGTGCGGACGCGGGCGACGCCGTTGACGTCGAGCCGCTCGGTGGGGACGGAGGTGCCGAGGCCGACGTTTCCGCCGTCGTAGAAGACGACGGTGCCGTCCTGCGTCCAGAAGGAGTCGCCGGCAGGGCCCTGAGGTCCTTCGGGGCCGACGGGGCCGACGGGGCCTTCGGGTCCGGCCGGGCCGACGGGCCCCGGGTCGCCTTGCGGTCCGGCGGGACCAGCGGGTCCTTCGGGGCCCTCGGGTCCGGCCGGGCCGACGAGACCCTGCTCGCCCTGCGGTCCGGGGGGGCCGGTCGGGCCTTCGGGGCCGGCGGGGCCGACGGGCCCCGGGTCGCCTTGCGGTCCGGCGGGACCAGCGGGTCCTTCGGGGCCCTCGGGACCGGCGGGACCGACGAGACCCTGCTCGCCCTGCGGTCCGGGAGGGCCGATGGGTCCGGCGGGACCAGCGGGTCCTTCGGGGCCCTCGGGTCCGGCCGGGCCGACGA
>CAYLNM010000034.1:0-29530 GCA_964385045.1 uncultured Isosphaeraceae bacterium
CCCCCGGAGCCCGCCGTGAAGCTCGCGATCCTGTCCACCGCTCCCGCCTGCTACAGCACCCGCCGACTCCGGCAGGCGGCCGAGGCCCGCGGGCACGAGGTGGACGTGCTCGACACCCTCCGCTTCGCGATCGAGCTCGAGCACGAGGAGCCGGACCTCTACTACCGCGGCCGGCACCTCGACGACTACGACGCGGTGCTGCCCCGGATCGGGGCCTCGATCACGTACTTCGGCACCGCCGTCGTGCGCCAGTTCGAGCAGATGGACGTCTACACGCCGAACACCGCCGCCGGCATCACCAACTCCCGCGACAAGCTCCGCAGCCTCCAGATCCTCAGCCGCCACGACGTGGGCATCCCCCACACGACCTTCGTCCGCGATCGCAAGGACGTGCTGCCCGCGATCGAGCGGCTCGGCGGGGCCCCCGTCATCATCAAGATCCTCGAGGGCACCCAGGGCGTCGGCGTCATCCTCGCCGAGACCACCAAGGTCGCCGAGGCGATCATCGAGACGCTGCAGAGCGCTCGCCAGAACGTCCTCATCCAGCAGTTCGTGGCCGAGAGCCGGGGCTGCGACGTGCGGGCGTTCGTGGTCGGCGAGCGCGTGGTCGCGGCGATGCGGCGGGTCGCCAAGTCCGGCGAGTTCCGCAGCAACGTCCACCGCGGCGGCACCGCCGAGCCGATCGAGCTCGACCCCGCCTTCGAGGAGACCGCGGTCCGGGCCGCCCAGATCATGGGCCTGCGGGTCGCGGGCGTGGATCTGCTCGAGGCCGACGACGGCCCCAAGATCATGGAGGTCAACTCCTCGCCCGGGCTACAGGGCATCGAGACCGCCACCGGGCTGGACGTGGCCGGGGCGGTGATCGACTACATGGGCAGCCAGGTCGCCTTCCCCGAGCTCGACATCCGCCAGCGGCTCACGGTGAGCAAGGGCTGGGGCGTGGTCGAGCTGATGGTGCACGAGGGCTTCGAGGACGTCGGCCGCCCGCTCGGCGAGTCGCGGCTCCCCGAGCGCGACATCCAGATCCTGACGCTGACCCGCGGCACCAGCGTGGTCGCGAACCCCAAGGGCTCGCGGGTGCTGGAGCCCGGCGACCGGCTGCTGTGCTACGGCCGGCTCGAGGCGATGCGGGACCTCGTGCCCGAGCGCCGCCGGCGCCAGCGCCGCATGAAGGTCCGCAAGCTCGATCCGTCGATGATCGAGGCGATGCAGGAAGCCCCCGGCCCCACGCCGCCGGACGTCGAGACCACGCCGAGCCCGGCCGTGGCCGCGGCGGCCGACGCCGCCGACGCCGCCGACGCCGCCGCGGCCTCCGCCGCGTCCGCCACCGACGGGCCGGCCCGCGAGGGAGACGCCTCCCCGTGACCCAGCCCCCCGACGATGCGGGCCGCTCCGGGACGCCCGCCGATCCCGGTCCCCCGCACGATCGCCGGCCGCCCGGGGACGCCTCCGCGCGTCGGTCCGCCGAGGACGCCGGTGCCGACCGTGCGGACGGCGGTGCCGCGGCGACCCCGGTCGCCCCGGTCGCCGCGGTCGAGCTCGACCCCGATCCGGCCACGGGCGGCGCCGCGGACGCCGCCGGCCTCGTCTCGCTCATCGGCGAGGGCGACGCGGGCGGCTGCCGGCGGTGGCTCGACGGCTGCAGCGGGCAGGAGGCGGTCCGCATCCTCTCGCGGCTCACCGACGAGCAGCGCGAGCGGCTGCTCGCCCTCGTCGACCCCGAGCTCGCGGCCGAGGTCGTCGAGCGGCTGCCCGACGTGCAGGCGGTGGACGCGATCGAGCACCTCGACGCCGAGGTCGCGGCCGCGATCCTCGCCGAGATCCCGTCCGACGAGCGGGTGGACATCATCAAGGAGCTGGGCGTCCCCGAGGCCGAGGCGATCCTCCGGCTGATGCCCCACGAGGACGCCGATCAGGTGCGGCGGCTCGCGGCCTACGACGAGGACGTCGCCGGCGGCCTGATGATCACCGAGTTCCTCGCCTTCCCCGCCGACGCCCCGGTTCGGGAGGTGCTGCGCGACCTCGAGGACAACGCCGAGCGGTACGCCGACTACAACATCACCTACACGTACGTGGTCGACGACGACGGCCGGCTCGTGGGCGTGGTGCCGCTGCGGCGGTTCGTGCTCGCCCCGCGGGAGGCGACGCTCGCGTCGGTGATGATCCCGGATCCCGTGCGCGTCCGGGACGAGGAGCCGCTGATCGAGCTGGCGATCCACTTCCGCGACGAGCCCTTCATGGGCCTGCCGGTGGTGGACGACGCGGGCGTGCTCGTGGGCGTGGTCGAGCGCAGCGGCGTCGAGCACGCCCTCGCCGAGGAGTCGGACGAGGCCTATCGCGAGGCGCTCGGCATCATCGGCGGCGAGGAGCTGCGCACGATGCCGCTGATCACGCGGTCGCGCCGCCGACTCGCCTGGCTGAGCGTGAACATCGTGCTGAACCTGATCGCGGCGAGCGTGATCGCGGCCCACACCGACACCCTCGAGGCGGTGATCGCGCTGGCCGTCTTCCTGCCGATCATCAGCGACATGAGCGGCTGCTCCGGCAACCAGGCGGTCGCGGTGTCGATGCGGGAGCTCAGCCTCGGCGTGAGCCGGCCGCGGGACGTCTTCCGCGTGCTCTGGAAGGAGGTCTCGGTCGGCGTCATCAACGGCATCGCCCTCGGCATCCTCATCGGACTCGTGGCCTTCGTCTGGAAGAGCAACCCGTGGCTCGGCCTGGTCGTGGGCGGCGCCCTGTCGCTCAACACGATCATCGCGGTGTCGATCGGCGGCTGCGTGCCGCTGGTCCTCAAGGGCCTGAAGATGGACCCCGCCCTCGCCTCGGGCCCGATCCTCACCACCGTCACCGACCTCTGCGGCTTCCTCCTCGTCCTCACCTTCGCCTCGCTGGCCCTGGCCCGGCTGACCGGGATGTGATCCGCCGGCGGCGGACGGCGACGGCGGCGGCGCCGGGCATGACGCCCGGCTCACCGGCGGCCCGTCCGTCCGCTCGCCCCCTCGTCGCTCCCGCGTCGCCCCCACGTCGCCTCCGGCCGCCCCCATCCCCATGTCGACCTCCCCTCCTCCGCCTCGCATCGCCCTCGCCACCTGCTCGAGCCTGCCCGACTGGGAGATCGACGACCGGTTCCTGCACGCCGCCCTCGAGCGGCGCCGCGTGCCGTTCGAGCAGCCGGCGTGGGACGCGGACGTCGACTGGGCTCGCTTCGACGCGGTGCTCATCCGCACGACCTGGGACTACCAGGAGCGGCTGCGCGACTTCGTGACGTGGGCCCACGGCGTCGCCGCCCGGACGCGGCTGCTCAACCCGTTCCCCGTCGTGCAGTGGAACGCCCGCAAGACCTACCTCCGCGATCTCGCGACCGCCGGCCTGCCGACGATCCCCACGCGCTGGCTCGACGCCCGCGACGTGGTGGCCGCCACCCTCGCCGGCGACCCCGAGGCGCTGCTCGCGGCCCTGCGCGAGCTGTCGTCCACCGCCCCCCGCGGCTTCCTCAAGCCGCAGGTCGGGGCGACCGCGTGGGGCACGCTGCCCTTCGACGCGGACGCTGCCGGGGCCGAGCGGGCCGCGTCGCACCTTGCCGAATGGCTGCCCCGCGAGGGCGTGGGCGGCATGATGCTGCAGCCCTTCGTCCCGAGCGTCGGCGCGTTCGGCGAGACGTCGGTGATCTTCGTCGACGGCGAGCCCGCCCACGGGGTGCGGAAGGTCCCGGTCCCCGGCGACTACCGCGTGCAGGACGACCACGGCGCGTCGGACGAGCCGTGGGCGCCCCCTTCGGTCGCGCTGGACGTCGCCCGCCGCGCGATGGCGGTGGCGGAACGGAGGACCGGCGGCGAGCCGGACGGCCCACTGCTCTACGGCCGCGTGGACTTCCTCCGGGACGAGGACGCCGCGAAGGCCGGCGATCCGCACGACGGCTGGCGCATCGTCGAGCTGGAGCTCATCGAGCCGTCGCTGTTCCTGCGGCACTCGGCGGAGACGGCCGAGCGGCTGGCGGACGCGCTGCTCGCGCGGCTCGGCGCCGCGACCCCGGGCTGAGCCGAGCTCACAGCGGCCCTCGGGGCCGGGCCGTCCGTCTCCCGTCGGGCCGAACGTCCGGCCCGGCCCGGCCCGGCCCGCCCGATGGTCGACCGGCTGAAGCGCCTGCGGACCGCCGCCCGCGGGGGCTCGGACGAGCGGTTCCGGCGCGAGCTGAAGGCCGCGATCCGGGACCTCGTCCGGAATCGCACCCTTCGGATCGACGTGCGGCGCGTCGGGACCGTCTACCACCGGACCGTGATCACCGACGATCAGGTCGCCCAGCTGCGTCGGGCCCTCGCGGCCGTCGACGCCCTGCCCGCCGCCAGCGAGCGCCGGATCGCGGCCGGGCGGGTCCTCGAGGCGATCCCCACGCACTCCATCCTCGACCGGATCGAGTCCGGGATGGCCGACTGGATCCCGTCGGTGGAGCGGATCGACGTGGAGGTACCCTTCGACGGCGACGGCTCCCGGCCCGGGCCCGCCCGTGCCACGATCCGCATCGGAGGCGAGCTCCACGAGGTGGAGGTGCGGTTCGCTCCCGCCTCGGCGTCCCGACTCCCCGCGGCCATCGCCCGGGCCTGGGCCGACGCGCTCTGATCCGATCCGGCACCACGGGTCGCGGCGCCCCCGGTTCGCGTCCCGCGGTGCCCGGCGCCTCCGGGCGCGACGCTCGCCGCCGCCCGGCGAGGCCGGTCGACGACGGGGCGGCCGCCGTCGCCGCCCGTCCCGCCCCCGCCCGTGTCGGGACCGGCCGCCTCCGTCCCCGCCCCGCTCAGCCCGGCCGCTTCTTCCGCTTCTTCCGCCCCAGCAGGTACGTGTGCCCCGAGTCCACCAGGAACTCCGGCTTCAGCGTCTTGCGACCCAGCAGCATGCGGCAGCGCATCCGCGCCCGGTCCACCAGCCCCAGCTCGATCGTCTTGCGGACGCCGCCGAGCACCATCGTGGTGCTGACGAGCAGGCGGTCGTGCGGATCGCCGAGGCTCGAGCGCACCCGGGTGCGCCGCACCACGTCGGCCTCCACGTGCACCACCGAGTCGGGACGCGCGCGGTCGGTCACCACGTCGAAGGCGACGCGGTCGCCCGGCAGCTCCTCGAGGTGCCCGACGTCGAGCGCGCTCGACGCCGCCCCGGTGTCGCTCTTGGCGAGGATCCGCTCGATGCCCCAGTCGGGCAGCGCGACGTACTCCCGCCAGCCGACGACGACGTGATCGCCGCGGGCCAGCGCCTCGGCCCGGGCCCGGGCCGCCGCCATCCGCGCTCCCGCCCGCCCCTGGTCCGGGGCGGTCCCGCTCACGCCGAGCCGTCCTTGTCGGCCATCATCCGCATCATGTCGATGCAGCGCGCCGCGTAGCCGGCCTCGTTGTCGTACCAGCTGACGATCTTGAAGAACCGGTCGTTGAGCTCGATGCCCGCGGTCGCGTCGTAGATCGACGAGTGCAGGTCGCCGACGAAGTCGCTCGAGACGACCGCCTCCTCGGTGTAGGCGAGCACGCCCTTCATCGGCCCGTCGGCCGCGGCCCGCATCGCGTCGTTGATCGCCTCGAGGCTCGTCGCCTTCCCGGTGCGGAAGGTCAGGTCCACGCACGAGACGTCGGCGGTGGGCACGCGGAAGGCCATGCCGGTCAGGCGGCCCTTCATCTCCGGGATGCAGAGGGCCACCGCCTTCGCCGCCCCGGTCGAGGCGGGGATGATGTTCATGTAGCCGTTGCGGCCCCCGCGGAGGTCCTTCTTCGACGGGCCGTCCTGCGTCGGCTGCGTCGCGGTCACCGCGTGCACCGTCGTCATCAGGCCCTCCTCGAGCCCGAAGGCGTCGTGGACGACCTTGGTGATCGGGGCGAGGCAGTTGGTGGTGCACGAGGCGTTGGAGATGACCGTGTGCACCGACGGGTCGTACTGCTCGTGGTTCACCTTGTAGGCGAAGGTCGGCACCTCGTCCGGCGTCTTGGTCGGGGCGCTGATCACGACCCGCTTCGCCCCCGCCTTCAGGTGCTTCTGCGCGTCCTCGCCCTTGGTGAAGAGGCCGGTGGACTCCAGCACGTAGTCGACGCCGAGATCGCCCCAGCCGAGGGCGGCCGGGTCCTTCTCCGACATGCACTTCGTGACGGTGCCGTCGACGCGGATGCCCTCGCCGTCCGCCGCCACGTCGGCCTCGAACCGGCCGTGCATGGTGTCGTGCTTCAGGAGGTAGGCGAGGTTCTCGGCGGGCACCAGGTCGTTGATCGCCACGATCTCGACGCCCCCCTGCCGGTGGGCGATGCGGTGCACGAGTCGCCCGATGCGTCCGTAGCCGTTGATGCCGATGCGGATGGCCATGTCTCGTCGATCCCTTCCCGGCCGGCGCCCGCCGTGGGGCGCGGCCGCGAACGGCGGCCCGGGGAGTCCGGTCCGCCGCCCCACGCTGGTTCCGGCGTCAGTCGCCGTAGGTGTACACGCCGCGGCCGCTCTTGTCGCCGAGTCGGCCCGCGGTCACGAGCTGCCGCAGGAGCGGGTTGGGGAAGTACTTGGGGTCCCCGAGCTCCCGGTGCAGCACCATCATGATGTCGTGGCAGACGTCGAGTCCGATGAAGTCGGCCAGCCGCAGCGGGCCCATCGGGAAGTTGCACCCGAGCTTCATGATCTCGTCGATGTGCTCGGGCTCCGCCACGCCCTCCATCCACGCGTGGAAGGCCTCGTTGATCATCGGCATCAGCACCCGGTTGCTGACGAAGCCGGCCCGGTCGTTCGCGGGCACGGGAGTCTTGCCCATCCGCTCGGCGAGGGCAATGGTGCGATCCACCGTCTCGTCGCTGGTGGCGATCCCCTTGATGACCTCGCACAGCTTCATCACCGGCACCGGGTTGAAGAAGTGCATGCCCACCACCCGGTCCGCCCGGTCGCCGCAGACGCTCCCGATGTCGGTGATCGAGATCGAGGAGGTGTTCGTGGCGAGGACGACCGAGTCGCCGAAGACCTCCAGCATCTCGCCGAAGATCCGCTTCTTGAGCTCGACGTTCTCCGTCGCGGCCTCGACCACCCACTCGGCCGCCGACGCGTCCTTCAGCTCGCCGCGGTACGTCAGGCGGGCCGCCGCGGCGTCCGCGTCGGCCTGCTCCATCCGGCCCTTGTCGACGTTGCGCGAGAACGTCTTGGCGTGGTAGGCCTTCGCCCGGGCCAGCTGGTCCGGGTTCACGTCCACGAGGTGGACGTCGAGGCCCGCCGCGGCGGCGGTGAAGGCGATGCCGGAGCCCATGGTACCGGCACCGATGACGGCCATGCTGCGCACGTCGCTCATGCGGAGTCCTGATTCGGGAGGTCGAGCGGACCGTCCGGCGTCGCGGTGCGGCGCACCGCCCCGGGCGGGGCGGGCATGGTACGCCCGAGGGACGGGCAGGCCAAGCCGCCGCGGCGCCGGGCCGCCGCAGGCCCCGATCGACGGCCGGCCGCCGGCGCCGCGGGACCCGCGTCACCGCACGCCGCCGCCGCCCGCGCACGAGACGGGGCCCGCCGCCGTGATCGGCCGCGGGCCCCGTCCTCGTGCGTCCTCGTCCCGGCGACGCTCGGGCCGCCGGAGGAATCGGACCGCCCCGCGGGGGGCGGCCGCCGGGCGGTCAGTTGGCGTACTTGACCGTGCAGCCCCACTCGCGGACGTACGTCGGGGCGACGGTCTCGCCGGCCGCGATCTGCTGCAGCGCCTGAACCACGTAGTTGGTGTGGTTCGGGAACTTGCGGCTCATGGCGTCGTCGGTGAACGCGCCGTGGTAGCGGAGCACGCCCTCGTCGTCGATGACGAACATGTGCGGGGTGCGGGTGGCGCCGTAGGTCTTGCCCACGGTGCCGTCGTAGTCCATCACCACCGGGACCTTGACCTCGTGCTTCTTGAGGAAGTCGCGGTTGATCTTCATCACCTCGTCCTTCGGCTTGTTGGCCGTGGAGTTGACGGCGATGTAGACCACCTCGGCGTCCATCTTCTTCATGGCGTCGAGCGTCTCCTTCACGACGCCCTTGTCGTACACGCCGACGATGAACGGGCAGTCGGGGTTGGTCCACTCGAGGACCACGTGCTTGCCCTCGAAGTCCTTGAGCTCGTGCTCGGTGCCCTCGAGGTCGTTCAGGGTCCAGGCCGGGGCCTTCTCGCCCACCTTGGCCTTCTTCTCGACGTCGCCGGGACCGGCGGCGGCCACGAGGGCGAGGGTCGCGAGACCGATGCCGAACGCGAGCGCAGTGCGTGTCTTGCGAATCATGATTCGCTCCTTGCCTGGTGCGGGGCCGGCCGTCTCGGGACGGGCCCGCGGGGTGTGGGGGACCGGCGGCGCGGGCGCCGACGATCCGCAGGGACGGGTCATCCGCCGTCGCCGAGGGCGGCGGGGATGGGGATCGTTCGTTCGAAGCGCCACGCGGGGTCGGTCGGCTGCTCGCCGAGCCCGACGAGCCCGCGGACGACGAAGGGCTTGCCGAGGGCGTTGGCGGGGTTCAGGGCCAGCGGAACGCGCACGTTCCAGCGGCCGTCGTCGCCCGGGGTCACGACCGGCTCCCCGAACCGCACGCCCGGCCCGGGCGCGGGCACGATCACCGGACGACCGGGGGCGGCGTCGCGGGGCACGCGCAGGCGCAGCTCGCCCCGGGCGCCGTCGTCGCCGAGCTCCACGTCGACCGCCAGCTCCGCCCCGCGGAGATCGGTGAGCGGCCGGGGCACCCGCTCGAGCCACGCCGCCGTGCCGGGCGGGGCCTCGGACGCGGCGGGCGGCGACTCGGCCTCGGCGGCGGTCGCGGCGGGAATGGTCAGCGTCCGGTTGGCCTGGCCGATGAGACACAGCTCGCGGCAGACGAGGTACATGAGGTCGACCTCGAACTCGAGCGGCCGGCCGTCCGGCTCGAGGTCGGCCGGGGCCGTCACCGGGATGAAGATCCAGGCGTGCTCCTCGTAGCCGTAGGTGGTCCCGGTGGGACCGGTGATGACCTGCGGGCGCGGGTACCGCGGCTCGCCGACCTCGAAGCCGGCCGGGGCCTCGACGGACGCCTGCAGCGGCACGCCGGTGTCGCCGGGGTTCTCCCAGTACGTGTGCCAGTGCTTCGCGAGGCTCGCGACGAACGCGAGGTGGAACGTGCGGCCGGGCCGCACGTGCTCGACGTCGGCGACGACGTCCACGCGGGCGACCTGCGCCACGTCGTCGGGCTCGGCCGGGGCCTCGAAGTTGCCGGGGCCGGTCGGGGGCGGTGGGACCTCGTCGGCGGCGGAGGCGACGGCCGCGTGGCCGCTGCCCGCGAGCGACGCGAGGCCGGCGACGGCGATCGTCGCGCCGGCCGCGCGGAGGCGCGACACGACGGCGATGGTCGGGGTGCGTCGAGTCGGTGCGGGGACGCGGGGGTGGACTCGTTCCATGCGGAAGAGGACTCCTGTGCCGGGACGGTTCGTCCGCCGAACGGATCTCGGATGCGGCGCCGGCGACTCGCCGGTCCGCCCTCGACCGTCCGGGCCCGCGGACGACACGCCCGCGGCGAACACGACCCGACCGGGCGTGCTGCCCGACCGTCCCCCGGTCTACCCCGGAGACCCCGGATCGTGCGGCCACTCCGTGGAGCCCGCAGATGGAAGTGGAATCGAACGTCCGCGTCCATCCGATTCTTCCCCCGAGACGGCCCGATTCCACCCGTTCCGGCGCACGCGTCGCCCCGCGGTGTCGGCGCCCGCAGGGACGACGCCGCTGGCCCAGGGGTGTTCCCGAGCCTCGGCGTTCGGTCGTGCCGCCCCGGCGTCGCTATGGTCCGGGCCGGCGAGCGCCCGCGTCGCCCCCACCCCGGAGGTCCCATGCCCGACTCGCATCGATCCGGCCGCATCGCCGACCTGCCCGCCCCCGCGGCGGCACGATCGCCCGGGCCGACCCGGATCACCGGGCCCGGACGCGTCGCCGTCGCCGGCGCGGCGGCGCTCGCGCTCGCCGTCCTCGCCGGCTGCTCGAACCGCACGACCGACCGCGACGTGGAGCTCCTCGGCGTGGCCGACGCCCGCGAGGCGGTGGGCGGCGGCCGCACGCTGCTCGGCGAGGATCGCACCGGGGCGTGGATCGATCCCCGCACCGTCGGCGACTGGCTCGCCGAGCGGATCCCGGGCGCCCTGCACGTGCCGGTGGGCGAGATGCGGGATCGGGCCCCCGAGCTCCGCGGGTACGACGTGCTCGTCGTCTACGGCCGCGGGTTCAAGGACCCGGTGGCGATCGCCGGGGCGAAGGTCCTGAGCGACGCCGGTGTCGGCGAGGTGCGGGTGCTCGAGGGCGGCCTGACCGCGTGGCGGGACGCGGGCCTGCCGGTGGCCTCCGGCTCCCCGGCTCCCGACGAGGGACTCGACTGATTCGAGCCGGGCCCGCGCAGTGGGCCGCGCACGGCGCGCGGCCCGCCGGCGGGCCGGCGGGCCGTCAACGCGTCTCGCCCTCCGCGGACCCGGCGGACCCGGCGGACGCGGCCGCCGGGCACAGCACGTGCTCGGGCGCCCGCACCGAGAGGCCGTCCGCACCCGCGATCACCACCAGGAAGTCCGGCCGCAGCGCCGCCGCGCCCACCCGGCCCTCCGGATCCATCGCGATCACCGCGAGCTGGTGGTGCGGCGCGAGCTCGTGGTCCTCGAGCACCCGCTCCAGGGCCGTGCGCGCGGCCACGTCGGGCGCCTCGCCGGCCCGCATCCGCTCCACGCAGAGGAAGGACGTGCTCCCGCCCATGGCCAGCTCGCCGGTTCCCGTGGCGGCGGCCGCGCCGTGCCGCGGGTGCACGAAGAGCCCGTGGCCGGGGATCGGGGAGTCGCCGATGCGGCCCGGATGCTTCCACGGCGTCCCGCTGGTCGAGCACGCACCGGCGAGCCGGCCGTCGGTGCCGCGGGCGATCACGCACACCGTGTCGTGTCCCCCCGCCCCCGCGTCGAAGAGCGCGCCGCGGCCGCGGTCCACCGGTCTCGGGGGCGCGTCGTCGCCGGGCGGCGTGTCCGTCGCCGGTCCATCCAGCCCCACCGGCCCCGCGTCGCCGGTCGCCGCCGCCGCCGCGGCCTTCCGGGCCCGCCGCCGTTCCCATCGCTCGCGGGCCGCGTCCGTCAGCAGCTCGGCCCGCGTGCATCCCGCCGCGTCCGCGAGCCGGTCCGCGCCCTCGCCCGCGACGAGCACGTGCGGCGTCCGCTCCATCACCGCCCGCGCCGCGCGCACCGCGGGAAGCCGGTCCCGCAGGCCGGCGATCGCACCGAGCTCCGACGGCGACCGCATGACCAGGGCGTCCAGCGTCACGAGGCCGTCCGCGTCCGGCAGTCCGCCCCGCCCCACCGAGTCGACCTCGGGATCGGCCTCGACCGCCGCCGCGACCGCGATCGCCGCGTCGAGGGGATCGCCGCCGCCCGCCAGCGCAGTGAAGGCATCCCCGCACGGGCGGGCAGCGAAGGACCAGGTGGCCAGGAGGCGGGCACCGGACATCGCGGCGATGCTACCGCCGGCGGGGACGGAACGTCTGCGCGGGGGCGCCGGGGCGGGCCCGCCGGCGGAGCACGGGGCGCCGGGCACGGCGCGCGGAGCACGAGGCGCGGGGGGCGGAGCACGGAGCACTGGGCACCCCCGCCGTGCACCGACGCACATCGGGACTCGTCCCCACGGTGCCGGTTCCCCCGGCGGATACCCTCGACCGTGATGCTGCCCACGCTCCTTGCGGTCGAGGCCTCCGGTGCAGTGATCCGCACGGTGGCCGCGGCCATCGCCATCGGGGTCATGCTCATCGCCGTCGCCCGGCGGCTCGGGCTCCCGGCGATCGTGCTCCTGCTCGCCGGCGGCATGCTCCTCGGCCCCGCCGTCCTCGGCGACGCCGCGATCGTGCAGCCGGACGCGCTCGGCGACGGCCTGCGGGTCGTGGTCGCCCTCGCGATCGGGCTCATCCTGTTCGAGGGCGGCCTCACGCTCGACCTCGGCGGCTACCGCACCGCGCCGGCGATGATCAAGCGGCTGCTCACCGTCGGCGTCCTCGTCTCGTGGGGGGGCGCGGCGGCGTTCTGCGCGCTGCTCGGCGGGATCGAGCTCGAGTTCGCGGTGCTCGCGGGGTCGATGGTCGTGGTCACCGGCCCGACCGTGATCGCCCCGCTGCTCAAGCGACTCGACGTCAACGAGCGCCTCCACGGCATCCTGCACTGGGAGGGCGTGCTGATCGACCCGATCGGGGTCTTCATCGCGGTGCTCTGCTTCGAGGTGGTCGTCTCCGGACTGAGCGGCCCGGTCGCCGCCGCCGGCCTGCTGCTCCGGATCGCGGCGGGGCTCGGCCTCGGCGTCGCGGGCGGCGCCGCGCTGACCTGGTCGATCCGCCGCCGCCTGATCCCCGACGACATGCTGAGCATCTCGGCGCTCGCGATGGCGATGCTCGTCTTCGGGGCCGCCGAGATGGTCCGTCCGGAGGCCGGGCTGCTCGCCACCACCGTCTCCGGCTTCGTGTTCGCGATCACCGGACCGCGGCAGGTCAAGCGGATCCGGGCCTTCAAGGCCGAGATCAGCGAGCTGCTGATCGCCCTGCTCTTCATGCTGCTCTCGGCGCGGCTCGAGTTCGCCCAGTTCACCGCCTTCGGCTGGTCGGGCGTGCTCGCCGTCCTCGGCGTGATGCTCGTGGTCCGGCCGGCGTCCGTGTTCCTGTGCAGCATCGGCACCGGGCTGTCCCGCAACGAGCGGCTCTTCCTCGGCTGGGTCGCCCCCCGCGGGATCGTGGCCGCGTCGCTCGCGTCCCTGTTCGCGATCGCGATCGAGGAGCAGCTCGAGGGATCCGCCGCCGCCGAGGCGGGCGCGTTCGTCGAGACCTTCGTCTACGCGGTGATCATCGCGACGATCGTCGTCCAGGGACTGAGCGCCGGATTCGTCGCCCGGCTGCTGGGGCTCCAGCGCGAGCCGAAGGTCGGCTGGATGATCGTCGGCGCGCACGCCCTCGGCATCCGGCTCGCGGAGTTCCTGCAGCGGTCGGGCCTGCCGGTGGTGGTCGCCGACACGAACCCGCGCGCGGTGCGAGAGGCGATCCGGCGCGGGGTGCCGGCGGTGGCCGCGGACGCCCGCGAGACCGCGATCGGCGAACGCCGGGAGTGGTCGGGCGTCGGCAACGTGCTCGCCCTCACCGACAACGAGGATCTCAACATCCGCATCTGCCAGAACTGGACGGACGCGGTGGGCGCGGAGCACGTCTTCCGCGCCGACCCCGCCGGACGTGCTTCCTTGGAGGAACGCGACCCGGACGCGGCCGAGGAGCCGGACGCGGGCCGCGCGGTCTGGCCCCGGCTGCCAAGGCCGTCGCTGCTCGCCGCGGAGCTGCAGCGGGGACAGGCGGCCCTGCTCGAGCTCGACGCCGGCGACGAGGCGGCCCGGCGGCTCGCGACGCCGATCGCGACGCTGCGGGGCCGCGAGCTGAGCTTCGCCCCACCGGACGACGGCGAGGTGAGCGACGGCGAGGGCGGCGAGGATGGCGACGGCGGCGAGGGCGGCGAGGGCGGCGAGGGCGGCGATCGCGGTGGCCCGGCCGGCGACGGCGAGGTCCGCGTGCTCGCCCTGCAGCGGACCGCCGAGCACCTGCTCTGGAGCCTCCGACCCGAGCTCGTGCTCGACCTCGAGCCGACCGACCTGCGGGCCGTGTTCGACCGGGTGGTGCAGGCGATGGTGCGCGTCGCCCCGCGGCTGAGCCGCGAGGCCGTGGTCGAGGAGCTGCTCGAGCGCGAGACGGCCTTCCCGACGCTCCTCGGCGACGGCGTCGCCCTTCCGCACGCCTACGCCGAGGGGCTGGACGGACGACTCTGCGCAATCGTCCGGATCGCCGCGCCGGGGCTGCGACTCGGCGGATCGGCGGCCGCCGAGCCGGGGGCCGGCGATGCCGCGGCCTCGGCGGCCAAGGGCGCCCCCCCCACCGGAGACGCCGCGGCGGCGGACACGGCGGCGGGGGGCGGCGGCACGGCGGCGACGGCGACGGAGGGCGGCGGGGCGGCCGGATCGGATGCGGGAGGCGAGGAGCCGATCCGGCTGCTGTTCTGCCTCCTGAGCCCCAACGGCGATCCCGAGGGCCATCTGGCGAGCCTCGCCGAGATCGCTCGCCTCGTCCTCGACGAGGACGTGCGGCGGGGCCTGCTCGACGCCGAGTCGCCGCTCGAGGTGATCGGACTCGTGGGCGACCGGGCCCGGAAGTCCTGAGGCCCGCTCCCGGGGGGCTCGTGCCCCGACCTGGCCGCCGAGGCGCGCCCCGGGGTTCGCGCCACCCGGATCCCGGAGTATGGTCGGCGGGATGGTCGTCCTGCGGGCTCCGGCCCGCCGCGTGAGGCGACCGTCGCGCCCCCACCGTCCCCCCACCGGACCCGCCCCGGGCCCCGGCGAGGCGGGGGACCCACGAGGAAGAATCGCCCCGCGACCGGAGCGTCGCTCCCGGGCGAGCAGAGGAGACACCCAGCGATGAATGCCAAGCCCATCGTCGCGGCGATCGGCCTGTCGGCGGCCGCGATCGGCGTCGGCCAGCTGTCGGCGGCCCCCGGCGACGTCCGGACCACCGCCGCCCCGGCCCCGACCGCGGCCGACGCCACGCCCGAGGACCTGCGATTCGACGCGGAGCCGCAGGGCGGCATCCCCGACGTGATCGTGTTCAAGATCAGCGGGTACGTGAACTACTCGCAGTCGCCGTATCGCGCGTACGCGGTGGGCACCACGTCGTGCAACATCGGCGACGTGCCGCTGGTCTGGCAGTCGAGCAACAACCAGCACCCCGTCATCGGCCAGAACATGTTCCGGCTCGCCGACGGCGCGAACGGCCACCCCCGCTTCGAGCACATCGGCCAGTCGTGGCTCAAGCACGGCTTCTGCGCCCTGGACCTGAGCGAGTGCGGCACCTGCCAGGGCACCGGCTGCTCGTCGCTCGGCGTCGGCTGCTCCGACCCGTACTCGGCCAGCCTCAACGGCAGCCAGTCGGGCGCCGGCCCCAAGTGGCAGGTCAACTCGACCAACGGCTTCTTCCCGTACCCGCCGGCCGACCCGACCTACAGCGGCCAGGTCGCCCGCCGGCTCCGCGTGCTGCAGGACGACGTGAACCCGCAGCTGAACCCGAACGCGACGTTCTTCGTCGAGGCCCAGTACGTCTGCCCCGACGAGAACCCCTCGATCGACGTGATCAACGCCCGCAACAACGTCTCGTGGCGCCAGATCTCGACCAACTTCGCCGGCATGATCAACGGCTACGTCGGCGACACGCAGATCGGCGAGGCCGGCCTCTTCGCGTGGAAGGCCGTCGATCCCGAGGTGCAGCTGACCACCGTCACCCTCGAGGGCGAGGGCACCATGTACGTGGCCAGCCGCGTCTACGACAACGGCGACGGCACCTTCGACTACGAGTACGCGGTCCAGAACCAGGACGTGCACCGCTCGGTCGGCACCTTCACCGTGCCCGTCGGCTCCGGCGTCGGCGTGAGCGGCGAGGGCTTCGCCGACGTGGACTACCACTCGGGCGAGCCGTTCGACGACACCGACTGGGCCCACGGCCGGCTCGGCGACGAGCTGACGTGGAACACCGCGGAGCACGCCGACGATCCGAACGCCAACGCCATCCGCTGGGGCACCATGTACAACTTCCGCTTCACCGCGGACGCCGCGCCGACCGACGGCGAGGTCGTGCTCGGCATGTTCATGCCCGGCACCCCGGAGGCCGTCGCCGCGGCGGCGCAGGTGCCCTCGGACGTCACCGCCCCCTGCCCGGCGGACGTCGACGACTCGGGCGAGGTGGACTTCGACGACCTGCTCGCGGTGCTCGGCGCGTGGGGCGACTGCCCCGGCTGCCCCGAGGACGTCGACGGCAGCGGCGGCGTCGACTTCGACGACCTGCTGACCCTCGTGGCCGCGTACGGGCCCTGCCCGTGACCTGAGCCGCGTCGCCGGCCCCCTGCCGGCCTCGGACCCTTCGCCGCGGGACCCCGGATGCACGCCGGGGTCCCGCGGTGCGTTTCGGGGGGGGCGTTCCGCCACCGGACCCCCGACCGCGGACGCCCGCCCGGCGAGCCGCCGCGGAGGCCGCCGTCCGCCGCCCGCGTCTGCGAGACTGTCCCCATGCGATCCGGCCCCCCCTCCGTGCCGTCCGCCCCCGCCGGGCGACGTTCCGTCATCGCCGTCCGCCTCGCGGGCCTCTCCGGCCGGGCCGCCGCCGGCCTGCTCGGCGCCGGCCTGCTCGGCGCCGGCCTGCTCGCTGCCGGGCTCCTCGCCGGGTGCGGCGGTGGCGAGCCCGACTCCGGCGATCCCGGCCCTGGCTCCGGCGCCCGCGCCCCGGGCGACGCCGGGGCGGCCGGTCCCGCCGCCACGGACCGCGCAGTGCCGTCGAGCGGTGCCGCGTCCGCGGGCGGCGAGCCGCTCGTCCCCGGAGCGGCCTCCGCGCCGGGGGCCGCGCCGGGCGCCGACCCGACCGCCGACCCCGCGGCCGCCGCCCGCGACGCGGCGGCCGCGGCGTGGCGCCGGTCCATCCTCGACGAGCGGGTGGGCCTCGGCCGGGTCGGCGACCTCGGGCTCTCGGACGACCTCGTCGCGCGGGCGGCCGATCGGGCGCTGCAGGA
Organism: uncultured Isosphaeraceae bacterium; assembly: GCA_964385045.1. GTDB lineage: Bacteria > Planctomycetota > Phycisphaerae > Phycisphaerales > SM1A02 > CAYLNM01. The sequence continues at coordinate 16,559 of CAYLNM010000034.1, forward strand.
GCAGTTCCAGGACCGCTTCCACTCGGTGTACGTCGACCGGGAGCGCGACCCCGAGCCCGGGCAGGGCGAGCCCGGCCTGCCCGAGCGGGCGGTCGCCTTCACGCTCGAGCCGCACTTCGTGCCCGACGCGGTGATGTCCGAGCGGGAGACCGCCCGCACCGCCCGGCCGGCCAACCGCGGCTTCCGGGCCCCGCGGACCGTCGCCGCCCCCGGCGAGCGGCCCGCCCCGCGGTCCGGTGCGGTGGCCTCGATGGACGTGCGCGCCGGCGGGGCCGACCTCGAGGCCGCCTCGCTCGTCGCCCGCCGTCTTGCCCGCGACGGGCTCGCCGCCACCGCGGTGCGCGCGGCGGCGATCCTGCGCCCCGAGCTCGCCTCGGCCCCGGCGTCCGCCCGGCCCGCCCTCGCCGCGGAGCGGCTCGCCGCCGTCGGCCTGCCCGTCGACCTGCTCGCCTTCGCGGGGCCGCTGCGGCCCGGCTCGCCGCCGCCCGGCCTGCCGGCCCCGCCCCCGGCCCCGGACGCGCCCGCATCGTCCGGTGGCGCCGACGACGCCCCGGACGACGCCCCGGACGACGACGCGGCCCGCGAGGACCGCATCCGCGCGTGGCTCGCCGCCGTGCTCGCCGAGCTCGAGGCCGGCGCCGACCCCGACGCCCTCGCCGCGTCGGCCGCCGCCGCCCCCGTCCGCATCCGGCCGACCATCCCCGGCTTCCGGGCCGCCCGCGACGACGGCGCCGAGCCGCTCGGCCTCGTGCGGCTGCAGCCCACCCGCGGCACCTACTGGGCGGGCCGCGGCGGCGGCGGCAGCCTCGACCTCGCGGTCGCGATCCTCGAGGCCCTGCCCGACGTGGCGATGACCGTCTCCGTCGGCACCCCGCACGTGGGCGGCGCCCTCCGCCGGATGGGGCCGGCCCGCGAGGGCGCCCGCGGGGCGGTGACGGTGATCGACGAGCCGCACGTCATCCAGCAGTGGGCGCAGGACAACGGCCAGCCGGGCCGGGTCGACGGCGACGCCCGCCCGTGGCTGCTCGCCCCGCGGTACGCCTCCCGCGGCGACTTCGGCTCGATCCTCGATCCCGGCGAGACGTGGATGGTCGAGGGCCTGCCCCCGGCCGGCATCGGCGTCGCCCGCAGCCCGCTGCTGTTCCAGGGCGGCAACCTGCTCGTGGTCGGCGACCCCGGGGGCGACGGACGGCTGCTGCTCGCGGGCGACGCGGAGATCGACCGCAACGTCGCCCTCGGGCTGCGGCGGGACGAGATCCGGGCCGCCATGCGCACCGAGTTCGGCGTCGACCGGGTCGTCGTGCTCCGCCCGCCGGCGTTCCACCTCGACTTCGCGACCACGATCCGCCGCGTGCCGGTGGACCCCGCGCGGCGGGGCGGCCCGACCCGCGCCGTCGCGTTCGTGCACGACGAGGACGCCGGGTTCGACCTGATGCTGGAGATCGGTCTCGACCGGCTCGTCCGCGCCGGGGCGCTCGAGGCCGCCGTCGCGGCCGAGGCGCGCTCGGCCCTCGCCGCCGGCGACCGGCGTCGGGTGATCGACCTCGTGGGCCCGCCGCTCTACGCCCGCCAGCGGGCCGACGGGATGTGGCCCCTCACCCTCGCCGACGCGTTCGGCGACGCCCCCGGCCGCGAGGGGGTGGCGGTGCTCGACCGGTTCCTCTGCGCCTTCGAGCGGCTGATGGGCCTCGAGCTCGAGCCGCGGCAGGTGCCCGGCCCGCCCGAGGTGCAGGTCTACCTCGCCACCTATCCACGCCGCGAGGCCGACCTCGCGGCGTTCGACCGCGAGCTCGAGGACCTGGGCTTCGAGCTCGTCCGCCTCCCCGGCTTCGCCCTGCAGCGGCGGAGCGTCAACGCCGTGAACATGGTCCACGGCCGGGACCGCATCCTCCGGCCGGTCAGCGGCGGCACCCTCGCCCCGCTCGACGAGGCGGCCCGCGCCGTCCTGGAGGCGACCGTGGGCCGCTCGGCGCGGATCATCGACCTGCCGACCGCCGAGACGCAGCGTCGTTCGGGAGCCGTCGGGTGTGCCGTCGCCGCGTGGCCGCGGACCGCCACGGCCGCCCCGGGCCCCCTGCTTCCCTGAGCTCCCACCGCCGCGGATCCTCCCGCGCGACCTCGGCGCAATCCGGGGTCCCGGCCTTCCCCTGCCCGATTCGGCCGGTATGGTGCATCCATCCCCCCCGCCGGGACGGGACAGGAGGCGGTCCGAGCGCCCGGCCAATCCCTTCGAGGAGCCCGAAGACCCATGAAGACCCGCTATCTCATCGGCGCCGCCGGCATCGCCGGCGCCGTCATCGCCGTCGGCCAGCTGAGCGGCGCCGACAACCGGACCGCGAACGAAGTCGGACTCGCGCCCGCCGCCCCGACCTCCGACGTGCAGAACGAGTTCGAGGTCGAGCCCCAGGGCGAGGGCACCCCCGACGTCATCCTGTTCGAGATCTTCGGCACCGCCAACTGGTCGCAGGGCGACGTGCGGGCCTTCGCGTTCGGCACCAATTCGTGCAACCTCGGCGACGTGCCGCTGGTCTGGCAGGCCAACAACAACCAGCACCCCGTCATCGGCCAGAACATGTTCAAGCTGGCCCCGGGCCCCAACGGCCACCTGCGCATCGAGCAGCTCGGCCAGTCGTGGCTCAAGCACGGCTTCTGCGCCCTCGACCAGAGCGAGTGCGGCGACTGCCAGGGCACCGGCTGCAGCTCGCTCGGCGTCGGCTGCTCCGACCCGTACACCGCGTTCCGCAACGGCGGGCAGTCGGGCGCGGGGCCGAAGTACCAGGTGAACGCGACCAACGGCTTCTTCCCGTACCCGCCGGCCAACCCGGCGTGGAGCGGCCAGCTCGACCGCCGCCTGCAGGTGCCGCTCTCCGAGGTGCTCCCGGCCGAGAACCCGGACGCGACCTACATCGTCGAGGGCCAGTACGTGTGCCCCGACGAGAACGTCGAGGTCGACATCATCCGCGCCGCCAACAACGTCTCGTGGCGCATCGGCGAGCTCAACAGCGCCGGCGCGCTCGTGAGCTACGACGGCGAGACGCAGATCGGCGAGCCCGCGCTCTACGCGTGGAAGCAGGCCGATCCCGACGTGAACGTCCAGTGGCGGGCGATCAACGGCATCGGCAACTTCTTCGTCGCCAGCCAGGCCTACGACAACGGCGACGGCACCTGGGACTACGAGTACGTGGTCCACAACCTCGACAGCGACCGCGCCGTCGGCAGCGTCGCGATCGACGTCGACGAGTCGGTGAGCGTCACCGGCGTCGGCTTCCACGACGTGGACTACCACAGTGGCGAGCCCTTCGACGGCACCGACTGGGGCAACGTCCGCGACTCGAGCGAGGTCCGCTGGAGCGTCGCCGAGCCGTTCTCGGTCAACCCCAACGGCAACGCGATCCGCTGGGGCACCGCCTACAACTTCCGCTTCACCGCGGACTCGGGCCCGACCACCGGCACCATCGAGCTCGGCCTCTTCAAGGACGGCGACGGCCCGAACTCCGTCCTCGCCGACGTGAAGGTCCCGCTCTCGCTCAACTTCTGCGCGGGCGACTTCAACGACGACGGCCTCGTCGGCTTCGACGACCTGACGTCGCTGCTCTCGGAGTGGGGCTTCTGCTTCGAGTGCCCCGAGGACCTCGACGGCGACTTCGTGGTCGACTTCGACGACCTCGTCACGCTGCTGGGCGCCTTCGGCCCCTGCCCGTGACCTGAGGCTCCGCCCCGCCTCCGGGGCGACGCACGCCATGCACCAGGGCCCCGGCCACCACGGCCGGGGCCCTGTTCGTGCGCGGGCCCGGGGCCGCCGCGGCGAGGCGGCCTCGGGCCCGTGGCGAGGCGGCCGCGGACCGGCAGCCGGGCGCGGCCCCGGAGTCCGGCTGCGCTCGCACATCGCGTCCGTCGCGCCGATCGCGCCGATCGCGCCCGCCGGCCCCCGGGGGCATCGTGACCGAGGGACTCGTCGAAGGCGTCCTGCTACGATCGTCGCCCCGCCGGACCGGCATCGACGCCGCCCGGCCGAGCCCGCCGGCCCGCCGCCGGCCCTTCGCGACCCCGTGACCGGACCCCGACGCATGAGCACCGCCACCACGCCCAAGGACGCCCGCGGCCTCGCCGGCCAGACCGTCGGCGACACCGCGATCTGCGCCGTCAACCAGACCCAGCTCATGTACCGCGGCTACGAGATCGCCGATCTCGCCGCGAACGCCACCTTCGAGGAGGTCGCCCACCTGCTGCTGGTCGGGCACAAGCCCTCCGAGCCCGAGCTGAAGGCGTTCAGCGACCGCGTGAAGGCCGAGATGGCGATCCCGTCGGAGCTCGTGGACGTCCTCCGCGGCATCGCCGGCGATCCGCCGAACGCCCACCCGATGTCGATCCTGCGGACCGCGATCTCGTGGCTCTCGCACTTCGACCCCGACTGCGAGGACCACTCGGCCGAGGCCGAGCTCCGCAAGTCGATCCGGCTGCTCGCCCAGATCCCGACGATCATCGGGGCGATGCAGCGGCTCCGCGACGGACACGAGCCGGTCGCCCCGGACCCGTCGCTCGGCCACGCCGCGAACCTGCTCTACATGATGAGCGGCGAGACCCCGGACGAGCTCGACGCCCGCGTGATGGACGTGTCGCTCATCCTCTACGCGGAACACGACTTCAACGCCTCGACCTTCGCCTGCCGCGTGATCGCGGCGACGATGAGCGACCTGCACGCCGCGATCTGCGGCGGCATCGGCGCCCTCAAGGGCCCGCTGCACGGCGGGGCCAACGAGGCGGCGATGGAGATGATGCAGGACGTGGACGCCCACGTCGCCGCCGGCGGCACCGTCGCGGACTTCATGCAGAAGGCCTTCGCCGAGAAGCGGAAGCTCATGGGCTTCGGCCACCGCGTCTACAAGAACGGCGACCACCGCGCCGGCATCCTCCGCGAGTGGGGCCTCAAGGTCGCCGAGCGGCACGGGGAGGACGGGCTCAAGTGGTTCCGCATGGGCGACGAGGTCCAGCGGATCATGCTCGAGGACAAGCGCATCCACCCCAACGTGGACTTCCCCTGCGGGATGACGTATTACGTGATGGGCATCCCGGTCCCGCAGTACACGCCCATCTTCGTGGCCAGCCGCATCACCGGCTGGTGCGCCCACGTGATGGAGCAGCACGCCGACAACCGGCTCATCCGGCCGCTGGCCAACTACGTCGGCCCCGGCCTGCGGGAGTGGGGCGAGGGCTGAGTCCCGCGGGTCACGACCGGATCGCGACTGGCACCGCCCCGCCGGGCGATCGTCCATGATCCACGGCGTCCGCGGCGACCCCGGCGACCCCGGCCACGACGCCGCGGCTCCCTCGGGCCGCGGCGTCGTCGCGCGCGGCCGCGGCGGGACCTCGGCCGGCCGGCCTGGCCGGGCAATCGGGGATTCCTCCACTGTGCGCAGGAGCGCCCCACCGCTCGGCCTCATCCGCCGGTAGGATCCGCCGCCCTTCGAACGGTCCACCCTGCCCGAGCCGAGAGGATCGCCGTGCCCCCATCCAGGCCCTTTCGTCTGCTGCACGTCGAGGACGACGACGACCACCACGAGCTCCTCCGGCTCGCCCTGCAGGCGGCGGGACCGCACGTCGAGCTCGCCCGGGCTCACACCGGGCAGGAGGCGATCGAGTGCTTCGAGTCCGCATCGCCCTTCGAAGGCGGCCTCGCCCCGGACCTGGTGGTGCTCGACCTGAGGATCCCGGCCCCGGACGGACACGAGGTCCTCGGCTTCGTGAAGCGCGATCCGCGCCTGCGACGCATCCCGGTCATCGTCCTCACCAGCTCCGCGGGCACCGGCGACATCCGGCAGGCGCTCGACGGGGCCGCCAACGCCTACGTCGTCAAGCCGACCACCGCGGCGGACTTCGAGCGCTTCGCGGCCGAGCTTCGGGCGTTCTGGGAGGGCTGGCACGAGCCGGATCCCGATCGCGACGCCAGCGCCCTCGTCTGACGCCGCACCGGCGTTCCCGCGACGCCATCCGGGCGTGGATCCCGTCGCCCGCCGGCCCCCGGTCCCCCGCCCCGACCTCGCGTCGCTGCGGGTGCGAATCCCGGCGGTTCGCGTGCGGTGGTGCCGCCCGCCCATCCGCCCGCCCGCCGCCACAGTCGCCTGCCGCCCACCATCCGGCCGGCGGCCCGTCGCTCGCCCCCACATCCGCCGCGATCCCGCGATCCCCGCTTGCCCGGCGGCGCCCCGCGTCCCAACCATCCCCGCATGCCCGAGGAGCCCACCGCCGACGAGTCCGCCTCGACCGCCCCCCTGCGGCCGGCGGTGGCGGCCGCCCGGGCCTCCACCGCCGCGGTGACCGTCCTGCCGCCCGAGACGATCCCGGCCGAGCCGCCCGCGGCCACGCCGGTGCCCGCCCGCGGGGCGCGGTGCGCCCAGTGCGGCTACGACCTGCGGGGGACGCGCTCCTCGGGCGGCATGCGGTGCCCCGAGTGCGGCCACACCCTCGACGACGTCGACAGCCGCCGCACCCTCGAGCAGGCCTTCTTCCGCCGCTTCGGGGTGATCGTGATCGCGGGGGCGATCCTCACCCTCGCGGCGGTCGCGGCGATGATCGTCGGCCTCGGCGACCGGGCCGCGCTGTTCGCGATCCCGCTCGTCCTCTTCATGTTCTGCTGGCTGCCGTTCGTGCTCGTGGCGCGGCTCACCCGCGACATCGAGTGATGGCCGGCCGCGGTGCCGCGGGCGTGGCCGGGCCTCCGCCCGCGCCGGAGCCCGCGCTGCCCCCTTCGCCGGCCGGGTCGGCCGGGCCGGACGGGCCAGCCGCGCCGCTCACTGCAGGTGCAGCGGCATGATCACGTAGGTGAACTCGCTGCCGGTGCGGATGACGCCCGGCTTGTTCTCCGCCTTCAGCTCCATCGTCAGCGTCTCGTCGTCGAGGACCTTGAGCGCCTCGCCGAGGTAGCCGGCGTTGAAGCCGATCTGGATCGGCTCGCCCTCGTAGTCGAGCCCGAGCGTGATCTCGGCCTCGCCCTCCTCGGGCACGCGGCTGGTGAGGGTCAGCGAGTCCTCGCCGAAGCTCATCCGCACGCCCTTGGAGTCCTTGTTCGTGTACAGCGACGCCTGCTGCAGGGCCCGCGCGAAGACCTCGACGTTGGCGACCGCCTTCTTGTCGTGCTCGCGCGGGATCACGTCCTCGAACGGCGGGAAGGCCCCCTCCACGAGGCTGGTCGAGAGCTCGGCCGCGTTCGGGCCCTCGCCCACGCGGAAGAACGCCTGGGTCTCGGTGATCCGCACCTCGACCACCTCGTCCGCGAGGTCGAGCAGGCGGACGAGGACCGCGAGGGCCTTGGTCGGGATGATCGCCTGGCCCTCCGCGTCGCCGGAGGCCGGTCGCCCCTCGGCGATCGCGAGGCGATGGCCGTCGGTGGCGACGAAGCGCAGCTGCCGGGCGGCCCGCTGCACGAGCACGCCGTTGATCGCGTAGCGGCTGGTCTCGGTGGCGGCGGCGAACGCGGTGCGGCTCACCAGCCGCTCGAGCGTGCCGGCGTCCACGGTGAAGCCGAAGACGACCGCGTCGTCGCCGGGCATCGCCGGGACCGGATAGGCCTCGGCCGGCTCCATGCCGATCACGACGAAGTGGCCCGAGCCGGCCCGCACGTCGAGCTTGTGGCCGTCCGTCTCGAGGACGAGGCTCGCGTCGTCGCAGCTGCGGACGATCTCGGCGAACCGGTCGGCCGGCACCAGGGCCTCGCCGGATCGGTCCACCGCGACCCGCTCGAGGGCGAGTCGCAGGCCGATCTCGGCGTCGGTGGCGGCGAGCCGGAGCACGCCGTCCTCGGCCACCACGTGGACGCACCGCAGGGCGTCGGACGGGTTCCGGGGCGGCACGACGCGGGCGACGCCGCCCACGGCCTCGACCAGCTCCCCTCGATCGCACGTGACCTTCATGGACGTGGTCCTCCTGGATCCGGCCCGCTCGGGCGTCGCCGCGCCCGCCGCCGCGGCGGCTCCCGCCTCCCGTTCGCGGCCGTCCGGGGGCTCCGGCGGTCGCGGGGACGACGGATGCGGCAGCGGTGGCGCGGAGCCACGGGCCGATCGGGCAAGGCTACGAACCCCCCGCAATGCCGCCACGAGCGTGCGCGGCGGGCACAGTCTACCCCCGGCCGCGGCACGCCTCGGCCTCCCGGTCCATCCGACGGCGGCCCGGCGGAAGGGCCGCCGGCCGCCCTTCGGCGGTCCGGACCCCCCGAAGCGTCACGCAGACGTCACGGCGACGCCCGGCGGACGCAGGGCAGACGCCCGGGCAGACCGGACGGAGGAGGCCCGTGCCGGGGACCGGGACCCCGATCCCGCCGCCGCGTCGTCCGTCGACCGAGCCGCCGCCGAGTCTCGCCCGGCCTCCTCGTCGCCCTCGTGTCCCGAGTTCGCCGCCCCCCCCGACCGGACCGTGGTTGCCCGGATGACCGGCTCGGACGATAATCCTCGATCCTCGCGAGACCTCCGTCCGACCCGAACCGGGTCGGGGAAAGGACCCGAATGTCCTTCGAAGCCTTCGTCCACGCCAAGGCGATCCAGCTCGACCGAACCTGTCTGGAGATGTGCGCGGAGGCCGGCAGCGGCCATCCCACGTCCGCCATGAGCCTGGGACACATCGTCACCGTGCTCATGTACAACGCGATGCGGTGGGCCCCCGAGCAGCCGCGCTACCCCACGAGCGACCGCCTGGTGCTGTCCGAGGGCCACGCCGTCCCGATCGTCTACGCCGCCTCGGCCGACCTCGGCGTCGCGATCGGTCGCGGCGCCGACCGCGAGCCGCTGACCGAGGAGTACCTCTCGACCCTGCGCGAGACGGACTCCATGCTCGACGGCCACCCCAATCCGATGGAGGGCTTCCCCTTCTTCGACGCCGCCACCGGCTCGCTCGGCCAGGGCCTCTCCGTCGCCGCCGGCCTCGGCCTCGCCGCCCGGCACGACGAGATGGACAAGCGGATCTACTGCATCTGCGGCGACGGCGAGGTGCGCGAGGGACAGATCTGGGAGGCGGTCGACTTCCTCGTCGACCACAAGCTCGGCAACGTCCTCACGATCGTGAACTGCAATGGCTACGGCCAGGCGGACACCGTCTCGGAGCAGCAGTCTCCCGAACGCCTGAAGGCGAAGTTCGACGCCGCCGGCATTCCCGCCGTCATCATCGACGGCCACGACCCGGCCGCGATCAAGGAGGCGATCGACGCCTTCGCCGAGAACAGCACCGGCGACGTCCCGCAGGCGATCATCGCCCGCACCGTCAAGGGCTGGGGCGCCCCGTCGATCCAGGGGCCCGGCTGGCACGGCAAGCCGCCGACCGCCGAGCGCCTCGAGAAGGCGATGGAGGAGCTCGCGGCCACCCGCGTGAGCCTCACCAGCTCCCTGACCCCCGACGACTCGCTCGCGATCTACCCGCCGTCGGAGTACGCCGGCGACGCGGAGCCGGGGGGCGGCGAGGTGCCGAGCCTCAACGAGGCGATGGAGTCGTTCGACATGGGGATGCTCCTGCGGGGCGGCAAGCTCGCCACCCGCAAGGCCTACGGCATCGCCCTCCGCGTCCTCGGCCGGCTCGAGCCCCGCATCGTGTGCCTCGACGCGGACGTGCGCAACTCGACGTTCGCCGACTCCTTCGCCAACGACAAGGACCTCGCGGACCGCTTCATCGAGTGCAAGATCGCCGAGCAGAACATGGTCTCGGCCGCGGTCGGCCTCTCCGCCGCGAACAAGATCCCCTACTGCTCGACCTTCGCCAAGTTCATGACCCGGGCGTACGACCAGGTCGAGATGGCGGTCTACTCCGGCTCGAACATCAAGTTCATCGGCAGCCACTCCGGCATCTCGCTCGCGGCCGACGGCCCGAGCCAGATGGCCCTGCCGGACGTCTCGTGGTTCCGGTCGCTCACCACCATGATCGACCACCACGGCGGGCCGGGCTGCTACCTGCTGCAGCCCGCCGACGCGTACGCGGCCTACGGCCTGACGATGGCGATGGCCGAGCACGTGGGCGTCTGCTACATGCGGACGATGCGGCCGGACGTGGAGTTCATCTACGACGAGCGGACCGTCTTCAACCTCGGCAAGTTCGAGGTGCTGACCGAGGGCCGCGACCTGCTGATCGTCTCCGCCGGATACATGGTCCACGAGTGCAACAAGGCGCTCGACGACCTCGACAACGCCGGCATCGACGCGGGCCTCGTCGACCTCTACTCGATCCCGTTCGACGACGAGCACCTGCTCGACCTGATCAACCAGGCCGGCGGCAACGTCCTCGTGGTCGAGGACAACTACGGCGGCGGCATCGGCTCGGCGGTGGCCGAGGCGTGCTGCGCCTCCGGCGACGGCTTCAACATCCAGCAGCTCCACGTGAAGCGGATCCCGAAGTCGGCCCGCACGGAGGAGCAGATCCTCGAGCAGTGCGGCCTCGACCACGTGTCGATCGCCAAGCGGGCGGCCGAGATGCTGGGCGTGCTCAGCGTCTGACCGGGCTCGCCCGGAACCCAGGGCCCAGGACCCAGGGTCCCGGGCCCTCGGCCCCTTCCGGCCCGGCCGGCCCCTCCGAGACACCCTCCGCCGCCCGCGGTCCTTCGGGATCGCGGGCGGCGGTCGTTGCCGGGGCGGCCGCGGCCCGCGCCCCCGCGGGCGCCCGGCCGCCGCCGCCGCGATCAGGCCCCCGGGGTGGCCGGGGCAGCCGGCGCGGCGATCGCGCCCGGCCACTCCACCACGAACGCCGCCCCGGGACCGTCGTCCGCGGGAGCCTCGACCCACGCCCGCCCGCCCCAGGCCTCGGCCACCTTGGCCACGATCGCGAGGCCGAGGCCGGTGCCGCCGCCGATGCCGCCGGGCCGCCGCATCCGCTCGAAGGGCTCGAAGATCCGGCCCCGCTCGGCCTCGGGCACGCCGCGGCCGTGGTCCCGCACCTCGAGCCGCACCCGGCCGGCCCCCGCGTCGCGGGTGGCGAGCGTGACGTGCACGGTGCCGTCGTCGGCGGCTCCGTGCTCGATGGCGTTGACGATGAGGTTCTGCAGCAGCGACATCGCCTGCTCGCGATCGGCCATGATCTGCGGCACCGCGAGCTCGGTCTCCAGGTGGACGCCCTCCCGCCCGAGGTCGGCCGCGAGCTGGCTGCGGAGGTCGGCGAGCAGGGCCGCGACCGGCAGTCGCCGCATCCGCGGCGCGACGCGGGTGCCGCGGCCGTAGGCGAGCAGGTCGCGCACGATGGCCCGCATGCGGGCGGTGGCGGAGCGGATGCGGCCCGCGGCGTGCACGAGGTCGGCCCGCGGGGCGTCCTCCGGCGCCTCCTCGATCCGCGCCGCGAACGCGTCGAGGGTCAGCATCGGCGACTTGAGGTCGTGCGACGCCGCGTGAAGGAACGCCTCGACCTCGCGGGTGCGGTCGCGAAGCTCGGCCTCCATCCGCCGGCGCTCGTCCACGTCGAGGAAGGCCCCGGCCATGCGCAGCGGACGCCCGGGGCCGCCACCGGTGACGCGGGCCCGGGCGAGGAACCACCGCCAGCCGCGATCGGCCGTCTCCAGCCGCACCTCGGCCTCCAGCGGCCCGCCGTGGGTGCGACGGCGCTCGATCGCGGCCTCGAAGCCCTCGCGGTCCTCGGGATGGACGCGTTCGAGCAGGCTCGCGTGCCGCGGCGGCACGTCGCCCGGCTCGAGACCCAGCAGGGCCAGCAGCCTCGGCGACCACCACTGGTCCTCGCGCTCCATGTCGGGCCAGTCCCAGAGCCCGTCGTCGGTGCCGTGGACCGCGTGCTCGAGGCGGGCCCGCATGCGCTCGCGCTCGAGCTCGTCCTGCACGCCGGCGTGGACGTCCTCGAACGTCCCGACGAGCCGCGTCGGCACGCCACCCTCGACGATCCGCTGGCCGCGGGCCCGCACCCACCGGGTCTCGCCCGCGGCGGTGACGAGGCGCAGCTGCACGTCCCACGGCTCGCCCTGGAGCGTCGCGACCTCGAGCATGGTGCGGATCGTGCCGCGATCGTCGGGGTGGTAGTAGTCGATCGCGCGGTCGACCCCGGGCTGCGCGGACCCCGGCTCGAGTCCGTGGATGCGGAAGACCTCGTCGGACCACCAGAGTCGGGCGTCCTCGATGCGGTACGACCAGGCCCCGATGCCGGCGGTCGACTCGACCTCGCGGAAGAGGACCTGCTGCCGGGCCCGGGCGAGCTGCGCGACGAGCCCCGCCGCGATCGCCTCGACGAGCACCGAGCCTTCGGCGCGGGAGACGGCCAGCGCAGCGGACGACCAGAGGCCGACGATGCCCCACCGGTGCCCGTCGATCACCAGGGGCCGCGTCATGCAGCACGGGGGGTCGGCGTCGCGTGCGGCGGGGCACGCGGGGAAGTCCGCGGCCCGGTCCGCGGGGGGAGCCGCGTCGGCTGCGGCGGCCGCCGTGGCGGGCTCGGCCGCGGCGTCCGGCGGCGGCGGGACGGCGTCGCCTTCGGCGGCGGCGGCCGCCATGGCGTCCGGCGATGTGGTCGTTCCGAATCCGCAGGGCGGATCGAACGGCTCGCCGACGCGGGAGCGGGCGTCGGCCGCGGCGGCGTGGGTGATCGTCAGTCGGCCGCCGCGTCCCCGGCCGACCGCCGCGACCTCGGCGCCCGCGGCCCGGCGACCGAGCTCGAGGATCGACTCGACGAGCTCGTCCGGCGGATCTCCCGAGGAGACGAGCGGCCCGAGGCCGCGCAGGAAGGACTCGAGGGACGACGGCGCCTCGCCGCCGTTCGGTCGCGACACGGCGGTCGGCTCGTTGTCTGCCATGGGCTGGCTCCCGCTCCCTTCGCCGGGCGTCGCTCCGCGAGGTCGATGGTACCCGGACACCCGGTCCCGACGTGCGCAACGCTCCAAGCCCGCGGCAGGAAGCACTCCCGATCCCACCGTGACCCCAGCCGGCGCGATCCACGGGGGCGGCGTCGCGGGGTCGCGCGGGGTCGCGCGGGGTCGCGCGGGGTCGCGCGGGGTCGCGCGGGGTCGCGCGG
>CAYLNM010000035.1:0-29499 GCA_964385045.1 uncultured Isosphaeraceae bacterium
CCGGCCCCACCGTCCCCGCCGGCCCCGCCCCGCCCTCCGCGAAAGGCCCCACCATGCGACGCGACGCGATGCTCGAGCGACTCCGCGGACGCACCGTCCCGTGGGACGTCCTCATCGTCGGCGGCGGCGCGACCGGCCTCGGCGCCGCCCTCGACGCCGCCGCCCGCGGCTACGACGTCGCCCTGCTCGAGCGCTCGGACTTCGCCGCCGGGACGAGCAGTCGCTCGACGAAGCTCGTCCACGGCGGCGTCCGCTACCTGCGGCAGGGCAACGTGTCGCTGGTGATGGAGGCGCTGCGCGAGCGCGGCATCCTCCGCCGCCTCGCCCCCCACCTCGTGCGCGAGGTCGCGTTCGTGGTGCCGAGCTATGCGTGGTGGCAGTCGCCCTTCTACGGCGTGGGCCTGCGGATGTACGACCTGCTCGCGGGACGCGAGGGCTTCGGCCACTCGCGGCATCTCTCCCGCGAGGAGGTCGCCCGCCGCATCCCCAACATCGAGACCGACGAGCTCCGCGGCGGGACGCTGTACTGGGACGGACAGTTCGACGACGCCCGCCTCGCGATCGAGATCGCCCGCACCGCCGCCGACCGCGACGCGGTGCTGGTCAATCACTGCCCCGTCACCGGCCTGCTCAAGGGCTCGGACGGCATGATCCACGGCGCCCTTGCCCGTGACGAGGAGTCGGGCGAGACGTTCGAGGTCCCGGCGAAGGTCGTCGTCAACGCGACCGGGCCGTTCGCGGACGAGCTGCGGCGGATGGACCGGCCGGACGCCGAGCCGATCATCGCCCCCAGCCAGGGCGTGCACCTCGTCCTCGACCGCTCGTTCCTCGCCGGCGACGACGCGATCATGGTGCCGTCCACCCCCGACGGCCGCGTGATGTTCGCGATCCCGTGGAACGGCCGCGTCGTGGTCGGGACGACCGACACGCCGATCGAGCTGGTCGAGGCCGAGCCCCGGCCGCTGCCGATGGAGGAGGCGTTCATCCTCGAGACCGCCGGCCGCTACCTCGAGCGGCGGCCGACGCCCGACGACGTCCTCAGCCGCTTCGCCGGCATCCGGCCGCTGGTGAAGGCCGGGCCGGCGGGCGACACCGCGGCCCTCAGCCGCGAGCACGCGATCCTCGTCGATCCCGACAGCGGACTGCTCACGATCGCGGGCGGCAAGTGGACGACCTACCGGCGGATGGCCAAGGACGTCGTGACCCACGCCTCGATGCTGGCCGGGCTCGATCCGCGGCACTGCGAGACCGAGCGGATTCGCATGCACGGGGCGACCGAGACCGCGGGCGAGGCGGACGAGTGGGGCGAGCTCGCGGAGTACGGGACGGAGGCGGCCACGGTGGCCTCGATCGCCCGCGAGCGGCCCGAGCTCCGTGAGCGGCTGCACCCGCGGCTCGAGGTCGTCGGGGCGGAGGTCGCCCACGCCTGCCGCAGCGAGATGGCCCGCACGCTCGACGACGTCCTGTCGCGCCGCACCCGCTGCCTGGTGCTGGACGCCCGGGCCGCGGTGGAGGCGGCTCCGCGGGCGGCGTCGATCATGGCCGCCGAGCTCGGCCGCGACGAGGCGTGGGCCGAGGAGCAGGTGCGGCGATTCGGCGCGGTCGCCGGGGCCTGCCTGCCCGCGGACGCCGAGGACGTGATGCACCGCTGAGGCCGGCGGCGCGGGGCGAGGGCCGACGCGCGGCGACGGCCGACGCGCGGCGACGGCGCGCGAGCGGCGGACGGATCGTCGCGATCCGCCCGCCGCCGCATCCCCAGGTGGTCCGGGTGGAGACGAGGAAGAGGAGGCCGGTGCCGGTCCGTCCCGCGCCGCGCCGGCAGACCGTCGCCGAGGCCGCGGGTCCGGCACCGGGGGGATGCCGGCCGGCCCGAGGCCGGGTTGCGGGCGGGCGGCGCGGCGTCCCGACGGGCGTCGGGCCGAGCGAGCGGCCGGGCATCCGGCCCGGCCGGGTTCGGCGTTCACCGGGCCGCCGCCGACGTGGCCACCCGCCGCCGCGCATCCGGCGGCCCGGCGTCAGCTCCCGTCAGCGGGATCCACGAACGGGTCGCCCGCCTGACCTTCGACCGCACCCAGGTCGGCGACCTCGGGGATGGGCGGCAGCTCCGCCCGCGTCGCCTCGTCGAGCATGCCGTAGAGCGACCGCATGGTGCGAACGTCGAGGGCGAGCCGCCGTTCGAGGGCGTGCGACACCGCGCCCTCGGGCGTGAGCCGGATCCGCGGCCCCGGCCGTGCGTCCGCGTCGTCGTCGCGGCGCGGGGCCGGCGGCGCGGCGGGCGGCTCGAACGGGGCGGCGCCCAGCTCCTCGAGGAGCGCGTTGACTCCGGCGCGGATCCGGAACGGCTCGTGCCGCAGCACGATCGACTCGATCCGCCGGCTCGCGGACGCGTGCTCGGCGGCGTAGGCGGCGGCCATCGCGGCGGCGGCGACGCGACGATCGGCATCCAGCGGCAGCCCGTCGACGGCGTCGAACGCCCGCTGCGCCGGCGTGTCGGACCACACCATCGGGAACGCCCGGCGCCGGGCCGCCCGGTCGAAGGCGGCACCGAGGTCCCGCGGCGACGTGTCCGCGCGGGCGGCGGCGCCGAGCGGCACCGCGGCGGAGGCGCCCGCGTCGCCGCCTCCGACCGCGGGCGCGGCGTCGTCCCCCGCGGGCGCATCGTCGCCCCTCGCGGGCGCGGCGTCGTGCCCCGCCGCGTCGAACGGGTCCGGCTCCGCCGGCAGGTCGGCCAGCACCGCGGCGGCGGCCTGCACCGCCGCGAGGTTCGCGTCCCGCACCCGCTCGTGCAGCCGGGCGAGACGCTCGGCCTCCCGCCGCACGGCGTCGGCGTCGCGGGCCGCCACCGCCTCGTCGATCGCCATCACCGCCTCCAGCGCCGCGTCGTTGCGGCGGGCGAGGGCGAGGTCGACCCGCTGCTCGAGGTCCGCCCGCAGCGGCTCGAGCCGCGCGGCCGCCTCGGGCCGCGCGGCGACGAGCTCGTCGAGCATCGCGAAGACGTCAAGCGACTCCCCCGCGAGCCGCCCCCAGCCGAGCGAGTGATGGCGGCGGACCCAGCGATCGAAGGCGGGCCACCGCTCGAGCTGCGCCGCCGAGAGCACCGCCTGCACGTCCGCGTCGAGCCGGCGCCGCTCGGCCTCGCGGGCCCGGCGATACGCCCGCACCGACGCCCGCATGTCGCGGGCCGCGGCGGCGAGCCGGGCCCAGCGGTCGCCCGTCGGATCCCCCCCAGCCTCGGTCAGGCCCACGTCCGCGAGGGCCTGCTCGCGGGTGATGGCCTCGATGCGGGCCGCGGCGTCGGCCGCCACCTGCTCCAGCCGCTCCCGCTCGTCGGCCGGGAGGGACCGCCCCTCGCCGGGGCCGATCGACACCGTGACGTCGACCCGCGGCTCGGCGCCGCCGTCTTCCGCGGTGCCCATGCCCATCGAGACCCCGATGCCGACCGTCAGGTCACCCTCGAGCCGGGCGGGATCGAAGCCGTGGGCGGCCATCGCCTCGCGCACCGCCGCGTCCATCCGGGCTCCGGCGCTCGCCGCGTCGCCCGCCCCGCCGGTGTCGTCCTCGAGCAGGCTGCGGCCGGGCTCGGGCACGTCGAGCGGGATGGCCTCGAGGGCGGCGACATAGGCGACGATCCGATCCCGCACCACCGCGGCCTGGGCCTCGCTCAGCTCGAGGCGGCGGATCACCTCGGGCACGTCGGCCGGCCGCAGCTCGGGCGCGGCGAGCTCCGAGCGGTCCGGCACCGCGAAGCTCATCACCTCCATCGACCCGTCGGCCTGCTGGCGGCTCATCACGCTCCGCCCGGTGGACTGGGCGAGCGCGGGCGTGGCGGCAAGCAGCGTCGAGACGGCCGCGACGAGCGAGGCGGCGGCGATCGTTCGACGGTGGACCGGGCGTCGGCGGGGCCGGGCGAGGTGCGGCATGGCGAGCGTCTCCAGGCGAGGGGTGCGGCGGCGGAGCCGGCCGCTCATCGCCCTCCCGGATGCGCCGGCGACGCCGACTCGTCGTCGCGCCCGCCAGGATGCCGGCGGGGATTGCCGGGATGCGCGGCGACTCGCTACCCTCTCTACGAGTTCACCCGTCCGGAGGATCTCGATGGCCTTGTCCTTCCTCATCGCCCTCTCCGTGCTTGGACTCGGCGTGCTCACCCGCGCGACGTGGTGGTGCACGTCCGGCTACGACCCGCCGGAGCGCCTGCAACGCGACCCGATCATGATCACGGCCACGGTGGTCGCCGCGATCGCGGTGTTCGTCGGTGGTCCGTGCGGCTGGTTCTGCATGAAGGACCTGGTCGGCTCGCCGGAGCCGTTCGTGCCCGCGTGGGTCGGATCCGAATGACTGCCTGGAGCCGCGACCCCGACGATCGCCCCGTCGGCGCGTCGCGCCGGGCGCACAGCCACCGACGGGAGTCGAACCCGTAACCTCCAGATTACAAGTCAGGCGCTCTGCCGATTGAGCTACGGTGGCGGCGTCCCCGGAGTCGCAGTGTATCCGTGCCCGCTCCCGGTGCCGACGCCGAGGCGGGCCCGGACGACGCACGCCTCGCGCCCGGCGCCGGACAGCCCGTCGGCCCGGCCCCGGCCCCCGTCCCGCCGTGACGCCGATTCCCGGACCGCGGTGGGCCCCGCGCGTCCGCGCATCCCGTCCTCGTCCCCGCGACCCATCGCGGGATCGCCGGGCCGGCTGCACCCGCGGGTCGATCGCGCCGATCCGCTCCGGCGCCGGGATCGGGGCCCCCGGCATCCGGAGCCGCCCATGACCGCCGACGGGACCCCCGCGGAACGCGGGATCGATGCGCTCGCGTTCGCCGACCTGCTCCGCGAGCCGCTGGCCGCGGCGCGGGCGCTCATGGAGCTGCTCGCGGCCGCGGAGTGCCCCGACCCGGGGATGATCGGGGGCTACCTCGGCCCCGCCCTGCGCGAGCTCGGACGGGCGTGCGAGCTGCTCGAGGACCTGCACGTCCTCGAGGACGCTCGCCACGCCGTGCACCACACCGACGAGCTCGCGAGCATCGACCTGCGGGAGCTGCTCGACGCGGCCGGGCTCGAGACGTTCCGGCGCGGCGCGATGCTGCCGCCGCCCGAGCTCGACCTCGCGGGCGCCGGCGACGCGCCGCTCGTGGTGCGCGGGCACCGCCGGACCCTCGACCGGATGCTCCGTACCGCGATCGAGCTGGCGGCCGACGCGAGCGGCGACGAACGCGACGAGGCGGTCGGGCTGGAGGTCCGCGTGGCGTCCGACGCCGAGCTCGGCGCGGTCGTGCGGCTCGCCGTGGGCCGCGCCGGCGACGTGCGCGCGATCGCGGACGACGCGGTCGCGACCGCCGGGGCGATCGGCGACGCGAACGAGGCGGCGCCCGACGACGAGACGGCCTGGCACGACGAGGCCGGAGAAAGCGGCGCGGACGACGGCGCGGCCCGCTTCCGCCGCCTCGTGCTGAGCGCGATCGCGCGGGCCCAGGGCGGGCGGATCGCCTTCGACGACGACGCGGCGCCGGCGGCCATCCGCATCGACCTGCCGCGGGCGACGCTCGCGGCCGGGGAGCGTGCGGCGTGACCCACGTCCTGTACGTCGAGGAGTCGGCGATCCTCCGCGAGACCCTCTCGGCCTCGCTGGAGATCAACGGCCTGCGCGCCACCACGTGCGGAGACGCCCCGACGGCGTGGCGACACCTCATGGACGAGGGCTGCGACCTGCTCCTGCTGGACATCCCGCTCCGCAAGGGCACGGGGCTCACGCTCCTGCAGCGGGTGCGGGCCAATCCGCGGACGCGCACCATCCCGGTGGTGCTGCTCACCGGCTGCACCAATCCGGAGACCATTCGGCGGGCGGTGGCGTTCAAGCCGCACAAGCTGCTGGTGAAGTCGAACTTCTCCCTCGACCGGCTGCTCGAGGTGATCCGCGAGGCGCAGGAGGCGCCGCCGCCGGCGCTGGAGACGATCGCGGAGCCGCCGCCGGATGCGCCGGCGTCCGCGCCGCCGGCCGCGGCGATCGAGGCGCACGCGGCGAACGTGGCCGAGTCGTCCCCCGCGGCCCCCGCCGCCGCCCCCGCGACCCCGACCGACGATCACGCGCCGGCCGCGTCGCCCCCGCCCCCGGCCCCGGCCCGCGCCGAACCCTCGGTCACGCGGACCCAGCTCGAGCAGATGGAGCCGCTGATGTCGCGGCGGGAGACGGTCACCACCGTGTCCGGCACCGCCCCGCTCGCGCCGTCCTCGGCCCCGGTCGCCCGGGCGGTGCGGGCCGCCCTCGCCGCCAGCGGCACCGAGCACCAGCTGGCGGGCGCGCTCGCCGCCGACGCCTCCCTCGCCGCCCGCGTGGCCCGCGTGGCCGCCGCCGACCGGGGCGACGACGATCCCGTGCCGGAGGAACCCGGCGCCCTGATCGGCCATCTGGGCGCGGACCGCGTGCGCGAGGCCCTCATGCTCGTCTGCACGCTCGACCGCTTCGCGGGCGTGGGCGAGGACCTCGTGCCCCCCGGCCCGTTCTGGGGCCACGTCCTCGGCGTCGCCCGCCTCGCCCGCGGCCTCGCGGAGTCGGTCGACGGCGTCGCGCCGACCGCCGCGTTCGCGGCCGGGCTCCTGCACGATCTCGGCCGCCTCGTGCTCGCGGAGTCCGCGCGGTCCGTGTACGCCCCGCTCACGAGTCTCGCGACGCGCGCCGCCGCCCCACTGGAGGAGGTCGAGACGCGGATGCTGGGCCTCTCCCATGCCGACGTCGTGGCGGAGCTGCTGGACGGCTGGGCCTTCGGCGGCGACCTGGCGTCCGTCGTGCGGCTGCACCACGGCTCGCGGGCGGAGCTGGAGCAGCTCGACCGCGAGCACGCCCCGCTCGCGATCGTGCTCGCCCTCGCCGACCGGCTCGCCCACGCCCACCTCGCGGGCGACCCGCTCCACGACCGCGTCGCCGCCACCGAGGACCTCGCCCGCGCCCTGCACCTCGACGCCTCGCACGCGGATCGGGCCGGCGACGGGCTCGCGGCGTGGACGCGCACCGTCGCCGCGGCGGCCACCGACGGGCGCATCGTGCCCGAGACCGCCGCCGGCGTCCTCCGTGCGGCGCTGGGCGACGGGGCCATCCGGCCGCTGATGCTGCCCCACGACGCGGCGGGGGACGCCTGCCGCGTGGGGATCCGGCGCATGCTCGCGGCGTCCGGTCGCCCCGCCCCGCCGCTCACGGGCGAGGGCGCGGTGGTCGAGGGCGGGCCGCCCCCCAACGTCGCGGTGATCCGCCTGCGGCGGGGGGCGGACGTGCGGGGCGAGATCGCCCGGCTGCAGGAGCTCGAGCCCGCGGCCGGGCACGGACCGCTGCCGGTGCTCGTCCTCGCCGACGACGCGGCCGCCGCCAACGCCGAGGCCCTCGCGGGCCGGCGGGTCGAGGTGCTGGAGCTCCCGGTGCGGGCGCTCGAGATCGCCGAGCGGCTCGCGGAGCTCGCCCTGCCCGAGGACGCGGCGGGCGAGGGTGACGGCAACGCCGCCCGAACCGCGGCCTGACGCCGGCGCCTGCCCCGCCCGGGCGGTCCGCTCAGGCGGCTCGCCACGCCCGCCACAGCGCCGCGTGCCGCCGGACGTGATGCCTGGGCTTCTCGGCGAAGAGCCTGCGGCCGAGCGGCCGCGCGGCGCGGCGCAGCTCCTCCTGCCGCAGGTCGATCAGGGCGTGCAGGAACGGCAGGTCGGCGTCCTCGAATCGGTCCGCCTCGCGGGCCAGCACCGCCCGCAGCTCGGCGAGGTCGTGGTCGTCGCCGAGCAGGTCCGACAGCCGCTTGGCCTCGTCGCGCCAGGGATCCAGCACCGGGTCCCACATCCGCCGCAGGAGCCGCGCGTGGTAGCGGTGGTACTTGACCCGCTTGCGCCACTCGTGGAAGCGTTCGGCGGCCGGCCCGTCGCCCGAGCCGTCGTACGCCTCGGCCATCGCCGCCGTGGCCCGGCGGAACGTCCGGCCGAGGCCGTGCACCACCGCGTCCGCCCCGCCGTCGTCGAGGTCCCACGCCTCGGCCGCGGCCGCCGCCTCCTGGAGATCGGCGCGGACGGCGTCGAGTCGGGCCGATGCGTCGAGGTCCTCGGCGATCGTGTCGCGGCGGTCCCGCAGCACCGCGCGGACGGGCGCGAATGCATCCGCCCGGACCACGGTCTCGACGCGGCCCATGAGCATGTCGAAGGCCTCCAGCAGCGTCGTCGCATCGCGGATCGGCGCGAGCTGCCGCGCGAGATCGCGGAACCGCGCGTTGGCGGCCGAGTAGCCGGGGAAGGCCGGCCGCACGAGTCGGACGAGGCCGCGGATCTTCTTGCACCGCTTGCGCACCTCGTGGACCGCCTCGTGGACGTCGACCTCGGCGTCCTCGATCTCGTCGATCGCCTTGGCGACCTGCTCGCTCGTGATGCGGCGGACGGCATCGTCGACCGTCTCGTCGCGCTCGATGCGGTAGCCCATCGGCGGCCTCCCTTCGCGAGCCGGCGGTCGCGCCGGAGCGAGGACCGTCGCGAGCTCACGGAGGATCGAGGGCGCCCGCGGAGACCGCCACCATCGGAGGTTCACCCAGGCGAGGCCCCGGCGGCGGTCGAGACGGGCTCCGCGGTCCCCTTGCCGCCCCTGCCGCTCCTGCCGCTCCTGCCGCCGTCGGCGGCCACGCCCGGGGCCGCGTCCGCGTTCGCCGCGCCCGTGCCCGCGCCCGTGCCCGCGCCCGCGCCCGCGCCCGCGCCCGCGCCCGCGCCCGCGCGCCCGTCCGCACTCGCTCCCATCGGCCGCGGCCCCCGCCGGATCGCCACCGCCAGCAGCGAGACGTCCGCCGGATTGACGCCCGGCAGCCGCGCCGCCTGCCCCAGCGTCGCCGGCCGGTGCCGCGCGAGCACCTCGGCCGCCTCGGAGCGCAGGCCGGTCACCGCGTGTGGCTCGAGCCAGTCGGGGATGCGGCGCCGGTCGAGCTCGCGGCCACGCCGCACCTCGGCGTCCTGACGCTCGACGAAGACCGCGTACCGCGCGTCGATCATGCACGCCTCGATCGACGCCCGCGGCGTCTCCGCGACCAGCCCCGAGGGCAGCCGCGCGATCACGTCGTCCAGCGTCACCTCCGGCCGCCGCAGCCAGTCGCGGAGCGGCTTGCCGGCCTCGCGCACGCGGGCGAAGACCGCATGCACCGCCTCCCGCCGCGCCCGCTCGGTCTCGAACGCGGCTCGCCGCGGGCCGCACGCGAGGCCCCACTCGATCGCCCGGGGCGTGAGCCGCATCGCCGCGTTGTCCGCCCGCAGCCGAAGCCGATGCTCGGCCCGGCTGGTGAACATGCGGTACGGCTCCCGCGGCGGCTTGGTGACGAGGTCGTCCATCATCACGCCGACGTAGGCCTCGTCGCGGCCGAGCCGCACCGGATCCGCGCCGCGGACGAGCCGGGCCGCGTTCAGGCCGGCCACCAGCCCCTGGGCGGCGGCCTCCTCGTAGCCGGTGGTGCAGTTGATCTGCCCGGCGAGGAAGAGCCCGTCGATGCGCTTCGTCATGCCCGTGGCGTCGATCTGGTGCGGCCAGACCATGTCGTACTCGACCGCGTAGCCGAACCGCTGGATCTCGGCCCGCTCGCAGCCCGGCATCGCGCGGACGAGGCGTTCCTGCACCTCCTGCGGCAGCGAGGTCGAGATGCCGTTGCAGTAGATCTCGTCCGTGAACCGCGACTCGGGCTCGAGGAAGACCTGGTGCGACGAGCGGTCGCCGAACCGCACCACCTTGTCCTCGATCGAGGGGCAGTACCGCGGCCCCGTCTCCGCCTCCACCTGGCCGGAGTACATCGGGGCCCGGTGAAGGTTGTCGCGGATCAGTGCGTGGACGTCCTCGGTGGTGCTGGTCAGCCGACACTCGACCGCCGGCAGGTGCGGGAAGCGCCCGGCGGGCAGCGCATCCGGCGACAGCTCGCTGAAGGGCCGCGGCACGTCGTCGGCCGTCTGGCGGTCGAGCCCGTCCCAGTCGATCGAGCCGGCGGCGAGCCGCGGCGGCGTGCCGGTCTTCAGCCGGCCGAGCTCGAAGCCGAGCGACCGCAGCATGCCCGCGATGCCGACCGCGGCCCCCTCGCCCACGCGGCCGCCGGCGGTCCGAGCCTCGCCGGTGTGCATGAGACCGCGCATGAAGGTGCCGCTCGTCAGGACCACCGCCCCCGCCCGCAGCACCACCGGCTCGTCGAAGCGGTCCTCCGCCGCGGGCGCCGCCGGGAAGACGGGCTCCGCCCGCCGGTCGCCGGTCAGGTTCCGCTCGATCGCGGCCGCGTCCGGCCGCACCAGGCCGGCCCCCGCGGGCAGCCGCACCCCGGCGACGCGGCCCCGCTCCACGAGCAGCTCGTCCACCGTCCCCGCGATCACGTCGACCGCCGCGCGTCCCGCGAGCAGCCGCTGCACCTCGGCGGCGTACGCGTACTTGTCCGCCTGGGCCCGCGGCCCCTGCACCGCGGGGCCCTTGGAGGTGTTCAGCACCTTGAACATGATGCCCGAGGCGTCGATCGCCCGGCCCATCAGGCCGCCGAGGGCGTCGATCTCGCGGACCATGTGCCCCTTGCCGAGCCCGCCGATCGCGGGATTGCAGCTCATCTGGCCGATGCGGGCGGGGTCCATCGTGACGAGGGCCACCCGGCCGCCGCCGAGGGCCGAGGCCGCGGCCCACGCCGCCTCGACGCCGGCGTGGCCGCCGCCGATCACCACGATGTCCCAGTGGGGCTCGTTCACGGCGAGGATCCTAGTCCGCGGCCCCCCGGAATCGCCCGTCCCGCGGCGTCGGGACCGCGGTCGCCCGCCGATCCGCCGCACCACCCCCCGGCCGCCGCGCCGATCCGCCGCATCGCCCCCGGGCTGTGCCGCGCCGTTCCGCCGATCCGCCGATCCGCCGATCCACCCCCCGGCCGCCGCGCCGATCCCCCGTCCGCCGCCGGAATCCCGGCCCGCCTCGCCGCGGGCCCCGAGATCGACGAGCCCGCCCGTCCGGTCCCGGCGATCCCGCGCGCAGTATGGTGCCCGGGCGGGCGTACCGCCCCGTGCCATGCCCCGCACGACCTCACCGGAGCGCCCGATGTCCCGCCGCGATCACGGCCGACCCGCCGCGCCGCCCGGCCGCGAGACGCGCGGCGACCGCGAGCGGGCGAGCGGGCATCCCCCGGGCCCGTGGATCGAGGTGAAGCTGCCGACGGGCCGCCGCGTGGTGCGACTGCGCCGCCGGCCGCTCACGATCGGGCGGTCCCCCGACAACGTGTTCGTGATCAAGGACGCGAGCCTCAGTCGCCGGCACTGCGTGATCGAGCCCGGCGCCCCCGGCACCTGGCGCATCCGCGACTGCGGCAGCCGCAACGGCACCCTCGTGGACGGTCGTCCGGTGGGGGACCACGTGCTGCGGGACGGCGACGTGATCCGGGCGGGCACGGTCGAGATCCGCTACCGCGATCCGGCGAGCGCCGAGGTCGCGCTCGAGGCGGACGATGCCGCCGCCGGCGACGCGGCGGCCGGGCCGTCGCACGGCGCCCGCGCCCCCCGCGACCCCGACCGCCGCGACCCCGACCACCGGGACGACGACGGCGGCGGCGGCGGCCGGCCGAACGCCGGGGAGGCCACCGTCGACCTCGACCCGGTCGCCCTCGCCGGCGATCCCGCCGTCGATCCGCTCGCGGGCTTCGATCCCCTCGACGTCGCGTTCGTGCCGCCCGAGCGGCGCGACCCGGTGGCCCGCCGCATGGGCGAGCCGCCGGGCGGGGCGGGCTTCACGGGGGCGATGAAGGCGGTCATCGATCCCACGCCCGCCGTCGGCTTCGAGGAAGGCGATCTCGAGCTCGTCGACGCCGCGGGCGAGACGCTCCACGGCACCGAGTCCGCCCGCGAGCGCCGCGACGCGCGGTTCGCCGGCATCCGCGCGATGCGGCTGATGCTCTACGCCTGCTTCCGGGCCCGCGCGACCGACCTGCACCTCGAGGACCGCGGCGAGGACGACGCCCTCCTGCGCCTCCGCGTCGACGGCGTGATGATCCCGCCGATCGAGGTCGAGCAGAGCGTCGCCCGGCGGGTCCTCGCGATCGTGCGCGTCCTCTGCCGGCTCGACACCGCGCGGCGGCGGGCGGTGCTGGACGGCCACTTCGCGGTGCGGGTCCGCGGCCGGCGGGTGGACTACCGGGCGAGCTTCACCCCGGCGATGCGGGGCGAGAAGCTCGTCGTCCGCGTCCTCGACGCCGAGGCGGCCCCGAGCCGCCTGCACGAGCTGGACCTCGTCCCGTGGATGGAGGACAAGCTGCGGCGGGCGGTGAAGCGCGACGCCGGCCTCGTCCTCGCCGCCGGCCCCACCGGCAGCGGGAAGACGACGACGCTGTACTCGCTGCTCCGCGAGATCGACTGCGACCACCGCAACGTCATCACGATCGAGGATCCGGTCGAGTACGCCGTCCCCGGCGTCACGCAGATCCCGGTCGACGGCGACCACGGCCACGGCTTCGCCACGATCCTCCGCTCGGTGCTGCGGCAGGATCCCGACGTCATCCTCGTGGGCGAGATCCGCGACCTCGAGACCGCCTCGACCGTGATGCAGGCCTCGATGACCGGACACCTGGTGTTCTCGACCGTGCACGCCCGCGACACGATCGGCTCGGTCTTCCGGCTGCTCGACCTCGGCGTGGAGCCGTACCTGGTCGCCAACTCGCTCAACCTGATCCTCGCCCAGCGGCTGGTGCGGTGCCTGTGCGAGCACTGCCGGCGGGCGGTGCGACCAACCTCGGCCCAGGTGATGCGGATGGGCAAGGTCGGTTCGGTGGAGTCGATCAACCAGCCGATGGGCTGCCGCCGCTGCCTCGCCACCGGCTACCACGGTCGGCGGGCACTGGTGGAGCTGCTCGAGGTCGGCGACGACATGCGGGACGTGATCCTGAAGGAGCCCTCGATCGGCGCGATCCGGCGGATCGCGGGCGGGCAGCTCTTCACGTCGCTCGACGCGGCGGGCTGGCAGCTGGTGGCGGACGGGATCACGAGCGTCGAGGAGGTCGAGCGACTCGCGGGCGGGTGAGCGGATCGTGCCGCGTCGCGGGCGACGTGGCGGTCGCCGCCGATGCCGGGCCGGGGCCGGCTCCCGGCGGGTCCCCGCCCCCCGGCGGCGGCTCCCGCCGTACGCTCACGGCATGAGCGACCCCGAGCTGACGACGTCGCACGACGTGCCCCACGTCCGCACCTGCACCATCGACGAGGCGCGGGACGTCCCGGGCCTGAGCGGCCTGCCCGCGTCCCCGGCCGCCGGGACGCAGGTGCTGCTGCTCGAGGCGGGCGGGTCGGTGCGGGGGGCCGCGATCATCGATCCGCACGGTGGGCCCACCGAGCCCGAGGCCCCGCTCCTGCTCGTGTCGGCCTGCGGGCCGGCCGAGGGCGGCGGTTCACCGCCGGTCCTCCACCCCGAGGACGAGGTGCGGCCGCTGGTCCGGGCGGCCCTCGCGGCCGCGGCGGCGGAGGGGATCGAGCGGCTGGTCACCGGCTGCGATCCGATGGACCTCGCCCGCGTGAAGGCCTTCGAGGCCGAGGGCTTCGCCCCCACCGGACGGCAGCCGTACTTCGTCCTCGGCGGCGGCCACGTCGAGTACGTCATGGGGTACGCCGACGCGAGCGGGGCGACGATGGACCTCGAGGCCCGGCCCGGCGGCTGACGCCCGCCCCGGCGAGGTCGGCCGCTTGCCCGCCCTCGGGGCCCGTGCTACGCTGCGTGGCTCGCCGGAGAACCCCCATGAGCGATCTCGTCGCCCCCGGAAAGACCGTCACCTTCACCGTGACGAAGGCACCGCGCCGCGAGGCCACCCGCAAGACGATCCAGCGTCTGATGCGGATGCAGCCGGAGGTGCGCGCCGGGCTGAAGAAGCTCCAGGAGCGGCGGAAGCGGACGGACAATCATACGTACGTCCGAGCGGGCAAGGAGTGGACCTCCCGCGTGAAGGCGACCCGCCTGACCACGGTCGCCCCGGGCGAGCAGTTCACGATCACGCTCACGCCCCAGATCCTTCCCGACGTCCGGTCGATCTCCGGCCACGTCGAGATGACCGCCGGCTGAGTCCGCGTCCAGACCGATCATCGCCCGCGGGGCGTGCCGCCCACGGCACGCCCCGCGGTCGTGCGCGGCCGTCGGCTGGTCCGTCCGTCCCCTCCGGACCCGCCGCTCGACGCGGGCGCCCGTCAGTACCGCCGGGGCAGCACCACGAGCACGAGCTCGCTCCCGTCGTCGGCGTCGCCCGCCCCCGGGATGCCGATCGTCGCCGCTCCCCCCACGCTCGCGAGCGGGACCTCGGTGACGAGGGTGGCCTCCGGGGCCGCATCGCCGCCCGTGCCGCCGCCGCCCGTCGCCCGCCGCCACGCGAGATCGACCGCGAGCCGCACGCCGCCCGCCTCCGGATCGCGCCGCGGCGCGAGCGACAGACGCACCGCCCCGATCCCCGGCAGCGTCTCCTCGACCCGCAGCGTGCCGCCGACGATCACCGGCGAGCGCGACCGCCACTGCACCTCGGCCCCGTCGGCCGCGAGCAGACGCCGGGCGAAGGCGGTGCGCGACGGGTCGTAGCGACGGTCCAGCCGGTCCCACAGCCCGGCGGGAGCCCGCACGATCGACGCCTCGAGGACGAGCCCGCGAGGATCCGCCCGCCGCAGCTCCTCCAGCACCGTCCCCAGCAGCCGGTGCGTGGTGGCGGAGGCGGTGACCACGAGCACGCCGTCGCGCTCGCTCACGCGGGCGGACTCGCCGCCGAACCGGACCCACGTCTCCGGATGGGCATGCTCGAGGGCCATGCGCACGAGGCGCGCGCCCGGGCCCGCGATCGTGGAGGCCACGTCGTCCGCGGGGGCGTCGCGCGTGGCGGGCGCGGGGGCGCCGTCATCGGGGCTCTCCCCCGGACCATCCCCCGGACCGTCATCGGGAGCGGGAGGTGGGGCCGCCGCCGGTCCGTCGGCGTCGGCGTCGCCCGCGTCCCGGTCGGCGTCCCGGTCGGCGTCCCGGTCGGCGTCCGCGCCTCCCGGCGGCGTCGCCTCGGGCACCGAGCCGGCCGCCGGCAGCCCGCCCGGATCGCGGCGCTCGGCCTCGCGCGCGAGGAGATCGCGGACGTCGTACGCCCGGGGCATCAGGATCCGCGTCGCGATCGCGTCGGTGGTGAGCAGCACCCGGCCGCCCCAACTCTCGATCGTCGCGCGGTCGAACGCGTCCCCCACGAGGACCGCGAGCTGGCGGAGGACGGCGAGCGCGGAGGCGTCCTCCGCCCGGAGCGTCACCGTGGTCCGCGGCCGCACGCCGAGCCGCTCGAGGCTCGTCCAGTCGGCGGTGATCGGGACGCCGTGCACGACGTCGAGCTCGTTCACGACGCGGAGCAGCGGCTGCTGGTCCCAGCCCACCGTGATCGTGCGGCGGTCGAGCTCCTCGAGCAGCGCGATCGGATCCGTCCCGGCCCGGGCCGCCGGCTCGTCCCGGCGCGCGACCACGGTCGACCGGGCCGTGGCCTTCGCCGCGTCGGCCGCGTGCGCGGACGTGGCGGTGGTCCGGTGCGCGGACGCGGCGGTGGCGGCGGCGGCACGGGCCGCGGAACCGTGGGCGACGGCAGGAACGCACCCGGATGCGACCGCGGCGGCGGCTCCGTGCGCGGACGCGGTCCGGGAGCCGGTGGTGCCGAGGACGAGTGCCGCGACCAGCGGCGGGACCGCGGCGGCGACGAGGACGGTCGACCGGACGCGGCGACGACCGGACGAACGCGGGCGGCGAGGGGGCATGGAGGGGCTCCGGGGGACGACGCCCGGGGCCGGCCGGCGACCGGGGGGCGTGCGACGGCGCCGCGTCGTCCCCTTCCGTACCGCGGCCGCCGCCGGGCGATGCATCCCGGCGCGGCGGGGTCCCGCCGAGCGCGGGCTCAGGCGGGCAGGCAGCATTCGGCCATGATGGCCGCGATCGGGGTCAGCGGCTCGGGAAGGTCGCCCGGCGGACACCACCGCACCTCGTCGTACTCGTCGGAGGCCTCCCCCGCGGGCTCGCCCGCCTCGACGCGGTGGACGAGCTCCCAGCAGCGGAGCCGGGCGTCGAGCAGCAGGGCCACCGCCAGCGGCTCGGCGGCCGCGGTCCACCCCGTCTCCTCGCGAAGCTCGCGGGCCACCGTCTCGGCCGGCCGCTCGCCCGGCTCGACCACGCCCCCGGGCGCGAACTCCCAGGCCCCCGGGTAGCCGGCGACCCACTCGGCCCGGCGACCCATGAAGAGCCGGCCGTCCCGCCAGGTCAGCCCCTTGGCCCCGAGCGGCCGGACCCCGAGGTCGAGCTCCGGCCCCTGCACCGCGTAGTAGCGGTAGGCGGTCTCGACGAGGTGCATCACGACCCCGCCGTGACCGTTGCGGTGGGCGCCGATCACGTGCATGACCCGGCCGTCGAAGGCCGCCGGCACCCGCTCGCGGAAGGCGGCCCAGCGCTCGTCGACCTCGCCCACCCGCGGATGCTCGGGCACGAACGGCCCGTCCGCGACGTGGATCACCGGCGGCCGCCGCAGCATGATGCGGCGCCCGCCCCGGGCCTCGGCGTCGGGATCCTCGGCCAGGGCCACGGGGTCCTCCGAACGGGGAGCGGCGAGAGCGCAGCCCGGCGGCCACGGGTGCGTGCGGGTGTCGGCGTCGGCGCCGGCGCGGGCGAAGGCGAGGCCGGGGCGAAGGGCACGACGCGGCGACGGGCCGACGTCGCCGCCCCGGGGCCGCGCCCGCCCGCGATGGCGGCCGCGACGGCGATCAGCCGAACGTGATGCCCTGGGCGAGCGGCAGGTCGGTGCCCCAGTTGAGGGTGCAGGTCTGCCGCCGCATGTAGGCCTTCCACGAGTCGGAGCCCGACTCGCGGCCGCCGCCGGTGTCCTTCTCGCCGCCGAACGCGCCTCCGATCTCGGCCCCGCTGGTGCCGATGTTGACGTTGGCGATGCCGCAGTCGCTGCCGGCGTGCGAGAGGAATCGCTCGGCCGAGCGGAACGAGTCGGTGAAGATCGCGCTGGAGAGGCCCTGGTCGACGTCGTTCTGGGCCGCGATCGCGTCCCCGAGCTCGTCGTACTCGTGCACGTAGAGGATCGGGGCGAAGGTCTCGTCCTTCACGATCCGCGGGTGTTCGCCCCGGGGCACGCGGACGATCGTCGGCTCGACGAAGTGCCCGGGCTGGCCGGCGAACCGCTCGATGCCCTCGAGCCCGCCGCACAGGATCTCGCAGCCCTCGGCCATCGCCTGCTCGATCGCGGCCCGCATCGCGTCCACCGCCTGCTGGTGGATGAGCGGGCCCATCAGCGTGCCCGAGTCGAGCGGGTCGCCGATCGGCACCTGCCCGTACGCCTGGACGAGGCGGTCCGTCAGGTCGCCCACCTTCGAGGAGTGGACGAAGAGCCGCCGGGTGGTGGTGCAGCGCTGGCCCGCGGTGCCGACCGCGCCGAAGACCACGCCGCGGACGACGAGCTCCATGTCGGCGTCGGGCTCGACGATGATCGCGTTGTTGCCGCCGAGCTCGAGCAGCGTGCGGCCGAGGCGGGCCGCGACCTTGGAGCCGACGATGCGGCCCATGCGGCAGGAGCCGGTGGCCGAGATCAGCGGCAGCCGCCGGTCGGCGGTCATCGCCTCGCCGATCTCCTCGTCGCGGCCGATGACGAGGCCGAAGATGTCGCACGGATCACCCTGCGACGGGGTGAAGAGATCCTGCTCCCGCATGACGCGGTGGGCGACGTTGGTCATCGCGATCGCGCAGAGCGGCGTCACGAGGCTCGGCTTCCAGACCTGGGCGTTGCCGCAGACGGCCGAGACCATCGCGTTCCACGCCCAGACCGCCACCGGGAAGTTGAAGGCGGTGATGATGCCGATCGTGCCGAGCGGGTGCCACTGCTCGTACATGCGGTGCTGCGGCCGCTCGGAGTGCATCGAGAGGCCGTAGAGCTGCCGCGAGAGGCCGACCGAGAAGTCGGCGATGTCGATGCACTCGACCACCTCGCCCACGCCCTCGGGCTTGATCTTGCCCATCTCGAGGCTGACGAGCTCGCCGAGGGCCTCCTCCTGCTCGCGGAAGGCGTTGCCGATGCGGCGGACGATCTCGCCCCGCTTGGGGGCGGGCAGCATCCGCCACTCGCGCTGGACGAGCATGGAGCGCTCGACCTGCGCGTCGTAGTCGGACTTCGACTGCAGGGCCACGGCGGCGAGGGGCTCGCCCGTGGCGGGGCTCTCGGTGACGACGTGGCCGTCGGTGGCGGCCGAGGCGTCGGTCACGCGGGGGTCGGCGAAGAGGTCGATCTTGTTCAGGACGTCGGTGCTCATGGCGGCGATGGTAGCAGCCGCTCGGGCCCGATCCGGGACCGCGGCGGGAACGCCGGCCGGGTCGCCGGAGCGGTGGCGGCGGGCGGCGGTCCGGCCGCGGCGCGAGCGGGGCGGCGGGCACCGGCGGTGGCGGGCGGCGGGCAGCGGGCGGCGGGCAGCGGGCGTTGGCGGACCGGAGTCCGACGCCGGCGTCGGCGGCCCACCGAGGGGCGCCCAGGACGGGGGGTGCGCCGCGCCGGGCCCGGGCGGGCGACGCCCGCGCACACCCGCCCCTCCCCGCGCCGGCCCGTTCGCCCTCAGCCCGACGGGTCGTTCTTGCGGAAGATCTCCGGCCCGAACGGCGGATCGAGCTCGACCTCGTCGTAGACCCGCTCGACCCGCCCGAGGCCGAGGTCCTCGGTGACGATGCGCATCGGCACCAGCGCGCCCTCGACGTCCCGCCAGTCGGCGAACGTGATCGTCCGCGGGATCACGCCCGCGTTGGGCACGAGCACGCTCGTCTCCAGCCGCACCGGCCGGTAGGTCGACTCGTCGATCGCGATCGTGGTCGGCCGCTGCCCGGCCCGCTCGGCCTGCACCAGCACGAGCGTGCGGCCATCCTCGTCGCGTCGCCCGACCACCGCGGCCTCGTCGAAGATGCGGTCCCAGTCGGCCATGATCAGGGCCGGATGCAGCTGGCCGACGGCCGGGGCGGCGTCGTCGGGCAGCTCCTGGAAGGGCTGGAAGCTCGCGTCGAACCAGGCGCGGCGCCCGAACATGCCCGTCTCCATCCAGCCGAAGAGGCCGAGATCGAGCCGGTCGCGGAGCCGGTCGTAGCCGGCGAGGTCGAGGGTGCACGCCCCCTCCATGCCCTGGTTCGCCAGTCGCACGCGGCCGCGGAGCCGCAGCCCGAGGCGGGCCTCCCACGCATCGCGGCCGAGCGCCGCCTGCACCGAGAGCTCGACCGCGTCGACGCCCGGCAGCGGCGCGGCGTCCGCCCCGCCCTCCCGCGCGAGCTCGAGCTCGCCGTCGGGGCCGCGGAGGACGATCGCCGTGGCCGGCCCGTCCTCGCCGTCGCGGACGAAGCGGATCGAGAGTCGGTCGGTCTCCCGCAGGGTCCACCACTCGGCGTCGCCGCCCGCGCCCCCCTCGTCGCCGCCGGTGGCGTCCGGCCCGTCGCCCGCCGCGTCGGACGCGTTCCCTTCGTCCGCCTCGTCCGCCTCGCCCGCCTCGCCCGCCGGCGGCGGACGCAGGAAGTAGGTCGTCTCCCCCGGCACCTCCAGCGCGAGGCGGTTCTGCCGCACGAGGACCCGGAAGGCCCGGGGCATCTCCTCCGCGCGGTAGCGGCCGACGAGCGGCGTCAGGCCCTCCAGCGGCACCTCGATCGGATAGCTCATGCCGTCCTTCAGCCACTCGAACACCAGGCCGCCCTGATGCAGCTCCACCGAGCGGATCGGCGGCGGTCCCGCGTCGGCCGTCTCGCCGGCGTCGGACGGAACGCCCTCGTCCTCGCCGTCCCCCTCCGCGTCCTCGCCGCGGGCGGGCCGATCCGCCTCGACGAACCGCACCTTGATGGCGGGGAAGCCCTCGAACGTCCGCATTCCGGCCTCGTCGGGCGGCGACAGGGTGAAGACCATCTGCCCCGGCACGTCCATCGCGAGTCGGCCGTCGCGCACCAGGACGGTCACCGGGCGGCCGAACAGCAGGCTCGCGTCGTACTCGCCGACGAATCGCTCGAGGCTCTCGGCGGACTCGGCCGACTCGGCGGGCGCGTCGCCGTCCCCGGCGCCCGGCAGCGGCTCCAGCAGCGCCGAGAAGATCGCGTCGTTGGCGAGCGCGACCATCGGCGTGGTCGAGAGATTGGCGAGCAGGGCGTAGCCGACGCCGTCGTCCGGCAGCCAGGCGACCTGGGCCGAGAAGCCGTCGATGTTGCCGCCGTGCTCGACGAGCCGGCGCCCCCGCCATTCCCGGATCATGAAGCCGAGGCCGTACCCGACGCCCGGTCCCGCGTCGATGCGCGACGTCCAGGCCTCCTCGAACGCGGACTCGGGGATCAGCCGGGTCCCGTCCGGGGTGACGCCGCGCCGCAGGACGAGGTCGACCCAGCGGGCCATGTCGGCCGCCGTGCTGTTCACCGCGCCGGCGGGCGCGATGGACGACAGGTCGCGCGGCGCCCGCCGCCGCCAGTACGCGTCGCCGGAGTCGTCCAGCACCAGGTCCTCGGGCTCGATCCACGGCAGGATCGGACGCCCCTCGACGTCGCGGGCCGCATGCTCGCCGAGCTCGCCGCGGTCGTAGCCGGTCGCCGCCCGCGGGCCGCGAAGCTGCTCGACGTCCACCCCCGTCTCGTCCATCCCGAGCGGCCGGAGGATCCGATCGCGCAGCAGTCCGTCCCAGCCGCGCTTCGACTGCTCGCCGAGGATCCGGCCCGCGGCGAGGTAGCAGACGTTCTGGTAGTGGAACGCCTCCCCGAGCTCGGCCACCGGCTCCGCCCGGGCGAAGGCGTCCGTGATGTCCTGCCAGTTCGCGTAGCCGCCGTACCACAGCAGGTCCGTCCGCATGACGCCGCTGGTGTGGGCCAGCAGGTCCGCGAGCGTGATCGCGGCGGCGGTCTCCGGGTCGGCGAAGCGGAACTCGGGCAGCACCTCGGCGACGGAGGCATCGAGGGCCACGCCGCCCGCCTCCGCCTCGGCCGCGGCGAGAAGCCCGGTCATCGACTTGGTCGCCGAGCCGATCGCGAAGACGGTGTCCGCCGTCACCGGATCGCCGGTCGCGAGGTCCCGCACCCCGAGCCCGCGGACGAGGACGGGCTCGCCGCCGGCCACGATCGCGAGGGCGGCCCCGGGGACGTGGTGCTCGTCCATCGCCCGCTCGAGCCGCGCCACCAGGTGCTCGAGTCGGTCGTCGAGCCGCTCGATGGCCGCGGCCTCGGCGGCTGCGGCGCCGGCGGCCGGCGGCGCGGCGACGGCGGGCGGCGCGACGACCGCGGCGGCGCCCGCGCTCGCCTCCGCGGCCAGGCCGCCGAGGGCGAGGGCCCCGAGCAGGGCGCCGGCGGTGACGGGGACGACGGCGGTGCGGCGGCGGGACGGCGACGATCGAAGGGCGACTCGGCGTCGGGACATGGATCACCTCGCGGGACGGGACGGGGACTCGGTCCGGGCAGCGTAGTTGGGACGAGCGGCGGCGGTCTTCCGCGGGGCTGCGGTTCGGCCGGGCGGTCGCCCCGCACGTCCCACATCCGGCCGCTCCGCCGCCCCGTCCGCCCGGCCTGCCCGGCGGCACCCGCCCTCGGCCGCGCAGCCCCGCCCGCCGCCGCCCGCGCATCCCCGCCCGAACCCGTGACCGCCCCACCCGCTCCGCACGCCCCGCACGCCCCGCGCACGACCACGCCCCGCACGATCTCGCCTCGCGCACGACGCCTCCCGCGCGCGACCACGCCCCGCGCACGACGACGGGCCGCGTCCGGTGAAGACGCGGCCCGTGGCCGATGGGTCTCGGGCATCGTGCGGTGCGTCGCCGTGGCGGCGGCCCACCGCGGCGGCGGTCAGAACTCCTTGTCGCGGTGCTGCATCTGGGCCTTCAGCCGCGCGAGGATCGAGGAGTGCATCTGGCTGACCCGCGACTCGGAGAGATCGAGCGTGGTGCCGATCTCCTTCATCGTCATGCCCTCGTAGTAGTAGAGGATGACGATGAGCCGCTCGGCCCGCGAGAGGCCCTTGGTGATCAGGTGCTTGAGATCGCCTCGCTGCAGGTGGAGCACCGGACTCTCCTGCTTCGAGTCCTTGATGACGTCGATCTCGCGAACGTCCTTGCTCGAGTCGGTCTCGAACCACTTGCGGTCGAGCGACACCACGCCCACCGGACTCGAGTCCTTGATGATCTTCTTGAACTCGTTCTGGTCGACGCCGAGGCGGTCGCACAGCTCGTCGTCCGTCGGCTTCCGGCCGAGCTCGGCCTCGAGCTGCTTGCGGGCCTTGTCGACCTTCGACGTGCGGGCCCGCACGAGCCGCGGCACCCAGTCCATCGAGCGGAGCTCGTCGAAGATCGCGCCGCGGATGCGGGCGGTGCAGAAGGTCTCGAACTTCACGCCGCGCTCGAGGTCGAAGGCGTCGATCGAGTCCATCAGGCCGAACAGGCCGGCCTGCATCAGGTCGTCGACGTCCACCTCGCCGGGCAGCCGGGCGTGCATGCGCTCGGCGGAGAACTTGACGATGTGGAGGTACCGCTCGATGAGCCGGTTGCGAAGCTGCTCGGTCGGGCCGGCCTTGTAGGCCCGCCAGAGCTTCATCGTCTCCTCCTCGTCCTCGCGGGGACGGCCCCGCGCCGCCGCGACCGCGGCCTGCAGCGGCGTGGGCTCCGGGACCGCGGCCGCCTCCGGGGCCGCGGCCTCCTCGGTCTCCTCGACGACCTCGGCCTCCGCCACCTCCTCGACGTCCGCGACGTCCGCGAGCAGCTCCTCGGGATCGACGGTGGTGTCCTCGTCGTCGACGACGGCGTCGTCCGCCTCGTCCACCGCCGCGGTCTCGTCGATCGGCACGGGCACCTCCACGGGGTCGGATCCGTTCGCTCCGGCGGCCTGCGTGCGCACGCCGCGGCGGGCCGCGCCCGTCACCGACTCGTCGTCGTCGGTGGCGGCGGCTGCACGGCGAATCGGCTTCGGCTCGGTGGCGCTGGCGGCACGTGAACGCGACGCGGCGGCACCCCCGCGACTCGCTCCGCTGCTGCGCTTCTTCCTCTGCGGCCGTGCGGGCGCCGTCGCGGCGGCCGTTCCCTCGGCCGCGGTGGTCGACTGCGCTTCCTCGCGTCGCGTCGGCATGGTCCTCTCCTTGACCCGGCGGCCCGATCCTCTCGCCCTCCCCGGCGCGTGGCGCCGGAACGTGCGGGCCTGTCAGGATGTCACCGCGGCGGTCCCTTGCGGCGGCATTTCGAGTATACCCGTGGTCACCGCACACCACGGATGATTCCGGCCCCTTCGGCCGCGTCGCCGCGTGCGCCGAACGGCGCCCGCGGCGGAACGATCAATCCGTTCACACCACGAGGATGCCGTCCTCGTCCGGCTCGGCGGCCGTCGCCGGCTCGGCGGTCGGGTCCCCCTCCTCGCCGGGCAGCACCACCTCGTCCACCGGGTTCCGCAGGCGATGCGCCTCGATCTCCCGCGCGATCAGATGCTGCGCGATCGAGCCCACCACGGAGCCGATCGCCCAGCACGCCGCCATCGCCGCGATCGCCCGGAGCAGCACCGCGTCGGCCGGGTTGCCGACCAGGACGCCGGTGACCGAAGCCACGCAAAACGCGGCGAGAGCGAAGGTTGCCGCGACGACGCGGGCGGTTCGAAGCTCCATCGGCTGCCTCCCTCCAAGGTGGATCCGCCGACTCCGCGATCAGGGTCGGCAGGGGATGGAGGTGGATTGAGCGAAACCCGTGCCTTCGGCCGGATTTCATCGCCGCGTGAGCCAACCCGCGACCCGCGAGATGAATCCGGGCTCGTCCCGGTCGATCTGCGCGGGCGATGCCGCCGGTGCCGCGCCGGTCGCGTCCGAGAGCGCCGCGGCCGGCGCCTCGATCGTCGACGGCGGTGCCGCATGCCCCGGCGCCCGCATCAGCAGGCGGGCCGCGAGCCGACGGATCGCCTCGGCGGCCGGGGACGCGGGCTCCGCGAGCACCACCGGACGGCGGGCGCGGGCGGCTCGCCGCACGGCCTCGTCCCGCGGTATCACGCCCGCGAGGGGGAGCGACCGACCGAGGTGCGCCCGGGCGACGGCGTCGATGCGCCCGTGCACCGCGGCGGCCTCGCGCGGCCCTTCGACCTGGTTCACCACCAAGGCGATGCGGGCCGCCGGCCGTCGCGCGGTGATGCACTTGACGAGTCCGTACGCGTCGACCACGGAGGCCGGCTCCGGCGTCGCGACGACGAGCACCTCCTGCGCGGCGGCGGCGAATCCGAGCACGGTCGCGCCCACCCCCGCACCGCAGTCGACCACGAGCTCGTCCGCGCCCGCCTCCGCCTCGGCGAGCAGCCGCAGCAGTCGATCCCGGGCCCCCGCCGGCATCGCGGCGAGGCCGGCGATCCCGCTGCCGGCGGCGAGGGCGCGGAGTCCGGGCGCGACCGGGACGAGGGCGTCGCGGAGCTCGCAGCGGCCCCGCAGGACGTCGGCGAGGGTCCATGGCGGCGTGATGCCGCACGCCACGTCCACGTTGCCGAGCCCGAGGTCGCCGTCGACCAGCCACGTCGCGCGCCCGCGGCCGGCGAGGGCGAGGGCGAGCGAAGCCGCCACGCTCGTCTTGCCGACGCCGCCCTTGCCCGACGCGATCGCGGTCGCGCGGGCGAGATGGGCGCGGACGGGGGCCGCGGGACGCCCGGGAGCGATCGACATCGCGGCGGGGCCGGGGCGGACCGCAGCGGGTGGGGACGGCGGAGCCGCGCGGGTCGCCCGGACCTGGACGTCGGCCGCGTCCGGGGCCGGCGCGATCGACGTCACGGACGGGTCGGGGGCCGCGTCGTCCACGGCGAGCCCCGCACGCCCGGCCCCGAGCGCGTCGCCCGGGTCCGACACGTCCACCGGGGTCATCGCGTCGTGGGCCCGTGCCTCGATCGTGGCCGCGCTCGCGGCGCTCGCGGCGCGGGCGCCGGCCTCCGGCTCGCGGCGCGGCCGGATGCTCACCGGCCCCTGCCGATCGATCGGCCCCCGCGGGGTCGGGGTCGCGCCCACCGCGCGTCGCAGTCGTGCCGCCTGGTCGCTCACGCTCCCGGTCCTCCGGCCTGGTGGGCGTCGTCGGGCGGCGGCGCGGCCGGCGCCGGGTCACCCTCGAGCACGCGGGCGGCGAGACGGCGGGCGTCGGCCCGCTCGAGATCGTCCGGCACCTCCTGCCCGGTCGTCAGGAGACTCAGCGGCAGGCCGATGCGATGGACGGCCTCCACGAGCATGCCGACGCTCACCGCCTCGTCGAGCTTGGTGAGGACGAGCCGACTCGCCCCCGCCGGCGCGAACGCCGCGGCCTCGCGCTCGAGCGCCCGCCGCCCGGCGGTCCCGGAGAGCACGAGATGCACCTCGTGGGGCTCGGCCGCCTCCACGAACTGCCGCAGCTCCGCCAGTCGGTCGGCGTCGCGCTGGCTCCGACCGGCGGTGTCGACGAGGACGACGTCGCGATCAGCGAGCTCGAGCATCGCCTGCTGCATCGCGCCGGGATCGATCGCGACCCGGAGTGGGACGCCGATGATGTCGGCGTAGGTCCGCAGCTGCTCGACCGCCGCGATCCGGTAGGTGTCGGCGGTGACGAGGCCGACGGACCGGCCGTGCCGCAGACGCAGGGCCGCGGCGAGCTTGGCGATCGTCGTCGTCTTGCCCACTCCCGTCGGGCCGATGAAGGCGAGGGTCACCGGCCGGCCGTCGGGGCTCCGCGCCGGCACCGCCTCGGCCGCCACCGGGATCAGGGCGGCCAGCCGGGCATGCAGGGCCGCGTCCACCGCCTCGGGCCGCTCGAGCGTCTCGGCGGAGAGTGCCGATCGCACCGCCGCGACGAGCGCGTCGGCGACCTCCGGCGACACGTCCTGGGCGAGCAGCGCGAGCCGCCGCTCGAACAGCAGCGGCGGGAGCGGACCGAGCCGGCGATCCTCGGCCGATCGAAGGACGTCGCCGACGAGTCCGCCGATCGCCTCCAGCTCGGCCCCCGGGTCCGGCGGCGTGAACACCGACGGCGGGCGGTGGGTGGGCGGCGCGGGCGGCGTGGGCGCTGCGGGCACCGCGGGCGCCGCGGGCACCGCGGGCGCCGCGGGCGC
Organism: uncultured Isosphaeraceae bacterium; assembly: GCA_964385045.1. Lineage (GTDB taxonomy): Bacteria > Planctomycetota > Phycisphaerae > Phycisphaerales > SM1A02 > CAYLNM01. The sequence goes on from CAYLNM010000035.1 coordinate 26,023, forward strand.
CGCGGGCGTCGCGGGCGTCGTCGACGCGACGACCGCCGTGCGATCGAACGGCGCGGGTGACGGAGCGGGCGCGGACGTCGCGCTCGACGGCGGATGCGACGGCGACGACTCGGCCGCGGACTCCGTGGGCGCGACGTCGATCTCCACCTGGCGCAGCACCGGCCGCCGCGGGGCATCGGCGAGCGGCGGCGACGGCGCGACCGAGCGGCCCACGTCGTCCCGGCGCCACCCCGCCTCGTCGGGCGTCGGCGCCGGGGCCGGCTCCCGCGGCGGCGGCACCGACAGTCGCTCGCGACCGCCTCGCCGCGGTTCGGCGTCCGCCGGCTCCCGCGCGTCCGTCGGCCGGCGCGCCTCGGGGGCATCGAGCTCGCCGGGAGCATCCTCCCCACGTGTTCCGGCGTCCTCGTCCGCCTCCTCGCGTCGCCGCTCGTGCTGGGCCAGCAGTCGCCGCGCCAGCGCGCGGGTTCGGGCCCGCTCGGCCTCGAGATCCAGCGGCGGCTCCGATCCGGAGGCCTCGACCGCGGCCTCGGCCGGTGACCGGGGTGGCCGGGGTGACCGCGGGGAGCGCGTCGCCGAGTCACGCGGCGTCGCGGGCGCGGGCCCCACCGCCGACGACGACGAACCGGCCGCATCCGCATCGTCGCGTCCCGCGCCGCCGTCGGTCGCGGACCGTGGCTCGGGCCGCGGCCCGTCGCGCCGCTCCCGTCCCGCGTCCCGATCGTCGTCCCGCCGCGGGCCGCGCCGCCGCTCCCCCCGCCGGGCGAGGTCCTGCTCGTCCCGGCCCGCCGCCCGCACGCGCGGGCCACCCGCCGGCCGCCCGTCGGCTCGCTCGCCGGAACGTCGCACCGGCCGTCCCGTCGTCCCGCGGGACGCCCCCGCCGCCGGGATCGCCGCGGCGGGCAGCGGACGATCGCTCGCGGTCACCTCGACGATGGTCTGCGTGCCGAGCCCGAGGAACCCCCCCTGCCGCACGGTGCGGGTGCGCAGCACCACCGCCGCGGGACCGAGATCCTCGCGCACGGCGTCGAGTGCCTGCTGCAGCGTGTAGGCGCGGTAGGTCCGAAGGTTCATGCCGACCCTCCGTGGTCGACCGTCCGTCCGGCCCGGGCCACGTGCCGCCACGTGACCGGACCGCACCGTCGGACGTCATGCCCGCCGTCGCGGGGTCCGCCGTCGCGGGACCGTGCGCGGCGATTCGAACGGTCCCAGCCGCGTCAGGCCGCGGCCACGGCGGGCCCCGCCAGCTCCGGCGGCAAGTCTACCAGTCCCGTGGAATCGACGTCCACGTCGCGGTCGACCTCGTTGTAGGAGAGGACGACCGAGCCGGGCACGTGGGCGTCGAGGATCTGCTTCACCTGCGCCCGGACGCTCGGCGAGGTCAGCACGATCAGGGGATGCCCGCCCTGCACCAGCGGCCGCGCGGTCTCGGCGATCGCGTCCGCGATCCGGCGGGCCACCGCCGGAGGCACGTTGAGGCTGGTGCCCGCCGGGCCACGGTCCACGTAGCCGTCGACGAGCTGGTCGAGCTGCGGATCCAGCGTGACGCACCGCAGCAGCAGCCGGCCGCCGTCGTCGGGCTCGGCGTGCTGGTGGCTGATCGTCCGCCGCAGGGCGTTGCGGACGTACTCGGTGAGGACCGCGGGGTCCTTGGTGTGCACCCCCCAGTCGCCGAGGGTCTCGATGATGGTCTCGAGGTCGCGGATCGGCACGCCCTCCTCGAGCAGGCTCTGGAGGATGCGCCGCAGCTCGCCCGGCTTCACGACGCCGGGGACGACTTCCTCGACGAGCTTCGGGGCCGACTTCCGCAGCTGCTCGAGGAGCCGGCTGGTCTCCTCCCGGGTCAGCAGCTCCGAGGCGTGGCCGCGGGCGAGCTCGGTGAGGTGCGTGGTGATGACGGTGCTCGCGTCGACCACGGTGTAGTTCATGGTCTCGGCCCGCTGCTGCATCGACGGCTCGATCCACGTCGCGTCGAGGTCGAAGGCGGGCTCCTTCCCCGCGATGCCCTCGAGCGTTCCGGTGGCGAGGCCGGAGTCCATCGCCATGAGCAGGTCGGCGTACACCGTGCCCGCGCCGACGGTGGCCCCCCGCATCCGCACGCGGTACCCGTTGGGGTCGAGCTGCATGTTGTCGCGCACCCGCACCGGCGGGAGGACGATCCCGAGCTCCTGGGCGAGCGTGCGCCGGATGCGGGCGATCCGGTCCATCAGGTCGCCGTTCTGCCGCGGGTCGGCGAGCTTGACGAGGCCGTAGCCGAGCTCGATCTCCATCGCCTCGACCGAGAGCAGGTCCTCGGGATCGGGCTCCGTCGGCCGGGCCTCGGCCGCCGCCTCCTGCGCCTCCTCCGCCGCCCGGCGGGCCGTCGCCTGCCGCGCGATCCACGACACCGCCCACCCCGTCACCCCGATCGCGATGCCGGCGGCGAGCAGCGGCACGGTGGGCAGCGGCGTGGCCGAGAGCAGGCCGAGGAAGCCGGCGATGAGCAGCAGCGCGGTGGGCTGCGACGCGAGCTGCTGCGGGATCTGGTCGCCGATGCGGCTGTCGCCGCCGGCCCGGGCCACGATGAGGCCGGCCGCGATCGCGATGATGAACGACGGCACCTGGCTCACGAGGCCGTCGCCGATCGTCAGCATGGTGAACGCCGAGAGCGACTCGCCGAGCGACCAGCCCTTGTCGAACGCCCCGATCGCGAAGCCGCCGGCGATGTTCACGATCGTGATGATGATGCCGGCGACCGCGTCGCCGCGCACGAACTTCGAGGCACCGTCCATCGCCCCGTAGAAGTCCGCCTCGGAGGTGATCTCCTCGCGGCGCTCGCGGGCCTGCTTCTCGTCGATCAGCCCCGCCGAGAGGTCGGCGTCGATCGCCATCTGCTTGCCCGGCATCGCGTCGAGCGTGAACCGCGCCGCGACCTCCGACATGCGGGTCGCACCCTTGGTGATGACCACGAACTGCACCACCACGAGGATGGTGAAGATGATCACGCCGACGATGACGTTCTCGCCGGCCACGAACGTGCCGAAGGTCGCGATCACGTCGCCGGCCACGTCCGTCGCCTCCTCGGGCGAGGACGCGTCGGCGCTGAGGATGAGCCGGGTGGTGGCGACGTTGAGGACCAGGCGCAGGAGCGTGGTGCCCAGCAGCAGGGCCGGGAAGACGCTGAAGTCCAGCGGCCGCTTCATGTACACGGTCGTCATCAGGATGACGGCGGCGAGCGAGATGTTGAACGCCAGCATCAGGTCCATCAGCGCCGGCGGCAGCGGGATCACCAGCACCACGATCAGCGACAGGAACGCCACCGGCACCATGAGATGCCGGTAGGTCGCCACCCGGTCGAAGAACCCCTGCAGGCCGCCCTGTCCCTGGATGCCGTTCTGGCTCATGCGTGCGTCCCGTCCTGCCCTCGTTCCGTCCGCCGCCCGTCATGGTCGGCGACCATTGCCCCGCCCCGGCCCGTCTGCACCCCCGGCTCCGGGGCCC
>CAYLNM010000036.1:0-29490 GCA_964385045.1 uncultured Isosphaeraceae bacterium
GGGGGCCGGCCGCGGAGGCCCCCGGAAGCCAACGCCTTCGGCCGAGGCTTTTACAGACACGGTGTTGCTTTCCCCTGAGCTGGGGAGCGATCCTCGGCGGGCTCGGGCTCGTGATGATCCTCTCCGGCGGCATCGACGCGGTGAAGGCGATGGTCGCCCTCGGGGCACTGCCGTTCATCTACGTCATGCTGCTGCTGGTGGTGGTGTGCTTCCTCAAGGCCCTGCGGGACGAGCGGCCCGCTCCACCGGCCGATCCCGGCCCGCCGCCGGTCCAGGCGGCCGATGGCCCGGAGGCCGGAGACCGATGAGCAACCTCCTCGACACGATCCTGAACCTGGTGGTGTTCGCGTACGTCGGGGTGCTGGTGTGGGTGTACCTCGCCGACCACCCCCGGTCCGGCGGACGGGACGGCGGGGACGGCGGGGACGGGGAGCGCCACCGGGACCACGACCGCGGCGGCGCCGACGGGCCCGCGGCCTCGCCCTGACGCGCCCGGCCGGGCGTTGCGGAGGACGACGCCCGGGCGGCGGCGATCGACCACGTCGCGGCCGAGGACCGCACGGAGGGCAGGACCATGGACGAGCTCGCCCGGTACGTCTGTCCGAGCTGCGGGGAGCTCATCGACGTCCGGGTCGATCCCACCGCGGGCGGCCGGCAGGAGTACGTCGAGGACTGCCCGGTCTGCTGCCGGCCGAACGTCCTCCGCGTCGAGGTGGACGAGGACGGGGCGGTCCGGCTGGATGCCCGGGCCGAGTAGTTTGGTGAATGGACGCCCCCATGCCGTGGGCGTGCGGTGGGGCGGGGACCGTCGCCGCCGGCCTCGGCGGGAGCGTCACCCGCGCGGGCCTCACGGGCTCCGCCGAGCCTCGGGCCCGCCGGGCGCCGCGGATCGACTCGCCGGGACGGGCACGTCCGCCGCCGGGGGCCCCCAGGGCGGTGCGATCGCCCACACGCGGGCGCGACCGTCCGTGTGGCCGGTGGCGATGGCGCGGCCGTCGGGCGAGATCGCCAGCGACAGGACGGCCCCCGCGCCGGTGCCGCCGAGCCGGAGCAGCGATCGCCCGTCCCGCCGGTCGCGGACCACGACGGCGCCCGCGTCGTCGGCGGTGATCAGGCGACGGCCGTCGGGCGTCGTGGCGATCGCGGACACCCCCCGGTCGTGTCCGCCGAGTCGGCGCCGGACGGCGCCGGAGACGGGATCCAGCTCGACGAGCCCACCGTCGCCGGTCCCCACGAGCAGTCGCCGGGGCCCGAGGACCGCGAGCGTCCACGCGAAGTCGGCGCGGTGCAGGACGCGGGCCGGCCGGGCGCCCGGCTCGTGGAGGACGACCCCGACGTTGGGCTCGGCCACCGCGAGCCGGCGGTCGTCGAGCCAGGCGACGTCGAACGCGGCGCGGACGTGCGCCTCGGCGTGGAGGGCCGGCAGCGGCCGCGGCTCGAGGCTCGCGAGGTCGATCACCGTCGCCCCGGATCCGGTGCTCGCCACGGCCAGCCGGGTGCCGTCGGGCGACACCGCCATCGACTGCACCTGCCCGCCCGCCAGCCCGGCCACCTCGGTCGCGGCGGCGTCGCGGCGGACCACGACGCGCCCGTCGACCGTTCCCTCGGCCACCCCGCCGCCGGGCAGCGGCTGCAGCCTCCACGTGTCGGGCGAGACGCCGGCCGGTGCGGCCGCGGCAACCGGTCCGGCGCCCGGCGATGCCCATGTCCGGCGGCCGTCGGCGAGCGAGAGGGTGTGGAGCCGCCCGTCCTCGGTGAACGCGAGGTCGGTCACGGCGCCGTCGTGCGCGAGCTCCACCGGCACGTGCGACGTGGCGTCGAGCGTCCAGCGCCGCACCGATCCCGCCAGGTCCGCCGTGAGGAGCGAGCCCGACGGGTCGAACGCGACGGCCGTGACGGCGCCGGCGTGGCCGATCCGCGGCCGGCCCACCGGCGCCCCGGTCGCCAGGTCGAGCACGACCGCGGTGCCGCCGATGGTCCCCGCCGCGACCCGGGTGGCCGCGGGGTCGATCGTGACCACGAACGGACGCTCGGGAAGCGCGAGCTCGTGCCGGATCGTGCCGGAGGCGGCGTCGCGCACCCGCACGCGGTGGTCGCGGTGACCGGTCACGAGCAGCCGGGCGTCGGCCGAGAGGGCGGGCGTGCCCGCTGCGTCCGCGATCGGGATCCGCACCGGCGCGGCGTCGCCGCCCGGATCGACCGTCCGCACCTCGCGGGTCGTCAGCACCACGATCCGGCCGTCCGGTCGGCGTCCGAGCGCGACGGCCACCGCGCCGGGAGCGCCGGTCCGCGGCGCGAGGTCGAGCCCCGCGAGCATCGCGAGGTCGGTCCACGCTCGCTCGCCGATCCTCGTGGTGCGAAGACCGCCGTCCGTGCCGAGGGCCGTGATCCGCTGGTCGTCGAGCCGGGCGGCGGCCACGTCGAAGGGCGGCTCGCGGACCGAGACCACGTCGCCGCTCGCGGTGTCGACGATGCGGAGCTCCCGCTCGGACCAGGTCACGGCCCGTCGTGCCTCCCGGTCGATCGCCATCCCGTCGGCCGCGAGCACGAGCAGGTCGCCGGCCCGCGTGGGCGGGGCGGTCCGGTCGGGGGGGCGGGCGAGCTGCGGCTTGACGACGACCCGCCCGTCCGCGTCGTGATCGATCGTCTGCGTCCAGATCGCCGACACGTGGACCTCGCGGGCATGGCCGCGGGCGAGGCGGTCGAGGTGCCACCACTCCCAGCCGCGCCGATCGCGCGGCACCTCGTCGAGCAGGGCCGCCGCCGTCGCCCCGTCGCGCTGCGCGACGGCGCTCGCGGCCGCGACCACGCCCGCGCGGTAGGCGAAGCGGGCGGTGGCGGCCTCCGCCCGCGAGGCGCGGATCGCCTGGGCGGTGGCGACCGCGGCCACCGCGGCGAGCAGCAGCAGGCCCGCGGCCGACGCGGCGACCGAGGCCCGGTGGCGGCGCACGAACTTCCGCACGAGGTACGCCGCCGTGGGGGGCCGGGCGGCCACCGGCTCGTCGGCCAGCACGCGGCGCAGGTCGGCGGCGAGGGCCTCGGCCGACCCGTAGCGCAGGTCCGGCTCCTCCGCGATCGCGGTCCGCACCACCAGGTCGAGGTCGGCCGGGATCGGGAAGGGCCCGCCGGCCGCCGCCGGCGGCACCGCGGGCGGGCCGCCGGCGCTGCGGAACGCGCGGCGTCCCGTGACGAGCTCGTACAGGACGGTGCCGAGGGCGAAGACGTCGCTGCGGACGTCGGCGCCGGCCGGGTCGCGGGCCTGCTCGGGGGCCATGTAGGCCTGGGTGCCGATGAGCTGCCCCACGCGGGTGCGGAAGTCCAGGGACGCCGCCTCGTCCACGAGGCGAGCCACGCCGAAGTCGATGACCCGCGGTCGCGGCGGCCCGTCGGCGGCCTCGGCCGGCACGCCGGACACGACCACGTTGCCCGGCTTGAGGTCCCGGTGCACCACGCCCTTCTGGTGGGCGTGGTGCACGGCGTCGCACACGCCGGCCATCGCCTCCACCCGCGCCCGCAGGTCGAGCCCGCGTCGATCCGCGTCCGTCACCACGTCCACCGGGTCGGGCACGAGCTCCATCGCGAGCCACGGCTCGCCCTCCCCGGTCCGCCCCACGCTCAGCACCCGCGCGATCCCGGGGTGACTCATGCGGGCGAGCATGCGGCGCTCGGTCTCGAAGCGGGCGAGCACCTCGTCGGTGGCGGCGGCGTGGACCACCTTGATCGCGACCTCGCGGTCGGCCTCGGGGTCGCGGGCCCGGTAGACCTCGCCCATGCCGCCGTGGCCGAGGCGGGCCGAGACCTCGAAGGGACCGATCCGCCTCGGCGTCGGCCGCGCGGCGGGACGCGCGTGCGGCGGCGCGAGGAACCCGCTCGGGACCTCGTCCCGGTGCTCGAGGAGCTCCGACGCCTGCTCGCGGAGCTCGGCGTCGTCCCCGCAGGCGGCGTCCAGCCAGGCCGAGAGCGTGGCCGGGTCGGTGTCCTCGGGGGCCTCGTCGAGGATCGCCGCGAGCCGCTGGAACCGGTCCGAGCCCTCGGCGCTCATCGGGGATCGCCGTCCCGGCGCCCGGCGGCGGGGTCGGCCGGCGGGGCGTCGGCGGGCGTCCGGGCCGCGCCGCCCGCGGGATCCCGCGTCCCGTCCGTCGTCGAGGCGTCGCCGGACGCCGGACCGGTGGCGGTCCCGGACCCGTCGGTGCCGAGGCGCCGCGTCATCCAGCGGTGGATCCAGAGCCGGGCCGCGGCGAGGTTCCGCTGCACGGTCCGGACGGAGACCGGCGGCTCGCTCGCCTCGGCGATGGTGCGGACGGACACGTCGAGCAGCAGGTGCGTGAGCAGCTGGTCGGCGGCCGCGGACGACTCGCGGCGGAGGGCCTCGATCGCCTCGTGCAGCAGGAGGAACTCCTCGGGGTGGCCGACCGGATCCTGCCAGGTCGCCGCCGACACGTCCCGGTCGAGCCGCAGCTCGGCGTGTCGCCGCTCCCGCTCCCGTCGGCGGCGGGTCCGCCGGGCGATGTCGACGAGGATGTGCTGGGCGCCCCGGGCGAAGGTGGCCACGAAGTGCTGGCGGTCGTTCCACGGACGGGCGGCCAGCCGGCTCCAGACCTCGTGGAGCACGTCGGTGGCCTGGACCGCCTCGTCCACCGGCAGCTTCCGGAAGCGGGCCTCGGCGATCCGCCGGAGCTGCAGGTACAGCGTCTCCGACGTGTCGGTGCGGGGGTCGAAGCGGTCCTCGATCGGGCTCACGGTCCGTCTCCACGGCCTCGGGGGCCATGCCGGTCCATCGTACGGCCCGGTTTCGCGCTTTTTCCGGGAACTCCTGTCGCGGGCCCGGCGCCGTGGCGCTTTCCCCGTGACCGAGCCCTTCCGGCTCCGGTCCGGAGACGCCGAGATGTCCGACTCACGGGACGCGACGGGTGGATCGCCGCCCGCGTCCGGGGGCGAGCCCGCGGATCGCGACTGCCGCTTCAATCCCCTGGCCAACCGCCACGAGTGGTGGGTGCCGGGGCAGGGGTTCACGGGCGAGCCGTGCGCTCCCGAGGACGGCGGCGGCGACTCCGGCACCGGCGACACGTGATCCCGGGTCCCGGCCGGCGGCGCGCGACGTCGCCGGCCGGGACCGGGGCCGTGCCGCTCGGGGGCTCCGGGCTCGTGCCGACGGCAGCGCCGCCGGCCGGCCGACGGCCGATCCGAGACGGTGAGGCGATGCGGCTGGGGATCGTCACCGACATCCACGAGGACGCCGACGCCCTGCGGGACGTGCTCGCGGCCCTCGAGGCGCGGAGCGTCGATCGCGTGGTCCATCTGGGGGACGTCGCCGACTTCGGCCGCGACCTCGACGCGACGTGCGCCGTGCTCGCCGAGCGCGGGATCGCCGGCGTGTGGGGCAATCACGACCTCGGGCTCACCGCCGCCGCCGACGCGGAGGTGGCGGCGGCCATTCCCGTCACCCCCGCGACCCGGGCCGCCATGCGGACGCTGGAGCCGTCGATGCGGCTGCCGGTCCCGGCCGGCGAGCGACTGGCGGGCGGCGTGCATCTCAGTCACGCCGGCCCGTGGGTGGATCCATACGACGCCCTGGGCATGTGGACCGCCGCACCGCGGCAGCTCGATGACGTGGAGCTCGTGCGCGCCGGCGTGGCGGGCACCGGGTGCCGCGTCGCCCTGATGGGGCACCACCACCGGTGGGACCTGCTGGTCGACGGCGTGCGCCGGCCCTGGGACGGGACGAGCGAGCTCGTGCTGCCCGCGGACCGCTCGGCGCTCGTGGTGGTCGCCGCGGTCCGCGACCGGCGGGGCCTGGTCCTGGACACCGTCCGCGGGTCGCTCGAGCCGGTGGCGGCCGGCTGAGGCGATGTCGCCGATCGAGCGCGGTGGCGTGGCGCCGCGGCGGGGCGGCGGGGCGCCGCGCCGGCGGACCGGGGGGCGGCAGGCCGTTGGGCCGCGGTCCCGCGGGGTCAGTCCGCGGCCAGGACCACCAGCTTCTGGGACGGCAGGTCGACGGGGGCGATCCGCTCGGCGCAGTACGCGAGCGTGGCCCGCTCCACGTCGGCGAGGAACTCGATCATGAACCGCCGGACGGACTCGTCGGTGCCGGCCGAGAGCAAGGCCTGCATGCCGGCCCGGACGCGGTGGAAGTGGCCTCGGACCGCCTCGTCGGGCCCGTCGAGTCCCATGGGGTCGTTGGCGAAGAAGCTCGTCGGCCGCACGTCGACGATCCGCAGGCCGGCGGCCGCGCAGGCGGCCTCCATCTCGTAGCGGCTGCGCACGAGCATCCACTCGGTCCGCATCCGGGTGCGGGGCATGTACTCGGTGGTGACGATCCGCCCGCCGGGGGCGAGATGGCGGCGGAGGTTCACGAGGGCGGCCGCGAACTTCTCCGGCTCCGGCACGTGGAACAGCACGTTGCCCACGTTGACGAGGTCGAAGGCCCCGAGCGGCGGCAGCCCGGGGTCGGTGAGGTCCGCGACCTCGAACCGCAGCGCGGCCCCCGGCGGGTCGGCGCCGTCCCGACTCGCCGCCCAGGCCCGCAGCAGCTCCACCGACGCGTGGGTGAAGTCGACGCCGAGGATCTCGCGCGGCGTCCATCGGTCGAGCAGCATGCGCACCCAGCGGCCGCTGCCGCAGCCCACGTCGAGCACCCGTCCGCGGTCGACCCGGATTCCGAGGTCCGCGACCAGCCGCTCGTAGGCGGGGCCGAGGACCGCGTCCTCCACCGGCGAGGAGTACGAGAGCCGCGACCGGAGGGCGTCCGCGTCGGCGGGGTCCTCCGGCGGACGCCACTGCGTCTCGTAGTGGCGCCGGATGTCGTCCTGGGTCATGGGCATGGCGGGGCTCCGGGGCCGGGCCGGGGGGGCGGGCCGGGAGGCAGCCGGGCAGCGGGACGCCCCCGGCCGCGCGGACCACGCCGGCGGTTCCGCATCGACCCGGCCGCGGGGCGGCGGACAGCCGGGCGCCGGCGGAACGGCTCGGTCCGGGAACCTCCGCGCAGGGCGTGCGCGGGCGGTCGCGTCAGTCGTCCACGTAGCGGCTCGCCCACGCCGCGAGCACCTCGGCGACGTAGTCGGCGTCGCGGCGGCGGCGGAGCAGGTGGTCGGCGTCGTCGAGCGACAGGAAGCTGCGGGGGTGCCGGGCCCAGCCGAAGATCCGCGAGGCGTTCTCGATCCCCACCACGTCGTCCACCGGCGAGTGCATGACCATGAGCGCCGCCCCGAGCGTCCCGATCGCCCGCGCCGGGTCCTGGGCCCGCAGGTCGTCGATCAGGGCCCGGCCGACGGTGAAGGGGCGGCCGCCGATCGAGACCTCGGCCCGGCCCTCGGCCTCGATCACGGACGCCTGCGGGCCGAGGAGGTGCAGGACGTGCTCCGGGTCCGCGGGGGCGCCGATCGTCGCCACCGCCCGGGCGGCGTCGATCGAGCCGGCCGCCGCGAGCACCGCGGCCCCGCCGAGGGAGTGGCCGACGACGATCGCGGGGGCCGTCCGCTCCGACGCGAGCCAGTCCGCGGCCGCGACGAGGTCGCCCACGTTCGAGGTGAAGGTGGTGTGCTCGAACTCCCCGTCGCTGTGGCCGAGGCCCGTGAAGTCGAAGCGGAGGACGCCGATGCCGCGCTCCGCGAGGTCGCCGGCGATGCGGCTCGCGGCGGCGATGTCCTTGGAGCAGGTGAAGCAGTGGGCGAACAGGGCCCAGGCCCGTGCGCGGCCCTCGGGCTCGTCGAGCCGGGCGGCGAGGCGGTCGCCCATCGCGCCGTCGAACTCGACCTTCGTGGGCATGGCGGTCCTCCGATCATCGGTCCGGCGTCTTCTCGGCCTGGCGGCGGCGTGGCTCGCCGCGTCGCCCCCCGCGTCGGCCGCCGCCCGCCGCTCGCCCGCGGCCCCGCCCGCCGCGGCTCAGCCCTTCAGCGACGCCATGTCGATCACGAAGCGGTACTTCACGTCGCCCTTCAGCATCCGCTCGTAGGCCTCGTTGATCTGGTCCATGCGGATGAGCTCGACGTCGCAGGCGATGCCGTGCTCGCCGCAGAACTCGAGCATCTCCTGCGTCTCCGGGATCCCGCCGATGAGCGAGCCGGAGAGGTGCTTGCGCGGGAACAGCAGGCTGAAGGCCGAGACCTGCAGCGGGTTCGGCGGGGCACCGACGAGCACCAGCGAGCCGTCGAGCCGCAGCAGCGACATGTAGGCGTCGATCGGGTGGTCGGCGGAGACGGTGTCGAGGATCAGGTCGAAGGTGCCGGCCCGCGCGGCCATCGCGTCCTCGTCGGTCGAGATCACGACCTCGTCCGCCCCGAGCCGCTTCGCGTCCTCGACCTTGCCCGGCGACGTGGTGAAGAGCACGGTGCGGGCCCCGAAAGCGTGGGCGAACTTCACGCCCATGTGGCCGAGGCCGCCGAGGCCGACCACGCCCACCGTCATCCCGGGGCCGGCCTTCCAGCGCCGCAGCGGCGAGTAGGTCGTGATGCCGGCGCAGAGCAGCGGGGCGGCGGCGGCGGGGTCGAGGCTCGCCGGCACCTTCAGCGTGAACGACTCGTCGACCACGATGTCGGTCGAGTATCCGCCGTAGGTCACGCCCCCCGAGATCGGATCCTCGGAGTTGTACGTCATGACCGGGCCGGTGCCGGTGCAGAACTGCTCGTGGCCGCCGCGACACGAGTCGCAGCTGCGGCAGGAGCCGACGAGGCAGCCGACCGCGGCGAGGTCACCCACCGCGAAGCGGGTGACCTCGTCGCCCACCGCGGTCACGCGGCCGAGGATCTCGTGGCCGGGCACCACGGGGTAGACGGTGCCGCCCCACTCGTCGCGGGCGATGTGCAGGTCCGAGTGGCAGACGCCGCAGTAGAGGATCTCGATCGCCACGTCGCTGGGCCGCGGCGCGCGGCGCTCGAGCGAGAAGGGGCCGAGCGGGGCGTCGGCGGCGGGGGCGGCGTAGGCCTGGGTGGGCATGCGGGGGCGTCCGGGCGGGGGAGGGGGTGGCGACGGCGTCGGGGTGCGTCGCGGGGCGGATGCTAGTCCGAGCGCGACCGGGTCGAACGGCGACGCGAGGGAGCGCGGCGGCCGTGCACCGGCCGTGCTCGTTGACGTTCCCGCGTCGCCGGATGAGAATGCGTTCGCAATGGCACGAAGCGACCTCCGATCGACCGGTCGACGCCCGCTCGGGGGCCCGCGCGGACGCCGCCTTGGTCTGCTCCTGTCGGCGGCGCTGGTGCTCGCGGGGTGCGCGACCGTGGGGGCGCCCGCGCCGTCGGTGGGCATGGAGGCGTCGCGGGCCGGGCTCGCGACCGTGGCCGCGGAGGGAGCACCGAGCTTCGCCGAGCTGCTGCGGGAGGCGACCGACCACGAGGCGCTGTTCACGCTCGCCGGCGGGCTCAAGCCGATGAGCACCGGCATCTGGTCGCACCGCTTCGACGTCGCCGCGCCGGACCTCGACGTGGTGCGCACCGTCCGGGCCCGGCTCGCCCCGCTGCGCACGGACCGCTGGTACGCCGACGTGCAGGTCTTCGCGACCGCGTGGGACGGTCAGCGCAGCGTCGCCGCCTACGTGGTGCACCGGGAGGCGCTCGCCCGCACGCTCGAGCGGCACGCGTGGTTCTGGGCGCCCTACGGCGTCACGCCCGGCACGCACCCGGCGGAGGTGCTGGCGGTGGCCGACCGCATGCCGCGGGGCGATCGGTGGCGGGCGTACGGCCACCTGTTCGGCTACCCGGACGAGGCGGTCGAGTTCTTCGTGGCCGCCGGGCTCGCGGCGGACGCGGCGGACGCGGCGGATGCAGCCGTCGACGACGAGGACGACGCGGGCGGCGAGAGGACGGGCGAGGGGGCCGAGCGGCGGGTGGGCCCCGGGCTCGACCGGCAGTTCGTGCACGTGCCGACGTGGGCCGAGCCGGAGGGCCGCTTCACCTACGCGGTGCCGCTGGACCACGAGCCGACCCGCGCGGACCGGGCGCTCGCCCGCGCGGCGGCTCGGATCCGAGCGGCCTACGCCCCGAGACGCGGGGACGTGATCGACGGCCGCCGGCCGCTCGCTGCGCTCCGCCGTCTGGACGACCGCTTCCGCTCGCTCGCGGCGCCGGTGGTCGCGGCGTACGAGCGGGACGCGGGCGGGCGGCCCGTCGGGCCCGCCGCCGCGCCGGCGCCCCCGACCGCGCCGCCCTGAGCGCCGGGGGGCGACGCGCGGAGGCGGGGCGACCACCGACGTCGAGCGGCGTCAGTCGACTCCGTCGTCCGTCGCCGCCACCGGCGAGATGCCCGGCCGGGCCCCCGCGGGCAGCTCGACGAAGACGGGCTGCCGGTCCGACCCCGCGGGCCAGCGGACCTCGACGAGGGCGGTGGCGGCGCGTCCGATGCCCACGTGGACTCGCAGCGCGTGCTGCGTGCCGGCGTGGCCGCCGATCGGCAGGTGCGAGCGGACCTGGGTGGTCGGCGGCGTGGACGGATCGCCGTCCACGTCGGCGGTGACGCGGACGATCGCGCCGAAGCCGTGCGGCGGCACCCGCTCGCCGTCGCCGTCGAGACGGATCACCACGGACCCGCGGCCCACGGTCGCCTGGTTGAGCAGGAGGCGGACCCGCGGCTCGGGGCGGGCGTCCGGGTCGTCGTCGTCCCCCGCGGCGATCGAGCCGTTGGCGCGGCCCGCGGCCCGACGCTGCTCGGGGGTGAGCCGGTTGAACGACTGGCCGACCAGCAGGTCGAGGTCGCCGTCGCCGTCGACGTCCCCGAGCGACGGCTGTCCGGCCCCGACGTGGTCGATCCCGAGGGCGGCGGTGCGGTCGGCGAAGGTGCCGTCGGGCTGCTGCAGGAACACCCGCAGCCGCTCCTCGAAGGGCGGCGGGTCGGGGTAGTCGCTCGAGCAGAGCACGAGATCGAGCCGGCCGTCGTGATCGAGGTCGGCGAGGGCGGCGAAGATGTCGCCCTGGTTCCACCGGCGGAGGTCGCCCTCGGTCTCGTCGGCGGGGATGCGGTCGACCGACAGCCGGGGCGGCGAGTCGAACGCCAGCGTCCCACTCTCGGCGAACCGGTTGATCAGGAAGCGCGAGCGATCCGACGAGTCGCCGGCCCACGCGTGCGTGATCTCGGCGAGGAAGAGGTCCAGGTCGCCGTCGCCGTCGACGTCGCCGAAGGCCGCGTCGAAGGTGTTGCCGTTGGACCGGAAGGGCCGCTCGTCGGGGCGGTCGAAGCGAGCATCGGTGCGGGCCCGCTCCTCGAGCCAGTCCGGGTGCCGGCCGTGGCGGACCCCGTCGCCGTCGAGGCCGCGGAAGGTCGCGGGGTCGACCGTCCAGCGATCCGGGGTCCCGCCCGCCCGGCTCCACAGCCGGTTCCACCGCCGGCCGTAGGCCAGCTCGAGCAGGGCCAGCCCGGGGCCGACGGCGGCGCCGGGCCGCAGCAGCCGCGGGTCGAGCATCATCGAGCCGTAGGTCGGGCGGCCGCCGCCGTCGTCGGCCTCGGCGTCGTGGACCAGCTCGGCCCGCACGAACGCCAGCTCGTCCGGCCGGTCCGGGTCGCGGAGCAGCAGCTCGTCCTCGAAGCCGGCGAGGCTGCGGCCGTAGGCGACGTACCAGTGGCCGAGCAGCAGGTCGAGGCGGCCGTCGGCGTCGGCGTCGCCGATCGCGACCGCGCAGGTGGTGGCGGGGGTGGCGGCGTCGATCGGGATCGCGGGGCCGAAGGTGCCGTCGCCGCGTCCGCGGTGGATCGCGGTGCGCTCGGGTCGGGCGTCCGCCGCGTCGGCGTCCTCGACGTATCGCGTCACCAGGGCGTCGACGTGCCCGTCGCCCTCGAGGTCGGCGAGGACGATCAGGTCGCCGCGGGCGAGCGGCGGCAGGCCGGGATCGGCGACCGGCTCGAAGGGATGCGGGTGCCGGTTGAGCAGGACGGCGGGCACGTCGCCCGTCCGGCCGGGGACCACCACGTCGGGCCGGCCGTCGCCGTCCACGTCGGCGAGCTTGGCCCGTCCGCCCACGAGCCCGCCGAGCCCGAGGGCGTCCGTCGCGTCGACGAAGCGGGCTCCGGCGACGGGATCGTCGGCTGCGCGCGGCGCGGCCCCGTCCCGCGTCTCCGGGGAGCCGGAGGCGGGAGCGGGGCCGAGCGCGAGGAGGAGGACGAGCGGGACGGTGGCCGGGGTCGGGATCGGGCGGAGTCGCGTGCGCATGCCGCGACCGTAGCACGGGCGTTCCGGGAGTTCCGGGCGTTCCGGGCGGGACCGGGCGGGCCGGCGACGCTCAGCAGCTCGCGCAGAAGCGGTCGACCTGCTTGCGGGCCTCCTCCTTTGAGGTGCCGTACTTCTCCTGGATCTTCCCCTCGAGCTGCTCGGCGTCGCCGTCGATGCGCTCGAGCTCGTCGTCGGTGAGCTTGCCCCACTGCTCCCTGGCCTTGCCCTTGACCTGCTTCCACGTGCCCTTCAGCTCGTGCTTGTCCATCGCGTCTGCTCCGACGGGGAAGCCCCTCCCGCGGCCGACGCGGCGGCGGGGGGCTCTCTGGTTCTCGAGGCGATGGTGGAGGATCGCCGCGGGTCGCGAGGGCGACGTGAGCGGGCGATGAAAAGCGGCTCCTCAGGCGCGGTCGCCGCCGTCCGCCCCGGGCCGGGAGGCGCCCGTCGCCGCGGTCGCGTGCGTGGCGACGTCGGCCTCGGGGCCCCCGGCGAGTCCGCGGAGCATCAGCAGGGCGTGACGCTCGGCCTCGATCTCGCGGGCGGTGCGCACGCCGAGCCGACGCAGGACGGGCAGCGGCGGACACCAGCCCTGCAGCCCGTGCTGCAGCAGGAAGCCGCTCACCGCCACCGGCAGGGCCAGCCAGCCCCGCCGCCCGCCGATCGCGAGGCCGAGCCCGAGCAGGCTGAGCGTCGCGGCGTTCGTCTCGAGGACCCGCTCCACGTCCCACTCCCGGTCGAGCGCGCGGAGGCGGGGCTCGATGTCGTCGGGGTCCCGGGCGAGGCGCTCGATCCGCGCGAGCGTCTCGGACTGGATGCGGTCGTTCACGTGGTCCGCGGTGTGCGCGCGGACGCGCTGGGAGCTGGCGGGAAGGCCCATGGGCATACTCCGAAGTCTCGGACGTGGACGAGGCGAGCCTCCGGCGGACGGCGTGCGATCGCCGAGGCGCTTCGATGGCCGGGAGCCTCGCGCACCGACATGAGGGCGGCCTGAAGCCCGGCCCAATCGGGCTTCAGGCGTCCGGCGCGACCCGGCGGTGGCCGTGCCACGGGCGTGGCGAGGAAGGCCGCCGGGCGGGCGACCCGCGGCCCGCCCTCGATCGCGGCTCAGTCCTCCTCGACCCCGGCGCCGACGGCGAGCCCGGCGTCCCCCGCATCGGCCACGGAGGCCGCCGCCGCGGGCGGTGGCCCGGGCCCCGGCTCCGTGCCGGGCGTCGCGAGCCGCAGGCCGACCACGCCGAGCACGATGGCCAGGACGCTGGCGAGCTTGAGGGGAGTGAGCGACTCGCCGAAGAACGCGACCCCGATCGTGACGGTTCCGATCGCGCCGACGCCGACCCAGATCGGATAGGCGGCGCTCACCGGCAGGGCCTTGAGGGCAAGGCCGAGGAACCACATGCCGGCCGCGACCGCCACGATCGTCAGCGCCGTCCAGCCCGGGTGACGGAAGCCGGCCGAGGCCTTCATCGAGCTGGCGAAGGTGATCTCGCAGACGGCGGCGAGGGCGAGGTGGATCCAGGGCGTGGGCATGGTCGGGCATCCGGAGCGTGGAGTCGCCCACCGTACCCGCGCGTCGGCCCGGCGACCCGCGGTCGCGCCGGCCGGGCCCGGGCGACGCCCGACGCGGCGGCCCCGACGGTCAGCCTCGGATCCGCCGTCGTCGGGCCCGCCCCGGACGCGGGACGACGCGACGCCGCTCGCTGCCTCGCCCGGCGGTCGCCGGCCGTCGCCGGTGCGACGGGGCCGCCGCGCCCGCGTCCGGGCGGTGGCCGTGGCGACCGCCGGCCAGGAGCCGGCCGAGCGCGGTGACGAGGGCGGAGGCCGCGGTCTCGAGCTCCTCGCAGGTCCTCGCCCGAAGCGACGGGCAGTGGCCGGCGCATCCGTGTCGCAGGAGCAGCTCGGCGTCGAGGGCGGACTCGACGAATCGCTCGCAGCGGCGACAGGCCTCGGCCGCGAGCGGAGCGAGCCGGCCGACGCGGAATCGGGGGGACGTCTCCAGCCAGGGCCGCGGGTCGGAGGCGTGTCGCCACGAGACCGCGTCGGGCGGCACCGTGACGAGCGACGCGGCGACGGCCTCGCGGAGGCGCTCGGCGTACCGCGGGGCGCAGGTGATGGCCAGGCGCAGCCGGCTCTCGGTGATCGCGTCCATGCGACGGTCCTCGATGTCCGTCCGGATCGCGCGGACGGCCTCCCGGGGGGCGGGGGCCGTCGCGTGGGTGCATGCCGGAGGGTCGCGACGCGGGGAGGGCGCGTCGATCGCCGCCGGACCCTTTCCATGACGGGCATGGATCGCGAGGGCCGACACGAGCTCGACGGCAGGTCTTCCGGCTCGGGGCTCCGCGAGGCAGGCCTTCCCGACGCTTCCGCGTCAGTGGCCCCGGGACGGTCTCCCGGCGTGCCTCGCGTCCTCGCCCCTCACGGCGGCGCGTCCGCGGTGGCTTCGAACCACACTTCCCTCTTCGCCGCGCCCGTGGGCGTGGCACCGTCGCGGAGCACCGTACTGCCGGGTCGTGGGAGCGGCAACCGGCGGAGACTCGGCACGGCACGGAGTCGAGGCGGACCACCGCGCGGCGTGCGTGTTCCCCCGGCTCGACCCGCGCCGGGCGGTCGGTATCCTCCACGGGCGAGGCGACGCTTCGACTCGAAGCATCCGGCCCCTCGTCCCCACGCCGGCCTCCATCTCGGAACCCGCGCCATGCGCACCGCCGTCTTCTCCGCCCGTCCGTACGATCGCCGCTCGCTCGAGGCGGCCAATCGGGACGCCGGCTCGCCGCACGAGCTCGACTTCCTCGACGATCCCGAGGGCGGCGGGGCGGGACCGCGGCTCACCCCGCGCTCGGCCGCCCTCGCCGCCGATCACGAGGCGGTGTGCGCGTTCACCAACGACGAGCTCGGCCGCGAGACGCTCGAGGCCCTCGTCGAGCAGGGCTGCCGCAACGTCGCCCTGCGGTGCGCCGGCTTCAACTCCCTCGACCTCGACGCCGCCCGGGAGCTGGGCGTGCGGGTGGGCCGGGTGCCCGCCTACTCGCCGCACGCGGTGGCCGAGCACACCGTCGGCCTGCTGCTGGCGGTCAACCGCCGCATCCACCGGGCCCACCAGCGGGTCCGCGAGCAGAACTTCGCCCTCGACGGCCTGCTCGGGCGCGACCTGCACGAGAAGACGGTCACCGTCGTGGGCACGGGGGCGATCGGCTCGGTGCTCGCCCGCATCATGCTCGGCTTCGGCTGCCGGGTGCTCGCGGTCGACCCGGTCGAGAAGGACGAGCTCAAGGAGGCGGGGGTCGTCTACCGGTCGCTGGAGGAGGCCCTGCCCGAGACGTTCGCGCTCTGCCTCAACTGCCCGCTCACGCCCGAGACGCACCACCTGATCGACGCCGAGGCCCTCGCCCGGATGCCGGAGGGCGCCTTCCTCGTCAACACCGCCCGCGGGGCGGTGATCGACACCAGGGCCCTGATCGGGGCGCTCAAGGAGGGCCGGCTCGGCGGCGTCGCCCTCGACGTCTACGAGGAGGAGGAGGACCTCTTCTTCGAGGACCGGTCGGCGACGATCATCACCGACGACGTCTTCGCCCGGCTGATGACGTTCCCGAACGTGCTGATCACGTCGCACCAGGCGTTCTTCACCCGCGAGGCGCTGGGGGCGATCGCCGCGACCACGATCGAGAACCTCACGTCGATGGAGCGCGACGGCACGGTGCCCGAGGCCAACGCGATCCCGGGGCTGTGATCGGCACGATCGACGGCCCGCCGGTGCCCGCGGCCGCGGCGCCCCCACCGCGCGCGGCCCGGCGATGAGCCTCGTCCTCGCCGCGCTGCCGCTGGCGGCCCTCGTGCTCGCGATGACGTTGCGGATCCCGCGGCTCCGCCTGCCGCTGCCGGCGCCGGTCGCGCTGCCCGCGGCCGCCGTCCTCGCCTGGCTCCTGCAGCTGCACGCCCGGGGCACCACGGATCTCGCGGGCATCCACGCGCGGGTGATCGAGGGCCTGCTGTCGTCGCTGACTCCGCTGGCGATCGTCTTCGGGGCGATCCTGCTCTTCACCACGCTCGAGCGGTCCGGCGCGATGGCGGTGCTCACGGCGCGGCTGCGTCGGCTGAGCCCGGATCCGCTGGTGCAGGTGCTGCTCGTGGGCTGGGCGTTCTCGTGCCTCGTGGAGGGGCTCGCCGGCTTCGGCACGCCCGCCGCCCTCGCCGCCCCGATCCTCGTCGGCCTCGGCTTTCCGCCGGTGCGGGCGGCGGCGGCCTGCCTCGTGATGAACACGATCCCGGTGGTCTTCGGGGCGGTCGGCACGCCGCTGTGGTTCGGGCTCGGCGAGCTGGAGCTGCCGCGCGAGTCGCTGCTGGAGATCGGCCGGCGGGCGGCGGTGGTCCAGGTGGTCGCGGCCCCGGTGGTGGTCGCCCTGGCCCTGCGACTGCTGATGCCGTGGCGCACGATCGTGCGGGGGGCGGGGCCCATCGTGCTCGTGGTCGGGGCGACGGTGGGGGCGTCCTGGGCGGTGGCGGGACGGTCGCTGGAGTTCCCCTCGATCGCGGGCGGCCTGGCCGGACTCGCGGCGGGGCTGGTGGCGGCACGGACGATGGGACGGCGGGGCGGAGCGTCCGGCACGAAGGCGGACGAGGACGCGGACGCGGACGGAGCGCCGTCGGAGGCAGCGGGCCCGGCCGCTCCGTCCCTCACCCGGGCCGCGACCCCGCTGCTGCTCACGGTCCTGATCCTCGCCCTGACCCGGCTCGAGGCGATCGGGCTGCAGCCGCTGCTCACCGCGGACCGGCCGGCGGCGACGCTGGGCCTCGGCCCGCTGGGCGAGGCGTGGATCTCGGTCGCCGCGGTCGTGGGCCTCGACGACATCCTCGGCACGGGGATCGCCTGGCGGATGCCGCTGCTCTACGTGCCGTTCATCCTGCCGTTCGTGGTCGCGGCGCTGCTGGCGATCCCGCTGCTGGGCATGGACCGCCGCGCCGCGGCGGGGGCGTGGATCGGCACCGGCGGCCGGCTGGTGCGTCCGGCGATCGCCCTCGCGGGGGCGCTGGTCCTCGTGAAGCTGCTCATGCACGGCGGGCCCTCGGCCCCGGTGGTCGTGATCGGCGACGCGGCGGCGGGGGCGGTGGGGGCGGTCGAGCCGGGACTGTGGCCCTCGGTCGCCCCGCTGATCGGGGCGCTCGGCTCCTTCTTCTCCGGCTCGGCGACGGTCTCGAACCTCACCTTCGGCCCGGTGCAGGTCACGGCGGCGGAGACGCTCGGGCTCGACGTGGCCACCGTCCTCGCGATGCAGGCGGTGGGCGGGGCGATGGGCAACATGGTGTGCATCCACAACCTCGTCGCGGTGGCGGCGGTGCTGGGGCTCACGGGCGGGCGGCGGGCCGGCGGGGGCGGTCGCGCCGACGGATCCGGCGGGCCCGCCGCGCGGGAGGCCGAGCCCGGCGGCGACCCGGTCTCGGCGATGCTGCGGCTGACGATCGTCCCGCTGCTGGCCTTCGCGGCGTGCGCGGCGCTGGTCGCGCCGCTGCTCGGCTGAGACGGGGGCGACGCGCGGCCGGGCGGCCGGCCGGGCGCCGCTCGCCTCACGCCTCCGGCGTCGCCTGCCGCCGTGGCGCGACCAGGAACGAGCTCGCCAGCACCAGCACCGGGATGATCTCGAGTCGCCCGAGCCACATCACGAGGCAGAGCAGGGCCTTGGCCGCGGTGCCGAGCTCGCGCGAGACGATGCCGACCGACAGGCCGACGTTGCCCTGGGCCGAGGCGGTCTCGAGGAGCACGTCCTCGAGCGGGCGACCATCGCCGGCGATCGCCGCGAGGGCGAGGGTCGCGAGGGCCAGGCAGCCGAGCCAGAGGGCCACGAGCATCGCCGCCGCCCGCACCCGGGCGTGGGCGGCGTCCTCGCGCACCGGCTCGCCGTCGATGCGGCGGGTCGTCACCTCGTGCGGCGTGCGGCGAACGTCGGCCAGTCGCCAGGCGAGGCCCCGGAGCACCATGACGAGGCGCCCGAGCTTGAGGCCGCCGACGGTCGCCCCCGCCTCGCCGCCGATCGTCATGCCGATCACCAGCAGCAGCTTCGCGGCGACGCTCCACTCGGCGATCGGCGTGGTGCTCAGGCCGGCGGTGGTGGCGGCGGAGACCCAGTTGAAGACGGGGTCGCTCCACGTGCGGACCGCCTCCGCCGGCACGAGGAGGATCGCGAGGCCCGAGCCCGCGAGCAGCATCGCCCAGAGCGCCCGGTGCTCGCCCCGCCGCAGCATCTCCCTCGGCCGGCGGTCGGCGATCACCCGGCTGTGGGCCTGGAAGCTCACCGCCCCCGCGATCATCGCCGCCATCGCGACGGTGCGGGCGACGAGGTCGTAGCCGGCGAGGCTGTCGGGCGTGATCGTGAAGCCGCCGGTCGAGATCGTGGTGAGGCCGTGGTTGAGGGCCTCCCACGGCGGCCGGCCCGCCGCGAGGAGCCCGACCACCGCGAGGGCGGTGAAGGCGACGTAGATCAGGCCGATCCGGCGGACCGTCGATCGCACGCTGGGCAGGATCGTGTCCTCGCGGGCCTCGGAGCGGAAGAGCCGGTAGCCCGCCGCCCCGTGCTGGAAGACGGCGACGATCGCCACCACGATGCCGAGCCCGCCGACCCACTCCATCAGCGACCGCCACCACTGCAGCGAGCGGGGCAGGGTCGAGGGATCGGCGACCACGCTGAGCCCGGTGCCGGTGATGCCCGAGAACGCCTCGAAGAGCGCGTCCGCCGGATCGCGGAAGCCGCGGGCGGCGGCGGGAGCGTCGGGCGCGGCCATCCACGCCACGGCGAGGAAGGGGGTGGCGGCGACGACGGCCACGAGCAGCCACGCCAGCGCGGTGGCCATCGCCGCGTGGTACATGCCGCCGAGGGCGGCCCCGCGAAAGCCACGGAAGAGGGCCTGGCCGAGCACGAGGGCGAGCACGCCGGTGGCGGCGAAGGCCGCGAGGCCGGCCCCGGCTCGCGCCACGCGGCCGCGGGCACGAGCGAGACCGCCGCCATCGCGGCGGGCACGTGGAGCAGGACGCCGACGTGCCGCGCGATGGTCGCCGCGTGGGGGTTCACGTGCCGCCCCGCAGCGCCGCGAGCTCGTCGTCCGACAGCGCCCGGCCGCTGACGATCCACGCCCGGTCGCCGGGGCGGAAGCGGGTCTCGCCGTCCGGGACCACCAGTCCGTCGTCGCGGCGGAGCGTGACGATGATCGACTCGGACGGGATCCGCCCGTCCTCGTCGCACTCGGCGAGGGTGCGGCCGACGAGGCTGGAGTCCTCGCCCAGCGTCACGTGGTGGGCCTGCGCGCCCTCGGGCAGGCGGAGCACGTCGGCGTGGGTCGTCTCGGAGATGCGGGCGAAGAGGTTCTCGGCCACGATCCGCTCGGGGTCGACGAGGGTCTCGACGTCGAGGTGCCGGAAGAGCCGGTCGTGCTCCTGCTGGTTGACGACGCTGACGATGCGCGCGACGCCCGCCTCCCGCGCGAGGAAGGCCGACATCAGGTTCGCCGCGTCGTCGCCCGTGACCGCGAACACCGCGTCGGCCCCGGCGAGGCCGGACTCCTCGACGATGCCGGCGTCGGTGATCGACGCCTCGAGCACGCGGACGTCCACGAGCTCGGCGGCCCGGCGGGCGGCCGCCGCGTCCGGCTCCACGAGCACGACGTCGTGCCCGGCCTCCACCGCGATGCGGGCGAGGCCGACGCCCTCGAGTCCCGCGCCGACGACGACGATGTACACGGCGCGACTCCCGAGCAGGCCGGCGATCGGGCGCCGCCCCGGCGCCAGGTCGCCCGGTCGCCCGGACGCTAGCGCCGGGGCATCGGCTCGGGGACGGTGGTCGGCCGGACGCGATCGACGCGGGACCGGTCGCGACTGCGAATGCGGGATCGCCGGAGGCGGGCGTCGGGGGAGGTGGCGGCGGTGCCAGTGGCCGGCGCGGCGGGCCGATCGGCGTCGTCCCGCGCCCCGGGCGCGGCCACGCCGGGCGGCGAGGCGTCGCGGTCCGGGGCGGAGGCGGCCCGACGGGGCGGTGGTCCGGCGGGAGCGTCAGAAGCGGATGTACGCGTAGCCCTGCTGCTGCAGGTCGATCACCCGCTGGTACGCCCCGGTCACGAGCAGGACGCCGGGCAGCACGTCGTCCTTCGACCACCCGTTGGCCTCTCGCCGGGTGTCGCACAGCTCGAGCGACACCCCGCGTTCGAGAAGCTCGGCCACGAGCTCGGCGTTGGGATTGCCGCCCTCGACGTCGCGCCAGGCGTCCCAGGTCTCGTTCACGAGCAGGTGGTCGGCGGCGCGGCCGTGGAAGACGGCGCGCACGTCGAGCCGCGCGGGGCTGACGCCGGCGTCGAGGTAGCTCTGGTGCAGCTTCTCCAGGTAGAACAGGCCCTTGCCGACGCCGTCCTTCCACTCGTCGCGGCTGATCTGGTAGACGACCCGGATCGGTCCCTCGTGCTGCAGGCCGATGACGGGGCGGTCGCCTCCGGCGCCGGTCGCGGTCGCGGCGGCGACCGCGGATGCGCCGGACCAGGACGCGTGCACCGCCGTCGAACGGGCGGTCGAGCAGCCGGTCGCGAGGGCGAGGGCGAGTCCCGCGAGGCCCGCGGCAAGACGCGTGGCTCGCCGCGGGAGGCGGGCGGGGGAGGGGACGAGAGCGGGGGTGCGCACGGGATGATCTCCAAGTCGGTCACGAGTCGTCGGGGAAGCGGGGCGGGGCGTGCGGGGCGGCGTGCCGCTCAGGCGGGGACGCGGCGCTCCAGCTCGAGCCCCGCGGCCTGCCACTCGACGACGCCGAGCGGCAGCATGCGGGCGTCGACGCCGCGGTCCCGCAGCCGCGCGACGCCCTCGCGGGCCATCACGCACCAGGGCCCGCGGCAGTAGGCGAGCACGCGGCCGGTCCGCGGCAGGTCCTCCGGCGGCAGCTCGTCGATCTCGGCCGCCGGCAGCGAGCGGGCTCCCGGCAGGTGACCGGCCGCGTGCTCCTCGGCCGGGCGCAGGTCGAGCAGCACGGCGCGGCCGGCGGCCGCATCCTCGGCCAGCGAACGGGGATCGACGGCGTCGAGCCGCGCCGGGTCCTCCGACGCCTCCCGGACCACCGCCTGCATCTCCGGCAGCAGCGCCTCGGCCGCGCGGTGCGCCGCGACGAGGACGTCGAGGACCTCGGGACCGGACACCCGGCACCAGGCCTGCCGGCCGCGCTTCTCGTGGCGGACGAGGCAGGCGGTCCGCAGCACCTTCAGGTGTGCGCTCGTGGCGGCACTGCTCTCCCCGAGCTCGCGGGCCAGCGCGCCCACGGTCCACGGCCGCTGGGCAAGGAGGTTCAGCGCCCGGAGGCGGACCGGGCTCGACAACGCGTGTCCGATCTGCGCCGCCTGCATGTGGATGGGGCTCGCCATGGCCGGAGTGTCAGCCCCGCGTCACCAAATGTCAAATGTGCGTTTGTGTATTTGTGGAAAATGGTCCGCCGGCCGGGTCGCGGACCCCTCCGCCCGGCGAGCGGCGGGCGGCGGACGGCGGGCGGCAGCTGGCGGGCGGCGAGCAGGAGGACGGCACGGGAGTCTCGAGGTTCGGCTCGTCCTTCCGGGCGACCCCCTCGGGGCGGTCGCCGGCGCGGAGCGTCCCGCCCGGGAGGCGCCGGCGAGTGGCCGCCACCATCGCGATCGTCGGTCGGCCCGCGGAGGGGCTGGGGGCTCGGCGCGGTCCGGCGGGGCCGCGACCGGCGTGCGCGTCGCCGCGGCGCGCGCCGTTCCGCTCGTGGCCGAGCCCGATGCCAGCGTTCGGCGCGGGGTCGTGCATGGCCGCGACGTGGTGGGGCGACGCCCGGAAGGGCGTGATCGCCTTCGGCGACGCGGAGCCACGGTGGTGCCGTCGCGGGGCGGCGAGCGCGGCGCCGGGCGGATGGACCGGGTCGAACGGACGGCATCGGCGCGGCGCGGCGCGGCGCGAGGAGTGGAGCGCGCCCGACAGGACGGCGGCGTCCCCGCCCCTCGGCGCGCGACGCGGGGGGCGTCGTCCGCCTCCCCGCGCCGCGTGAATCCGGATGTCGTCCACCTCGGGCTCGGGGCCCGCGGGCCCGCCGGAGGATCAGCCGAAGTTGTTGAGCACCGCGAGCAGGTCGTCGATCGTGACGTCGCCGCTGCCGTTCAGGTCGGCCGGGCAGGGGGACGCGGGCGGGCAGTCGCCCCACGCCGAGAGCACCGCCAGCAGGTCGTCGAGGTCCACCGTCCCGTTGCCGTCGACGTCGCCGTCCACGTCGCTCGGGCAGGGCTGCAGGCGGGCGATGCCGCCGGCGTCCACGCCGCCGATGGTCGAGTAGCGGCCGGCGACGTAGAGGGCGGGGCCCGAGCCGTCGTCGTGGACGAGGGTGCGGTAGGTGTCGTCGTCGGTCGAGCCGACGTCCTCCCACGAGCTGCCGTTCCACCGGGCGAGGCCGGTCATGGGCACCCCGCCGGAGCTCGTGAAGGTGCCGCTGGCGTACAGCGCCGGGCCGGTGCCGTCGTCGAAGACGCTCAGGCCCCAGACGATGCCGTCGTCGAAGCCGGCCCCGACCGCGCTCCAGCTCGAGCCGTCCCAGCGGGCGATGCGGCTGACCGGCACGCCGCCCGCGGTGTTGAAGGTCTGGCCCGCGACGTACAGGGCCTCGCCGGTGCCGTCGTCGAAGGCGGCCATCGCCATCACCGAGGGCGTGACGCCGGGGCCGGTGAGCCCCGAGCCGAGGGCGGACCACTGCGACCCGTCCCACTTCGCGATGCGGCTCGCCGACACGCCGTCGACCGAGGTGAACCGGCCGCCGACGTACAGGGCCTCGCCGGTGCCGTCGTCCCAGACCTCGGCGGTGAAGACGATCAGCGGCACGTTGCCCGCGATCGGAGCGCCGAGGGCGGAGTACGACTCGCCGTTCCAGCGGGCGATGTAGCTCGCGTCCGAGACGCCGCCGATGTTCGTGAAGTTGCCGGCGACGTAGAGGGCCTCGCCGGTGCCGTCGTCCCAGGTGGTCAGGTCCCACAGCTGGTTGGTGAAGTTCTCGAGCTGGGCGCCGACCGAGCTCCAGGCGCTGCCGTCCCAGCGGGCGAGCTTGGCGGTGCCGTCGACGTTGCCGGCGCTGTTGAAGTAGCCGGCGGCGTAGAGGTCGCCGCCGAAGGAGGCGACCGCGTAGCCCTCGGCCCCCTGCAGGCCGGTGCCGAGCGGGCTCCAGGTCGTGCCGTCCCACGCCGCGATGCGGGTGGCGGACACGCCGTTGATCGAGGTGAAGCTGCCGGAGCCGACCAGCGCTCCGTCGTGGGTCGTCAGGTCGAAGAGGATGCCGGTGTTGATGCCGGGATCGCCGATCGAGCCGTCCCATGTGGGAACGCAGTCGCCGGCGACGGCCGCGGCGGCGGTGGAGAGGGTGACGGCGCCGGCGAGCAGGGTGCTCGTCCGGGCCACGCGAGCTTGGGTGACCATGGTCCTTCTCCTCGGGAGGGATGTGCTCCCGTTGAATGACGTCGGGCACCCCCGGTTGCGACGACCGTCGTCCCCGCGGGGACGGCGATCCGCGATGGTCGTCCGCTCGACCCGTCGGCGTCAACGGGGCGACGGGAGAATCGGCGGTCGTCCGGTCGGGAATCCCGGGACCGTGGTACGGTGGCGGGCCCGGGGGCGGACGCGATGCTCCCGCCCCGGGCCGGAGCCCCGCGATGATCCACCGAAGCCTCGTCGTCACCGTCCTCCTCGCCCTCGCGTCGTCCGTGGCGGGGCTGGGGGCGGGCTGCTCCGGGCCGCCCCGTACCGAGGGGTCGGGCGCCACCGCCGCGTCCGAGCTGATCGAGGCGGCCGAGCTCATCCGCCGCAGCCAGGTGCAGGTCGGCGAGACGCTCGCGGCCCTCGACGCCCTCGAGGCGATGGAGGGCGGCACGCTGCCGGAGCTCCTGGCCGCCTACGAGCGCGACCTGCTCGAGCTGCAGCGGATCGCGAACGCCGTCGACCGGACGCGGGACCGGATGCGGGCCGACGGCGAGGCCTACTTCCAGCGGTGGGACGAGGCGGTCGCGGCCATCAACGACACGACGCTGCGCGAGCGGTCGCAGGAGCGGCGGCGGCTCGTCTCACGATCGCTGTCGGGTCTGCAGGTCGACTACGAGACGCTCGCGGATCAGTACGAGCGGTTCGAGTCGCTCCTCGCCGACATCCAGGGGGCGCTCCGCATGGACCTCAACGCCGGCGGGGTGGCGGCGGTGTCGGACGCCGCCGACCGGGCCCGGGCGCAGGGGATGCGGGTGACCGAGACCGCGGGACGCGTCGCCTCGGCGTTCGAGGCCCTCGGGGTCAACATGGGGGCCACGCCGGCGGTGGGCGTGCCGATGGACACGGATGGCGACGGGCTGCCGGATCGGATCGTGCCGGTCGCGTCCGAGGACGATCCGGCGGGCGCGGGCGACTGATCCCGCGGGCGGACGACGGCGCGCCGCGATCGGGCGCTTCGAGTTCGGCGTCCCCGCGTGCCGAACGCGGCGGGGCAGGGACGTGGCTTCCGGCGTGCGAGATCGACCGATGCGGCCCAGCGACGCTCGCCCAGTCGCCCGTCGGGGCGGACGCCGGTGTCGATGGCGGCGGCGCCCCCGACCATGGGCCGATGGCCCGACCCCTCTTCGACACCGACGCCGTCCACTTCGCCTCGCTGCCGGAGACCTGTCCCGTGGTGCCCGGCGCGGTGGTCAGCAAGCCGCTGATCAACACGGACGCGATCAAGCAGATCGTCTTCTCGATGGACGCGGGCCAGGAGCTCGCCGATCACCAGGCTCCGTTCGTCGCGACGGTGCACGTCCTCGACGGACGCCTCGACGTCACGGTGGACGGGGACGAGCGGGCGATGGGGCCGGGCGACTGGGTCGTGCTGCCCCCCGATGCTCGCCACGCCCTGGTGGCCCGCGAGGGGACGCGCTTCATGCTGACCCTCGTGCGGTGATCGGCGGGCATCGCCCGAGCGCCGGCCGCGCCGCCGGCCTCACCGAACCCGCGGATAGAAGTTGATCAGCCTGCCGGTGCGGACGTTGCGGTGCACCAGGGAGCCGTCGGGCTCGAAGCCGTAGCGAAACCGCGAGACGCCGCCGTCGGACCAGCGGACGGTCAGGACGTCGCCCGAGGTGGACCACCGTCCGCGCCGCATGGAGGCGCCGCTCTCGCCGTCGAAGGTCCAGACGAGGTTCCCGCCGGCGTCCCGCCGCGACGCGTTCATCGCGGAGCGGGCGCCGTGGAGAACGGTGCCGTCGGCGTTGAAGGCCCAGATCAGCTGCGTGCTCACGCTCACGCCGCCGGGGCCCGGCGCCCGGATCGACTCGCCGCGGAAGGCCCCGACGAGCCGGGCGTCGCCGGGCGGCGTGGCTCCGCCCCCGCCCGCCTTCGCGCCGGCGCCGCCGCCGGGCCCGGCGTCCGGACCCGCGTCCCGCTCGTGCGCGAGCGTCGCGAACATCAGCCGCACCGTGGGCACGCGGGCGGCCACGCGCTGCTCGAGGCCGATGACGGCGAAGCCGAGGGCGACGTCGTTCACGATCCGAACGAGCATGGTGCACCGCAGCGTCCGGCCGTCCGGGGCCTGGCCCACGTACTCGTAGGCGGCGCCGGGCCGCTCGCCGGGCGTCGGCACCGAGCGGGGAGCCTCGGTGCGCCGCAGCATCGGCATGCTCCGGGCGACGACCGCGTCCATCGCCTGCACCGCCCGCGGCCCCGCGGGATCGGTCTCGCCCTCGGCCGGGGTGCCGACCGCGATGATCGACTCGTCCGCCGCCTGCAGGTCCGGCGGCGAGATGACGAGCCCGCCGGGCATCGCCTGCACCCGCCAGTCCTCGGGGTGACGGAAGCTGGCGCCGGAGACGTGCCGGTGCCGGGTCCACCCCTCGGTCGCGCGGGCCACCGCGTCCGGATCGGACAGGTCGGGAGCGCCGTCCCGAGGAGCGGGGCCGGCCTCGTCGGTGCCGCCGCCACCCGCGGCGTCCGCGGCGCCGGCGCCCGCGCCGCCCAGCGGATTCGTGGGGCCGCCCGCCGGTCCGCCCAGCGGATTCGCGGCCGGCCGGCGCAGGCGGTAGGTCCGGCCGCCGGTGGTGAAGGTCGCCTCGTCGCCGGTCCACGTGCCCGTGAACGGGAATGTCGCGCCCTGGTGCATGAAGCGCCCGCCGAATCGGCCGCCCGCACGTTCCTCCAGCTCGCCGGCGACGGCGAGCTCGCCCATCGTCAGGCGCACCGCGTCGCCCTCGACCCGCATCTCGAGCCCGTCGCCGGTCCAGGTGCCGTCGAGGGTCGCGTCGCCGGACGGGGCCGGGGCCGGAGCGTCGTCGCCGCCCCCGGCCGGCGAGGGGCCGCCCGCCACCGCGCCGGCGTCGAGCGTGACCCGCGCCGCCTGCTCCACCGTGCCCTGCCCGTTCATCCGCATCGTCATGCCGCCCTGGGCCATCTCCGAGGCGGTGGTGAGCCTGCCGGAGAGCCGGCTCTCCAGCGTGAGGCCCGTGGCGAGGTCGACCACGGACGGGCCGGTGACGCGTCCGTCGAGCTGCATGGCGTCGGTCGCGGAGGCGAGCCGGCCCTCGACCGACAGCTCGGCGACCCGGCGGCCGTCGCGGTCGGCGAAGCGCTCGACGCGGAAGGTCAGCGTGGGGTGCACCTGATCGCCCGCCCGCCGCGGCCGGGCGGTCCACGTGTCGCCCACCGCCACCGGACCGTCGGGCAGCATCTCCGCGTCGGCCGCGACCACGTCGGCGATCGTCCGCTGGGTCGCGAGGTCGATCGTGGGCAGCGGGGGATCGCCGGCCGGCGGCTCGAGGGCGAGGACGCGGGTGCCGTCGAGTGCGAGCTCCACCGTGCGGCCCGCGAGGGCGAAGGGCTGCGGCATCTCCTGATTCATCATCGTGGTGGAGCCGCCGCTCGCGCGGTCGAAGGCGATGCGGGCCCGGGTCGGCCGGCCGTCCTCCGAGGCGAGGATCGTGGCGGTGCCCCGCAGGGTCTGCACGATCCGCTGGCGGTCGCTCATCCGGCGGCCGTCCATGTCGACGGCGACGTCGAGGTCCATCGTCGAGGACTGCTCGAAGCGGTAGCTCAGGCCGGCGGGGATCGCGAAGCGGATGGTCTCGGCGGCGCGGGCGACCCCGGCGACGAGCAGCAGCGGGAGCGCGGCGGCGATCGCCGCGCGGCGGACGGACGGGGACATGGCGGGGCTCCTCCTGGTGGGCGGCGGGGCTCGGGCGCTCGGACGATGGGATCGGCCGGGGCGGCGGCAGACGAGGTGACACGGGGGTGAGCGTCGGGCCCGGCGGGACGGCACGTCCGACCGCGGGGGGCCGGTCCGCACGCCGCGTGCGAGTGTACGAATCGCTCGCCGCTTCGACCCCGTGCGGGCGCGGCCGGATTCCGCGGCGGCCGGGATCGTTCCGCGAGCATCGCGCTCGGATCCCGTTCAGCCGCCCGGCGACGCGCGGCGCCCCCGCGCACGACCGCGGCCCCCGCCGGAGCAGGGGCCGCGGAGCGTGCATCGGGATGTCGCGGCCCCTCCTGCGGGGAGCCGCCGCCGGCTCAGCAGCCGGTGCCGAACTGCTGGAGGACCAGCAGGAGGTCGGCGAAGTCCACGGCGCCGGAGCCGTCGACGTCGCCCTGCGGCCCCTCGCCGTCGAAGGCGGCGAGCACGGTCAGCAGGTCGTTCAGGGCGACCGTCCCGTCACCGTCGAGGTCGGCGCAGGGCACGCCGCCGGCCTCGATCACCGAGCTCATCACGGTGTTGATGTCGGTGTTGTCCACGTACGCGCCGCGGGTGGGGTCGATGCCGTCGACGAGGCCGGCGAACAGCTCGGCCCCGGGGCCCCGGGCGAAGAGCGGCACCAGCTCGTTGGTGTGCTCGGTCGACCAGAAGATGCCCTGCGGCAGCTCGCCCACCGCCACCGGCTGCGGCGGCTGGAAGGCGATGGTGTCCGAGTCCGGGCCCAGGAAGAGGGCGTTGGCGTGGTCGGTGGTGACGATCACCAGGGTCTCGTCCCACGAGGACTCGGTCTCGACCCACTCGATCACGGCGTCGACCGCACGGTTGAAGGCGAGCTGCTCCTCGATGATCCGCGGCAGGTCGTTGCCGTGGGCGCCGGAGTCGACCGACGCGTTCTCGACCATGAGGAAGAACCCGTCGGCGTCCTCCTCGAGGACGTTGATCGCGGCCCGGGTGAGCTCCGGGAGGTCGGGCATCACGAAGGGCACGGCGCCGTTGGGGTTCGCCGGGTCGTAGAACCGCGGGTCGTAGGCGTTGGTGCGGGCGCTCGTGTCACGGCTGTTGAGCTGGCTCGAGACCGGCAGCAGGCCGAAGAGGCGGTCGGGGGCGTCGGCCGCCCCGTCGGCGATCGCCTCGAGGCCCGGGACGTCCTCGACCAGGGTCCAGCCGTCCACGCCGGCGCGGAGGGCGGCGAGGTTGGCCTCGCTGATCGTGTCGAAGTCGGGGGTGTCCCGCGGGACGCCGCCGGAGCCGAACTCCGGGTGGCCCGGCGTGATGATCACGTCGAGCAGCCCGTTGTGGATCATGTCGTTGGAGATCTCGGCCTCGTCGTTCCGGTAGTCGTTCTGGGTGCCGAACGCCGCGGGGGTGGCGTCCGTGAACGGCTTGGTGGTGACGATGCCGGCGCGGCGGCCGCTCTGCTTCACCAGCTGGGTGATGAAGGGCACGGGCTCGTTGGTCTCGCCGTTGTCGACGTAGTTGATCGCCGAGTTGTAGGTCTTGACCCCCGAGGCGATCGCGGTGCCGGCGGCGGCGGAGTCGGTGATGGCGGTCCAGAGCAGGTAGTCGTACGCCGCGAAGCCGTCGTCGAACACCGGCACCACGATGCCGGAGGCCTCGAGCTGGTCGGCGAGCAGCTGGATGACCGGCGGGTTGCTGGTGATCGGGGTCAGGTCCTGCAGCGGACCGCGGTCGGTCAGCAGGCCGTTGTCGGAGGCCCGGACCCGCACCGTGGTCGGCGTCAGGTCGTTGGCGGCCGCGGGGTCGTAGGCGCCGAGGTCCGGGATCGGCAGCTCGTTCCACAGCGGCGGGAGGGTCCGCGGCAGCGAGCCCGGGGGCAGGCCGAGGAGCTCGTCCACCCGGCCGGGCGGGAAGGGCTGCGAGTTGTCGGGGTAGCAGGTCATGAAGAACGACTCGAAGTCGTCCTGCTGGTACCGCTGCACGAAGTCGGGGCCGGTCTCGGCGTCGGGGCCGAACTGCCACTGGTTGGCGGCGAGCCAGGTGCTCGGGCCGGCACCGTCGGAGATCAGCAGGATCACGTTGCGGGCCGCGGGGGCGTCGCCGGCCGAGGCGGCGCCGGCGACGAGGCCGACGCCGAGGACGGCGGCGGCGAGACGGACGTGGGTCATCGGTGGGGTCCTTCCGGGGTGGGGAGGGGGGGGG
>CAYLNM010000037.1:0-28906 GCA_964385045.1 uncultured Isosphaeraceae bacterium
GGCCCCGTCGCCCGGCCGCGGCCGCCGCCGGCCCGCCTCGTGCGACACTGGCCGCCCATGGACCACCTCGAACGAGCCGCGCGGGCGGCGATGCGGCTCTTCCGCGCGCGGTTCGGCCGTTCCCCGGCCGCGCTGGCGGCGGCCCCGGGCCGCGTGAACCTCGTCGGCGAGCACGTCGACCACGCCGGCGGCCCGGTGCTGCCGGTGGCGATCGACCGCGCCGCGGGGGTGGCGGCCGGACCGGGCGCGGCCGGCCGCGTGCGGGCCGTCAGCCGCGAGCTCGGCGCCGCCTCGTGGGACGTCGACGCGCCGCTGACGGGCCCCCCGCCGCCCCCGTGGGCCCGCGCCCTCGCCGCCACCGCCGCCCGCCTCGACCCCGGCGCCCTCGCCCGCGGACTGGACGTCGCGGTCGCCTCGGACGTCCCTCCCGGCGGCGGCCGCTCCAGCAGTGCCGCGGTGCTCGTCGCGGCCCGCCTCGCGCTCGAGTCCGGCGCCGGCCCGGGGCCGCCCGGCGACCCGCACGCGGTGGCCGCCTTCGCCCGCCGCATCGAGCACGAGATCCTCGGCGTTCCCTGCGGACCCATGGACCAGCTCGCCTCCGTCCTCGGGCGGGCCGGACACGCGCTGCAGCTGGACTGCCGGACGCGCGCGGCGGCGCCGGTGCCGCTGCCGCCCCGCGGCCTGCACCTCGCCTTCGTCGACACCGGGGTGCGCCACGATCTCGCCGACGGCCGCTACGCCGCCCGCCGGGCCGAGCTGGACCGCGCCGCGGCCGCGCTCGGCGTCGACGACTGGGCCGCGGCCGCCCGCCGCGGCATGACGGTGCCCGCCGACGCCCGCGATGCGCCGTCGCGCCGCGCCGCCCACGTCCTCTCCGAGATCCGGCGCACCGACGTCGCGGCGGACGCGCTGCGCCGCGGGGACGCCGTCGCCTTCGGCCACGCCCTCGACGCGAGCCACGCCTCGCTCCGGGACGACTTCGACGCGTCCGCCCCGCCGGTCGAGGCGGTGCGGACCATCGTCCGTCACGCCCTCGGCGCCGAGCTCCTCGGCGCGCGGATGGTCGGCGGCGGCTGGGGCGGCGGCATCCTCCTCGCGACCCGCCGCCCGGTGCCCGCAACGTGGCTGGCCACGGTGATCCGCCGGGCCACCGCCGCGACGGGACGTCCGGCGACCGCGGTCGCGATCGTCGCCTCGGACGGCGCCCGCCGGCTCGACCCGGCGCGGCTCGCCTGAGCGGGCGCCTCAGCCCTGCCGGCGTCCCTTCTTCCGCGAGTCCTTGCGCTTCTCGCGGTCGCGGCGCTGCTTCGAGCGCTGCTTCTGGTTGCGCTCGTGGTGCTTCTTCGAGGCGTGGGCCGCACTGCCACCGCGCCCCCCGTCGTCGTCACCGGCCCCGGCGCCGTGCTTGTGCGCCATGCGGGTCGAGAGCTCGGTGATCGCGAGCGCGATGTGCCGGGCCGCGACGTCGATCTCCTCGATCCGCACCTTGACGAGGTCGCCCATGCCGATCGACGCCCCGCTCGAGGCGGCAAGCCGGCCGGTGCGATCGTCGATCTTCCAGCGCTCGCCCCGCCGCTTCTCGGAGGGCTCGTCCCAGCGCGCCTTGCCCGGCTTCCGATCGCCGCCGCCGCCGCCGCCGGCCCCGCCGGTCCCACCCCCGCCGGCCGCCTCGCGATCCTCACGGCTGCCCCGCTCGGCTCCGCCCGCCGGCAGCTCGGCCACCTTGGCCATGCCCTCGGCGAGGTACCGCTCGATCGAGACGAAGATCGCGTTGGGCGTGACGCCGGTGACGACGCCGTCGAACTCGTCGCCGAGGTGCTTCTCGGCGAGGAAGGACAGCACCAGGAACTCCCGGAGCTGCCGCTCGGCCGCGGTGGCGTTCTGCTCGGTGTTCGAGCAGTGCCGGCCGAGCGTGATCAGGGCGTCCTCGGTCGGACACCGCGGATCCTCGAGCATCCGCTTGCCCAGCTTCCGCTCCGCTCCGTGGTCGCGGGGCGGCTTCTGGCCGTTCTCGGTGGCCTCGAGGTACGCCTCGAGCGCCCGGTGCACCTGAAGGTCGGGGTAGCGGCGGATCGGACTCGTGAAGTGCGCGTAGTGGTCGGACGCGAGGGCGAAGTGGCCGATGAGGGCCGGGCTGTACGACGCCTTGGTGAGCGTCCGCAGCACCATGAAGTGGATCGCCCGCGCCGACTGCTCGCTCCGCGTGCGGTCGAGCAGCCGCTGGATGTCGTCGCGCTCGGGCTGATCGGGCAGCGGGAAGCCGATCGACGCCGCGAACTTGCGCAGCTCCTCCACGTCGCCGAAGCTGGGCTCGGGGTGGATCCGGCGCAGGACGGGCACGCCGAGCTTGGAGAACAGCCGGGCGATGGCCTCGTTCGCCTCCACCATGAACATCTCGATCACGGTGTGGGTGAACGAGTCGTCCTCGGGCACCGCGTCGATCACGTGCCCCTCGTCGTCGAAGACCAGCTCCACGTCCGGCAGGTTGAGCGAGATCATGCCGTCCCGCTGCCGCCGGCCCCGCAGGGTGCGGGCGAGGGTGTCGGCCATGCCCATCGCCCGGCGGAGCTCGTCGGTGTAGGCGGTGTCGGTCTTGGCGTGCTTCCGGGCCTCCTCCTCGTCGCCGTCGATGAGGGCCTGGGCCTCCTCGTAGGTGCACCGCTTGGCCGACTTGATGATCGTGGCCGCGTACCGCTGGCCGGTCACGCGGCCGCGGCTGTCGAAGCGCACGAAGACGCTCTTGGCGTACCGGGGCACGCCCTCCTGCAGCGAGCAGATGCCGTTGGAGAGGATCTCCGGCAGCATCGGCAGCACCAGCCGCGGCAGGTAGCAGGAGTTGCCGCGGTCGCGGGCCTCGTCGTCGAGCTTCATGCCCGGGCGCACGAAGTGGGCGACGTCGGCGATGTGCACGCCGAGCACCCACTCCCGCTTCCGCTCGTCGAACTCGATCGAGATCGCGTCGTCGAAGTCCTTCGAGTCCTGCGGGTCGATGGTGAAGATGAACGTGTCGGTCAGGTCCTCGCGGTCCGCCCGGCCGATGCCGACCTCGGCCGGCTCCCCGTCGACCTCGCGGTCGAAGCGACGGGCCGCGGCC
This sequence comes from uncultured Isosphaeraceae bacterium, assembly GCA_964385045.1. Taxonomy (GTDB): domain Bacteria; phylum Planctomycetota; class Phycisphaerae; order Phycisphaerales; family SM1A02; genus CAYLNM01. Next base: position 3,095 of record CAYLNM010000037.1, read on the forward strand.
CGCGCCTCGTCGTTGCACGCCTGCGGGAACTCGTCCTTGAGGCCGTAGCCCTCGATCGTGGCCTGCGTCTCGACGTCGGGCTTGCCGGCGTCGCCGAGCACCTTCACGATCACGCCCTCGGCGTTGTAGCCCTCCTCGGGATACTCGGTGAGCTCGACGACGACCTTGTCGCCCTCCTTCGCGTTCTTGGCGTGCGGGTCGCGGATGATGATCGGAGTGGAGATCACGCGGCCGTCGGGCTCGACCACCCACGACTCGTGGTACTTGATGAGGACGCCGGTGAACTGCCCGCGCCCGCGCTCGAGGACCTCGACCACCTCGCCCACGACGTCCATCACCGGGCCGCCGCCGCCGCGTCCCCCGCGGCCTCCGCGACCGCCCCGCGGCGGCTTGCGGCGAACCGCGCACCGCACCGTGTCGCCGGTCACCGCGTCGTGGATGCCGTGGTGGGGCACGAAGACGTCGCCCTCGCGGTACGGCTCCTCGGGGATGACGAAGCCGAAGCCCCGCGGGTTGACCTTGATGCGGCCGGTGATCTCGTCCGGCATCGAGGCGAGCATGAGGCGACCCGTGAAGTCGGCCTCGATGCGGCCCTCCTTCGTGAGGGTCTCGACCGCGTCGCGGAAGTCCCGCTCGTCCTCGGGGTCGATCCGCATCTCGCCGATGATCTGGTCCACCGACGACGGGCGGTACGAGGCGTGGGTCAGGTGGTCGAGCAGGCGGATTCGGTGGTGCAGGGGCATGCGGGGGATTCGTCCGGGAAGGTCGGCCGCGGCACGGGGCCGGGCACGGGAGGGGACATGGTACGGGCGGGCGGCGGGCCGTCCCGGGCCGCCGGTCGCGAATCGGGACGAGGGGGCCGCCGACCGCCGTGCAATCGGCGGCGCCCGACGGCCAAGGACGGTCGAGAGCACGGCGGACCGCAGGGGCGCGGCGGTCCCCACGCCTCGGGAGTCCGCCCATGACCCCTCTCCACCGCGCGGCCGACGCGCCCGGTCGCCGTCTCCTCCCCGGCTCGGCCGCGCTCGCGTCGCTGCTCGCCGCGCTCGTCCCGACGCTCGCCGCGTGCGGGGATCCGCCCTCCGCCTCCCCGGGCGGCCCGGAGCCCACGGGGCCGGACGCACCGCCCCTCGCCGCCTCGCTCCCCCTGCTCGGCTCGGACGGCGTGCACCTCTCGGCCCAGGAGGCCTACGAGGGGTTCGACCCCGTCGTGACCGCCGCCGTGGCCGGCCGCCGGGCCGAGCTCGTGGCCGCGGGCATGGACTCCGCCCGCCACCTCGTGGACTGGGCCGACCTCGAGCCGGTGCCGGGTCGCCCCGACCCCGCGCCGCTGATCGAGGCCCTCGAGGCGTCGATCGCCCGCGGCACGCCGCGGCAGTTCGTGAACGTGACCGTGATCGACAGCGGCGGGCCGGAGGCGCTGCCGCCGCACGTCGCGGCCCTGATCGCCGCCGGCACGCCCTGGGACGATCCGCGCATCCTCGGCGGGTTCCGGCGGGTGCTCGACGCGATCGTCCCCGAGATGATCCCCCGGGGCGTGTACATGCTGGGCGTCGCCAACGAGCCGGGCGGATTCTTCGAGGACGAGCCCCGGTCCGCGGCGAGCTTTCCCGCCTTCGTGGCGGCGGCGGTCGAGCACGTGCGGACGATCGACCCGCGGCTCGCGGTCACGGTGGTGTTCGCCGGCCCCGAGGACCCGTCGATCCCGGCCCTCATGCCGCTCACCGACGTCGCGGTCTTCAACCAGTACGCCTACGACCTCGTGCCGGACGGATCCTGCACCCTCGGGGGCGTGGACCTGCCGATCCCGCGGGCGACGGGGCCGGAGGCGGTGGGGCCGATGCTCGACGCCCTCGTCGAGGCCGCCGGCGGACGGCTGGTGTGCATCCAGGAGTTCGGGCAGTCGACCGGCTGGGACGACCGGGCCCGCACGCTGGGCCCGCTGGCCGGGCTCGGGACCCAGCGGCGGGTGATCGAGGCCCTGGGCCGGGAGCTCGCCGCGCGGCGGGAGCACGTCCGCACGGTCTCGGTGTGGACGCTCAACGACCACACCCGCGACGGCATGAAGTGGCTCGTCGACGCCCTCGTGGTCGGCGGGATGCCGGGGTGCTTCGCCGAGGCCTTCGCCGAGGCGTTCGGGCCGACGGGACTCGTCCGGAGCGACGCGGAGGCCACGCCGAAGCCGGCGTTCGAGGCGTTCCGCGCGGCGGTGCGGCGGCTGCGGCGGGGCGCGGAGACCGGAGCGGGCACCGCTCCCTGACGGGGCGGCCCCGGCCCGGCGGTAGACTCGCGGCATGCGATCGCTCGTGCCGCTCCTCGTGTTCGTGGCCCTCGTCGCGGCGGCCGCCGCCACCGGGGCGCTCTTCACGCCCGGGCCGTGGTACGCGTCGCTCGAGCGGCCGCCGCTCGCCCCGCCGAACTGGATCTTCGGTCCCGTGTGGACCGCGCTCTACCTCGCGATCGCGGTGGCGGCCTTCCTCGTCTGGCGGCGGCGCGAGGACCGTCCGGTCGGCCCGGCGCTCGGGCTGTGGGGGACGCAGCTCGTCCTCAACGCCCTCTGGTCGTGGCTCTTCTTCGGACTGCGGCGACCGGGGCTGGCCCTCGCGGAGATCCTCGTCCTGCTCGCCGCGATCCTCGCCACCGTGGTGGCCTTCGGGCGGATCAGCCGCCCGGCCGCGGGACTGCTCGTGCCGTACGGCCTCTGGGTGGCCTTCGCGACCTACCTGAACGCCGGCTTCTGGTGGCTGAATCGCGCGGGAGCGGGCGGGACGCCCTGACGGGCCGCCGCTGCGCCCGTCGCTCCCGTGCGGTGGACGCTCCGGGGCCCGCGCGGGTCGACTCCTCGGCCGGCGGCTCCCGGCCCATCCCGCCGGTCAGCGGTCCCTCGCTCGACCCATCTCCGCCGGTCCGCGGCACGGGAAGCCGGCGGAATCGATCGGGCGCGCGGCGGCGGAACGTCGCATGGACGGGCGACGGAACCGGGTGACGAAACCGGGCGACGGAACCGGGCGATCCCGGACCAGACCCCTTCCCCGGGCCCTCGCCCCACCTCTTCCCGGACCCCGCCATGCCCGACCACGCCCCCCGCCACCGCCTCCTCCACCGTCTCCGCGTCCGCATCCCGCTTGCGGTCGCCGCCCTGCTCGCCGCCGGCGGCCTCGCGGCCGCGGACGACGGGATGCCGTCCTGGTGGCGGACGGGGGACGAGTCGCCCCCGCCCGGCCTCATCGTCGCGGTGAGCGGCGTCTCCACCGGAGCCGGCAGCCGGTACGAGTCCGCGGCGGCCGAGGCGTGGGCGGCGATCGCCGACCGGACGGACCCGCGGATCCTCGACGCCTTCATCGAGCGGTGGCCCGACTCGGACGCGGCGGCGGACGCCTACGCCATCCGCTTCGAGCTCGTCCGCGCCTCCGCCGGCATCCCCGCGTACCACGAGCTGATCGCGGCCCACCCGCACCGGCTCGGGGCCCGCCTCGCGATCGCCGAGGTCTTCGAGCTCTACCGGGCCGAGGACCGCCTGCCCGGCTACGTGGACTTCCTCGGCCGCTACCCCAACACCCCCGAGGCGCTCGTCGCCCGGGCCCGGGCCGAGCACCTCGCCTTCACGTTCGCCACCAAGCTGGACACCGTCGACGCGTACGACGGCTTCCTGCTCGCGTTCCCCGACGCCCCGCAGGCGGCCGCCGCCGTCGAGCGGGCGCGGCAGCAGCTGCTGGCCGAGCACGAAGCGGCGTACGACGCGGCGGCGGCCACCCGCACCGACGCCGAGATGGAGGACTGGGTGAATCGCCGGCTGCGGGCGATGCGGTTCGACTACCGCGACCTCTGGACCGCGATCACGGCCGAGACGCCCACGCCGCAGGTGCTGCGATTCCTCGAACGCTCGGTGCTCGGCCGCCGGCCCACCGCGATCGACGACCGGCTCCGACTGAACCTCGCCCAGCGGATGGAGCGGCTGTACTCGGTCGTCCGGTGGTTCCGCCCCTACGCCACCGCCGAGGCGTCCGACGCGATCGTGGCCGAGGCGCGGCATCAGGAGCTGATCACCACGCTCGAGTCGATCCGGAGCACGCTGGTGGAGCAGCACGGCTCGCTCGTGACCGCCCTGCGCGAGGAGATGCGGCTGACCCGCGACGTGCTGCGGACCGGCTTCGAGGATCTGATCGCCGAGCACCGGCTCGACCGCGCGGTGATGGAGCGCGGCTTCGCCACCCTCCAGCAGTCGATGGAGGTGCTGCACCAGGACCTGCAGGCGATCTACGGCGAGCTGCGATCCATCCACGGAACCATGGCCGACGTGGCCGCCAGCGTCCGCGAGACGAACGTCCGGCTCGCGCGGCTCGACCAGCGGCTCGAGGGCGTGCACCGCAGCCTCGTCGCGATGCACCGCGACATGAACCGCGGGTTCGCCGACGTCACGCAGTCCGTGACCCGCCTCAACCGGGATCTCAACCGCGGCTTCGAGCGTCAGCACGCGATCGCCGAGGCCCAGCTGAACGTCGCGGTGCAGTCGCTCGAGGTGCAGCAGCAGACGCTCGGGGCGATCAACCACGGCTTCGACCGGCTCGACAGCACGATGCAGACCGGGTTCGCGCGGCTGGAGGACGCGACCTGGGGCGCGGCGTCGATGGTCGCCGACCGCAACCGCGAGCTCGCGGCCGGGTTCGCGGGCGGCGGTGGCGGCGTCGGCGGGCTCTTCGGCGCGATCACCGGCGGCGGGGGCGGCGGGGGCGGCGGGGGCGGCGGCATGTTCCAGACCGCCCTGGGCACCGCCGGAGCCTTCGTCCCCGGCGTGGGCCCGATCGTCGGCACCGTGGCCGGCAACGTGCTCGGCAGCACGCTCGACTCGGCCATCGCCGGGGAGCGGATCGATCCGCTGGAGCTCGGGCGGACCGCCTTCACCGCCGGCGTCGGCAAGAAGTACGGCGAGCGGTTCCCCGCGGCCGAGGGCATCGCCGGCAGCGTCTACGACGGGCTGGTGACCCAGCGCCGCGGCACCGCGGTGCGGGCGGCCGAGACCTTCGCCGCCGCGGCGCGGCCGGAGGCGCGGGCCGCGGTGCTCGCGCCCGACGCCGGCTGGCGGTCCCGCGTCGACCGGGCGGAGACGCCGGACGACTTCGAGGCCGTCGCCGCCGACCTCGGCACGCAGCTCGGCATTCCGTCGGACGCCGTCTCCTTCGCCATCGCCAGGATCTTCTGAGGGGGAGCCGACCGATGACTCGATCCACCGACCTCGTGCGCACCGTGTTCCGTCCGCTCGCCGGCGCGCTCGCCGTGGCGATCGGCCTCGGCCTCGGCGTCGCCGGTCCGCGGCCCGCCGCGGCCGGCGGCGCCGCCGCCGCGCACGCGGCCGCGGCGACCGCGACCGCGACCGCGATCGACCCGGCGGAGACGGCCGCCCCGGCGACCATCCGCCGCCTGATGCAGGTCTCCGCCGCCTCCGGCGAGCCCGTCGCGGTCGGGGCGATCCGCATCGGCACGAGCGTCCCGGTCAGCCCGCAGACGTTCGCCCCCTTCGCCGGGTCCGGCGCGTGGCGGCTCGATCACGGCCTGGCCCTCCAGTGCACGGTCGAGCTGCCGGCCGGCGCCCGTGATGCCCGGCTCGAGATCCGCGAGCTCGGCTGGCTCGGCACGCCCGAGGACCACGCCTTCGAGGTGACCGTGGACGGCCGCACCCGCACGCTGCCGACGAGCCCCGGCCGCGCCCTGGTCACGCACGCCCTCGACGACGTGCTGACCGCCGGCCGCAATCGCATCGTCATCGCGAACAACCGCGAGGATGGCCGCGTCGGCATCGTCGCCCTCACCGTGACCTACGACCTGCCGCTGCCGACCGGCCGCACGCCGGCGTGGGGCGCGGGCCCCGCCGGCGCCGTCGGATCGACGGACGAGCCGGCGGGCGACGCGCCCGGCGCCGGCGCCCCGCCGGAGGTGTCGGTCACGCTCCTCTCGCCCCGGCCGGGCCAGACCTTCGACCGCGAGGCGGGCATCCCGATCCGCTGGCGGGCGAGCGGCTTCCCGCCCGGCACCGGCGTCGCGATCCACTGGCTGGCGGGCAGCGGCGGCACCCGGTCGTGGCGGCTCATCGAGGACGCCCGCGACCTGCCGTACGACCATCCCACCGGCACCGGCGACCGGGGCCACTACGTCTGGCGGCCGGACGACTCGGTCGGCGACCTGACGGACGCCGTGTTCGCACTGACCTTCGAGCCGCGGGCGCGGCGCGAGCCGATCGTGATCGCCGTGGGCACCGAGGGCGGGCTCGAGACGCTTGCCGAGGCATTCGCGATCGCCCGCGACGGCGACGTGATCGAGCTGGGCCCGGGGACCTTCGAGACGCCGTCCGAGATCCCGGTCTCGCTCACGATCCGGGGCGTCCACCCCGAGCGGACGACGGTCTTCGCCACCGAGCCGATCGGGCTGAAGGTCGGGAGCCGGGCCTCGCTCGCGCTCCGCGAGCTCACACTCGACGCCGGGCTCGCCCGGAACCGCGGCGAGACCGTGGTCGCGGTCGAATCGCGGGGCACGGTCTCGCTCCACGACGTCGTGATCCGCGACGCGGACATCGGACTGATGCTCGTCCAGAACGCCTCGAGCGAGGTCCTGCGCGCCACCCTCGAGTCGGTGGACGTGGGCGTCCGGCTCGTGGGCGGACGGCTGACGGCCGAGGCCCTGACGATGACCGGCGGCACTCGCGGCGCCCTGGTCACCAGCGGCGCCGAGCTCGAGCTGCTCCGCTCGTCGATCACCCGCGTGACCGAGGGCGTGATCGTGCAGGACTCGACCGCGCGACTCGTCGCGACCACGTTGACCGGCGTCGTCCCCGAGGTTCCTCCGCCGGCCGAGATGCATCTGACCCGGGGCAACGGCGCCCGCGCCTCCCGGGGCGGCACCCTCGTCATCGAGCAATGCACGATCGCCGACTTCGGGAGCATTGGCGTGGGGCTGAACGGCCATGACACCTCGCTGCGCGTGCGGGGCGGCATGATCCGGCGGTGCCAGGATGGCATCCGCGCGTTCGCCCGCAGTCGTCCCGGGGGCACCGGCATGACCGTGGACATCCGGGACGTGACCATCGAGGGGTGCTACGGAAACGGCCTGGTCGTCCAGGGGGATCCGAACGTGATCGTCCGCGACGTCGTGATCCGCAACAACCCGAACCAGTTCGCCCTCGTCTCGATCCTGGGTGCACCCGGCCGAGACGTGCGCGGCCTGCAGGTCTACGGCAACCTCGATGAGGGCGTCCAGATGCTCCCCTGAGCGGCGCGGCGCCGCGCCGATCGACGACGGCGCCGCGCCGTCGTGCCCGCCGGCCGCGCGGCGATCGTCACGGTGCGCCCGCGGCGTCCCGCGGCCGGCGGCATCTCACGGCCCCGGATCGTCCAGAGCCATCCGCACCGCCCGCTCCAGCAGCTCGTCCACGTCGGGCGTGGCGACGGCGCGATCCCGCCCCGCGGCGGTCTCCGGCGGCGGCTCGAACAGCGGCGGATCCCGATCGGCCACGAAGCGGGCCGCCACCCGGTCGTTGGCCGCCGCGTGCCGGGCGACGATCCCCGCCCGCGCCGAGGCCGTCAGCAGCCCGTGCGGGGCGTGCGGCCCCCGCGTACCGGTCGCCTGCAGGCGGCGACGCAGCTCCGTCCGCTCGGCGGCGTCGAGCCGCGGGTTCACGCGGCGGGCGATCTCGAGCGCCACCCGGTCGTAGCCGCGGTTCAGCCGCGGGAGGCGGTCCCGGAACTCCAGGTCCGTGACCGCGAGCCCGAGCTGCCGAAGGAAGTCGTGCACCAGGTCGTCGGGCTCGGGCAGGGCCCGGCGGTCGTACGGCCGGACCACGAGGGCCTCGGTACCGAACCGCTCCGCCCACGGCGTCAGGAAGCGCTCCCAGTCGAAGGCGTGCGGGGGCAGCGCGGCGAGGAACTCGTCGAACGCCAGCGAGGCTCCCCCGTGGATCTGCTGCACGTAGACGGACTCGATCAGCTCGTCCTGCCGGCGCAGGTAGACGAGCACCCGCACGTCGTGGCCCTCGAGGATCGCCCGCGCCTGCTCCGCCATCACCGGCGCGTTGTCGTAGCCACGGCGCGAGTCGCCGCTGAAGCCCTCCCAGCTCACGACCGCCGTCGACGCGTCGGTCTCGAGCGCAGGACGAAGCGCCGCCCGCAGCTCGGCCACCAGCGCCGGATCCGCCGCCCGGCGCCGGGCGAGGTCGCCGAAGCCGGCCGGGAACTCGATCGCGGCCACCCCGCACCGTCGCAACGCCGAACGATTGCGGCGCAGCACGTGCTGGAGGGTCGTCGATCCGGTCTTGTGGGTGCCGATGTGCAGGAGCAGCCGTCCGGTCATCGCGGTCGCCTCCCGTTCCCGCGACCCGGCCGCTCGGCGTCAGCCGGACGCGGACCCGGCGGCCGCCTTCGGCGAGGATCCGCCGTCGCCGCTCTTCTTCTTCCCGGCGCCGCCGCCCGAGCCGTCCTTCTTCTTCTTCGCGCCGTCGCCGTCGCCCTTGGAGCCCTCGGCCGCCTTCTTCTCCTTCTCGGCGGCCTTCTTGTACGACTCGCTGCGGTAGTCGGTCTCGTAGAAGCCGCCGCCCTTGAAGATGACGCCGGCCCCGGTGCCGATGAGCCGCTTGAGCTTCTTCCTCCCGCACTCCGGGCAGGTGCGCTTGACGGGCGCAGTCATCGACTGGAACAGCTCGAACTCGTGCCCGCAGGCCTCGCAGGCGTAGTCGTACGTCGGCATCAGGTCGCTCCCTCGTCCCGGATCACCGGTCCCCGGCCTCCGCGTCGGGGCCGCCCGCGTCGCCGGCGCCGGATCCCTCCGCGTCATCCCCGCCGCCACCGCTCGCCGGCGGCTCCGTCGCCACGATCACCCCGGCCGGCCGCAGCACCCGCTCGCCGAGCGTGTAGCCGGACTGGATGACGCTCAGCACCCGCCCCGGCTCGTGCTCGCCCGACGGCTGCTGCAGCATCGCCGCGTGCAGGTGCGGGTCGAACGACTCGCCCGCCTCCGGTCGCACCACGGTCACGCCGAGCCCGCCGAAGATCTCGCGAAACTGCTCGGCCACCGTCTTCATGCCGCCGATCAGCTGCTCCGGCGGCGTGCCGGTGGCCTGCTGGGCGAGGGCGAGGTCGAGGTTGTCGAGGGCCGGCATGAGCGCCCGCACGATCGCGGTGCGGCCGTCCTCGCGGGCCTGCCGCTCGTTCTCCACCGATCGCTGCTGGTAGTTGCGGAAGTCGGCGAGCGCCCGCATCCACCGGGCCTTCATCTCGCCGAGCTCGTGCTCGAGCCGCTCGATCCGCTCGGCGTCGGTGAGGTCCTCGTCGGCCGCCTCGCCCGCGTCGCCGCCGGCCTCGACCGCGTCCGCGTCCGCGTCCAGGTCGAAGCTCGGAACCTCCAGCTCCTCGCCGGGGCCGGTCTCGTGCTCGCGCCCGTCGCGTCGCTCGTCCTGCCGCTCGTCCATGGATGCCTCGTCTCTCGTGGCGCTGGCCTTCGTCATCGTCGTCGCGTTCCCGCCGGTGCCCTCCCCGTCCGTGGCCCGGCCCGACTCAGCCGCCGAAGGCACTGCGGATCCGCGACCAGATCGACGGATCCTCGTGGTGCACCTCGGCCGGGACGTCCTCGGTCTCGGCGAACTGCTCGAGCATCTGCCGCTGCTCGTCGGTGAGCCGCTTGGGGACGTGCAGCTGCACGATCACGACCAGGTCGCCGCGGCGGCCCGACCGCAGGTTCGGCAGTCCGCGATCGGCGACGCGGAAGATGGCCCCGTGCTGGGTGCCCGCGGGAATCGTCACCTCGACGTCGCCGTCGAGCCCCTCCACCGTCAGCGTCGCCCCGAGGGCCAGCTGCGAGAAGCCGACCGGCACCATCCGCAGCAGGTGGTCGCCGTCGCGCTCGAAGCCGGGAGTGGGCTGCACGCGGATGACCACGTGCAGGTCCCCGCGGACGCCCTCGCCGGCGGGACTCGCCTCGGGCGGCGGCGGCTCGCCCTCGCCCGCCACGCGGACCGCCTGCCCCGACTGCACGCCGGGGGGAATCTTGACCGCGAGCCGCCGGCTGACCGACACCCGGCCGCGGCCGCCGCAGTCGGGGCACGGATCGGTGATCACGGTGCCGCGGCCGCGGCACTCGGGGCACGTCGTGACCATGCGGAACATGCCGCCGAGGCCCTGCTGCATCACCTGGCCCTGGCCGCCGCACGTCGCGCACTTCGCCGGGTCGGAGCCGGGCCGGGAGCCGCCCCCCGAGCAGGTCTCGCACACGTCGAGGCGGGTGAACTCCACCTCGCGCTCGCAGCCCTCGAGCACCTCGTCGAGCGTGATCTCGACCTCGGTCTCGAGGTCGTACCCGCGGACCGGGCCCCGCCGCGCCCCGCCGGCGCGCCGGCCGCCGAAGCCGCCGCCCCCGAAGATGTCGTTGAACATCGAGAAGATGTCCTCGACGTTCATCTGGCTGAAGTCGTGCCCCGGCGTGCCGCGCAGACCCGCGTGGCCGTACTGGTCGTACCGCTTCCGCTTGTCCGCGTCCCCGAGGACCTCGTACGCCTCGGCCGCCTCCTTGAACATCCGCTCCGCCTCCGCGTCGCCCGGATTGCGGTCCGGGTGATGCTTCATCGCCAGCCGGCGATAGGCGCGCTTGATCTCGTCGGCGGGCGCGTTCTTCGGCACGCCGAGGATCTCGTAGTAGTCGCGGGTGGTCGGCATGGCGGCTCGGGTCCGGCGGAGCGCGTCGGCGGGAGCGGGCGGCGGTCGGGGCCGGACCGCGGCCGGGCCGCCCCGGACGGGCGGGCGGCGGTGGGCCCCGTCAACGACCGACCTCCCGGGGACGCCCGCGCGGGGGCGCGGCGTCCCCGGGAGGCGGGGCCGAGGGCGGGGATCGATCAGGAGATCGCTTCCTCCACCGGGTCGGCCTCGTCCTCGAGGTCGGTGACCACGACATCGGTGGTGAGCATCAGGCCCGCCACCGACGCGGCGTTGCGGATCGCGGTGGTGACCACGAGGGCCGGGTCGATGATGCCGGCCTTCACGAGGTCGACGTGCTCGCCGGTGGCGGCGTCGAAGCCGAACGAGCCCTCGGCCTCGCGGACCTGCTCGACGATGACGTCACCGTCCTCGCCGGTGTTCTCCGCGATCCGCTTGCACGGGGCCTCGAGCGCGGCGGCCACGATGTCGTAGCCGATCTTCTCGTCGCCCTTGCCCTTGCGGCGGGCCTCCGACACCGCGTCGGCCGCCCGCAGGCAGGCGACGCCGCCGCCGGGGACGTAGCCCTCCTTGGCGGCCGCGCGGGTCGCGTGCAGCGAGTCGTCGACGCGGTCCTTGAGCTCCTTCATCGCGGTCTCGGTCGAGCCGCCGACGGAGATGATGGCCACGCCGCCGGTGAGCTTGGCGAGCCGCTCCTGCAGCTTCTCGCGGTCGTAGTCGCTGGTCGATCGCTCGATCTGGGCCTCGATCTGGCGGGCCCGGGCCTCGATGTCGGCCTTCTTGCCCGCCCCGCGGATGATCGTGGTGTCGTCCTTGGTGACGACGAGCTTCTTGGCCCGGCCGAGCTCCTTGATCTCGATGTCCTCGAGGGTGCGGCCGAGGTCCTCCGAGAAGAAGGTGCCGCCGGTGAGCACGGCGATGTCGCCGAGCATCGCCTTGCGGCGGTCGCCGAAGCCCGGGGCCTTGACGGCGCAGACCTTGAGGACGCCGCGGAGCCGGTTGACCACCAGGGCGGCGAGGGCCTCGTTCTCGACCTCCTCCGCGATGATCAGCAGCGGCTTGTCCGCCATCGCCACCTTGTTGAGCAGCGGCAGCAGATCGTTGAGGTTCGAGATCTTCTTCTCGTGGATGAGGATGATCGGATCCTCGAGCACGCACTCGCTGCTCTTGGGATCCGTCATGAAGTACGGCGACAGGTAGCCCTTGTCGAAGGCCATGCCCTCGACGTACTCGAGCGTCGTGTCGGCCGTCTTGCCCTCCTCGACCTCGACCACGCCGTCGGCGCCGACCTTGTCGATCGCCTCGGCGATGAGCTTGCCGACCTCGGCGTCGTGGTTGGCCGAGACGGTGGCGACCTTCTGGAGGTCCGCCTTGCCCCGGCAGGGCGTGGCGAGGTCGACGACCGCCTCGCAGGCGACCTCGGCGGCGGCGTTGATGCCGCGCTGGATCGCGACCGCGTTGCCGCCGACGGCGACGTGGCGGAGGCCCTCGGCGTAGATCGCGTGGGCGAGGACGGTGGCGGAGGTGGTGCCGTCACCGGCCTTGTCGTTGGTCCGCTTGGCGACCTCGACCACCATCTTGGCGCCCATGTTCTGGAACGGCTGGGCGAGCTCGATCTCCTTGGCCACCGACACGCCGTCCTTGGTGACGGCGGGGCCGCCGAAGGCCTTCTGGACGACGACGCTGCGGCCGGTCGGCCCCATGGTGACGCCGACCGCCCTCGCGATCTGATCCACGCCGAGCTTGAACTCGTGCTGGGCGGCGGCGTCGAACTTCATCTGCTTGCTGGACATGGCTTCCTCTGCTCGGGCGGGCACGGCCGGGCGGGCCGCCCCCGCGATCCGGGAACGAAGCGGGCACCCGGGGGTGCGGGGAACGGGGCGGACCGCCCGTCGGCGGCGCCGCCCCCGTGGTCGCGATGCGCCCGCGGGCGGGCGATCAGCCCTCGATCACGCCCAGGAGCTCGGACTCCCGGACGATGAGGTGCGTCGCGTTCTTGATCTCGATCTCGGTGCCGGCGTACTTGCCGTAGACGACGACGTCGCCCTTCTTGACCCCGGGCTTCACGCGCTCGCCGTTGTCGAGCATCTTGCCCGGCCCGACGGCGACCACCTTGCCCTGCATCGGCTTCTCCTTCGCCGTCTCCGGCAGGTAGATGCCCGACTCGGTCTTGCTCTCCTTCTCCACCGGCTTGATCAGCACCCGGTCCTCGAGCGGCTTCACGGCCATGACTGTCTTGCTCCTTCGGGCGCCGCCTTCGGGACGACGCCGTCGCGTTCCTCGTGTGGTTCGGTGCGGACCCCGAAGCGGGGACCCGCGATGCGTTCACTGACTCGGCGGCCCGGCGGCCGGGGGGCTCAGAAGCCCATGCCGCCCATGCCCCCCATGCCACCCATGCCACCCATTCCGCCCATGCCGGGGGCACCCGCGGCGTCGTCCTCCTGCTGCGGGACCTCGGTCACGATGCAGTCGGTGGTCAGGAGCAGGCCGGCGACCGACGCCGCGTTCTGCAGCGCCATGCGGTCGACCTTGGCGGGGGTGAGGACGCCCTGCTTCAGCAGGTCGCCGTAGTCGAGGGTGAGGGCGTTGAAGCCGAAGCTCGCGGTGTCGCCCCCGGCCTTGACCTTGGCCACGACGACCGAGCCCTTCTCACCCGCGTTGGTGGCGATGGTCCGCAGCGGAACGTCGAGCGCGGCCTCGACCACGTCGGCTCCGTGCTTCTCGTCGCCCCGGAGCTGCCGGCGGGTCTTCTCGAGCACCGCCGCGGCCCGCAGGAAGCTGGTGCCGCCGCCGGCCACGATGCCCTCGGCCACCGCGGCGCGGGTCGCGTGCAGCGCGTCCTCGACGCGGGCCTTCTTCTCCTTGAGCTCGGCCTCGCTGCCCGCCCCGACGTGGATCTGGGCCACGCCGCCGGCGAGCTTGGCCAGCCGCTCCTGCAGCTTCTCGCGGTCGTAGTCGCTGTCGGTCGTCTCGATCTCGCGGCGGATCTGCTCGATCCGGGCCTGGATCTCCCTGGTGGAGCCCGCCCCCTCGACGAAGGTCGTCGAGTCGCCGGTGATCTCGATCTTCTTGCACTGGCCGAGGGCGGACATCTCGATCTGGTCGAGCTCCTGCCCGAGGTCCTTCATGACCGGCTCGGCGCCGGTCAGGACGGCGAGGTCCTGCAGCATCGCCTTGCGGCGGTCGCCGTAGCCCGGGGCCTTGACGGCTGCGACCTGCAGCACGCCGCGGAGCTTGTTGATGACGAGGGTCGAGAGGGCCTCGCCGGTGACGTCCTCGGCCACGATGAGCAGCGGCTTCTTGGTCTTGATGACCTTCTCGAGGAACGGCACGAGCTTGGTGACCGAGTCGATCTTGTCCTCGTGGACCAGGACGAGCGGCTTCTCGAGCTCGACCTTCATCTCCTCGGTGTCGGTGACGAAGTTCGGCGAGAGGTAGCCGCGGTCGAACTGCATGCCCTCGACGACGTCGACGTAGGTCTCGAGGCCCTTGCCCTCCTCGACCGTGATGACGCCGTCGCGGCCGACCTTCTTGAACGCGTCGGCCATGATCCGGCCGACCTCGGGGTCGTTGTTCGCGGAGATCGAGGCGACGGCGGCGATGTTGTCGCCCACCGGCTCGGCGATCCGCTCGATCTCGTCGACGACCGCGGTGACCGAGGCGTGCATGCCGCGGACGAGGGCGTTGGCGTCCACCCCGGCGGCCACGTGCTTGAGGCCCTGCTTGAAGATCGCCTCGGCGAGGACGGTGGCGGTGGTGGTGCCGTCGCCCGCGTCGTCGGAGGTCTTGCTCGCCGCCTCCTTCACGAGCTGGGCGCCCATGTTCTCGACCTTGTCGCGGAGCTCGATCTCCTCGGCCACGGTCACGCCGTCCTTGGTGACGGTCGGCCCGCCCCAGCTCTTGTCGAGGACCGCGTTGCGGCCGCGGGGGCCGAGGGTCGACTTCACGGCCGAGGCCAGCTTCTCGACGCCCGTCAGGAGGCTCTTGCGGGCGTCGACGTCGAAGGCCAGATCCTTCGTTGCCATCGGGGGGTTCTCTCCGTCGTCGGGGACCGGACGGCGGGCCGCCTCGTGGCGGGGCCCGGACCGGCGGGTCCGTCCAGGGTGAGCTCGAATCGCGTCCGGCGGGCGGGAGCCCACGCGGACCGTGACGCCGGCGCCCGTCGGGCGTCGGGAGCGGGGGAGGATCAATCGGCGTGCCAGTCCGCGCGGAGTTCGCGGAGCAGCGGGAGCCGCCGCGGCGGCGGGCTCGGTCGCGGGTCGCGGCCCGCCGCGGGCGGTGCGGCGCGGGTGCCGGGGACGCGCGGGACCGCCCGCCGACCGCCGTCCCCTGACAGTCGCCCGGGACGGCCGCGGCCACGGCTGCCATCGTGGCAGACGCCGAGCGCGCCGGGACGGCGGCTACGCTGCCGGTCCTCGCGGGAGTTGCCCCAGTGACCATCGTTCGTCGAGCTCGTTGCCGGTGCGCCGTCGCGGTGGCGGCGGTCGCCACGACCGCCGTGGCGGCGGCCGCGCCGGTGACCGTGGGCACGGTCGGCGCCGCCCCCGGACGCGCGGCGTCGGCCGGGCTGCCCGCCGCCCCCCCGGCCGCGGGGGCCACCGTGCCGGCACCCGATCCGCGCTTCCTCCGGCTCGATCGCACGCCGCCCGCGGGCGCCCCGCACCGGCTCCGCGTCCGGACCGACCTGGAGCTGCGGGTCCGGCTGGAACCCCCGGGCGGCAGTCCGGCGGAGGAGATCGTCCTCGAGGGGGGACGACGGCTCGACGCCGAGCTCACGGTCCTGCCGGCGCCGTCCCCGACCCCGGCCCCGACCCCGGCCGCGGCCGACGCGGGCGAGCTCCGGCTGCGACTTCGGATCATCGACGGCGAGCACCGTCCGCCGGGCGGCGGGGTGCGGAGGCTGCCGGTCGGCCGCACGCTCCTCGTCGGGGCGGCGCCGGGGGCGCCCGCGGACGCGGCCCGCATCGAGGCGGACGACGACGCCGGCCCGATCGAGGCCGGCACGCGGGAGGCGGTGCGGGCGATGCTCGCGGGCGCCGGCCTCGTCGGTCCTGGGGCCGGCGGGCCAGGGGGGTCCGGGGGAGCACGCGGCGAGGCGGCGGCCCTCGGCCTCGATCAGCCCCGGGCGATCGGCGGCCGCTGGCGTCCCGACGGCCCGGCCGTCGCCCGGCTGGCCGACGTGACGATCGACGGCGGCCCGCCGCCCGCGTCCGCGGTGACCGCGGTCGCCGAGCGAGGACGACCGATCGCCCGCGGCGGACGGGTCCTCGACGTGGTCGAGGTCGAGCTCGAGGTCGGGGCGACGGCGGACCTCGCGACGGGACTGCTGCGCGAGCTCGGCGGCCGGGGCCCCGTGGGCGACGGGGCGGCCACCCTCCGCACCACGCTGCTCCTGCCTCGCGCCGCCGGGGCCGCGGTGGCCGAGGACCGGACGCGGCTCTCGCTCACGGCGCGCTCGGCGGGGCTGGACGACGTCCCCCCCGCCCGCCTGCTCATGACGGCGGCGACCCGCGTCCGCCTCGAGCCGGTCGAGTCGCGCACCATCGACGCGGCCATCGCCCGCGCCCGGGCCCGGACCGCAGCGGACCCCGAGCTGACGGCGCGGGTCGAGGCCGGGGCCGCCGCGCGGGGCCTCTCGATCGCGGGGTGGCGGGGCGATCCGGCGTGGACCCTCCGCGATCCCGACGATCCCACGGCGGTCCTCGAGGCGGTGCGGGAGGACGGCGTGGTCGCCCGCGTCCTGCGCCCGGACGTCGTCGGTCGCCACGGCTTCTCGGTGGACGGCCTGGACCGCGCGACCGCGGCGGTCGTCGCCGCGCGACCCGGCCACCGGCTCGGCGAGCCCTTCGAGCTCGCGGTCGCTCCCCGGCCGCTGCGGGCCCGCTTCGGCCGGCGGCCGGGCGGCGAGCAGTGGACGGTCGCCGGCTTCGTGGCGGCGCGGCCGGTGGCGCTCGTGATCGACGTGCCCGAGGGCGGCCCGCTGCTGGACCGCACCGAGCTCCGAGCGCTGCACGCCCGGGTGACGGCGCTCGGCGAAGGGGCCCGGGCCGAGGCCCGGGACGGAGCCGCCGCGGGCCCACGGCCCCGCGGCCGTCCCGCCCTCGCCGAGGCGGCCCGGGCCTCCGGCGCCGCCGGCCGCGCGGTCCCGGGCGTCCTCCGGCTCGGCGGCCCCGGCGGCCACGTCCTGCCGCCCGCCTGGCTCGGCCTGCCGGGAGCCGATCTGACCGCCGCGGGCGAGGGCTGGCGACTCGCCGCGTGGACCGTGCCCCACGCGCTGCCACCGGAGACGCTGCTCCTGATGCTGGACGCGGCCGCGGGCGAGACCGGCTTCGAGCGGCGGCCGGACGCGAGCGGCCTCGTCGTCGAGCCCGTGCGCCGGCTCGGACGGACCGGGCGGGCCGCCGTCACCCCCACCGCCCGCCTCGAGGTGCTCGCGGGCGAGGACGACCTCGTCGTGCTGATGGCCGCCGCCGACGGCCTCGCGGACGTGCCCGCCCTGCGCGGCGCGCTCGACCGGCTCGTCCTCACCGGGCCGATCACCACTCCGCCGCGCGATCGTCCCGCGGGCCCGGCCGCCGGCGCCCGCTCGCTCGCCGCCGCCGCCGCCGACGACGCCCGGCTCCGCCGCGCGGCCGAGCTCGTCAACGCCTACGCCACTCGGCTGATGCGGATCGACGAGCCGGCGGCCGCCGCCGAGGCGTTCGCCGCCGCCGCCCGGCTCGACCCCCGCGCCCCGCTCATCCGGCTCAACCGCGCCCTCGCGCTGGCCGAGGCCGAGCGGCTGATGGCCGCGGCGGCCGTGATCGACGGCGACCCGGCCCTCGGCGCGCTGCCGGCCGCCCGCCGGCTGCGGGCCCGCATCAGCCTCGACGCCGGCGACGCGGCCGGCGCCGTTCGCCGATACGAGGCCCTGCTCGCCGACGTCCCCGACCCGCAGGCGGCGGCGAACCTCGTCTTCGCGGTGCGCGAGGTCGACGGTCCGGCCGCCGCCCTCGCCCGGGGCCGGGCGTGGATGGACGCCCACGGGGAGCACCCGATGGTCCTGCTGTCGTCGTCGATCGTCGCCGCCGACGCGGGCGACCCCGCCGCCGCGCTGGCGATGGTGGACCGGGCGATCGAGCTCGCCCCGGGCGACGCCTCGCTCCGCCCCTTCCGCGATCGCTACCGCTCGCTCGTGGCGGCCGGGGGCGGCACCCCCCCGGGGTCCCCGCCGGCGTCGGCCGGGTCGCCCGAGCCGCCGGGCGGCTGACCCGGCGTCCCCAGCAGCTCCGCCATGGTGGGCGGCGGGCTCACCAGCGCGTGCCGGATCCACGCCGCGTTCACGACCATGTAGACGAGCCCCACGAGCAGCATCCCCGCGCTCACCCACGCCAGGAGCAGGCCCACGAAGCCGAGCAGCTGGACGCCCGCGGCACTGCCGAGGGCGTGGACCACCTGTCCGATCGCGACGCCGCCCACCGCCGCCGCCATCTCCCGGAAGCCCTGCCGGGCTCCGCGGCCGGTGCGGTACTGCCGGCTCCGCTCTCCGATCACCCGCACCGTGGCCCGCAGGGCGAGGAACGTCACGATCGCGGCCCCGGCCATGAGCAGGAAGAGCGCCTGGCCCGTGGCATCGAAGGGCGGACGCACGTCGAGGATCGCGAAGCCGACCGTCGCCGCGATCCAGCCGACGAGTCCCAGCCGCAGGCGGCGGATGCCCCGCGTGACGCGGGCCGCGTCCGGCTCCTCGCCCGGCGGCGGAGCGAGCAGCGCCACGAACGCCAGGGCGAGGGCGAGGAGTCCCGCCGCGACCCACGGCAGCCAGGGCGGCGCGAGGCCGAGCCAGGTGCCGGGGGGGCCGCCGAAGGACAGCTCCAGCCGGGCCGCGAGCGGGCGGGGCGCGAGCAGGAGGCAGCCCCCGGCGATGCAGGCCACGAGGCCGAACAGCGCGTCGGCCACGAGACGGGGGCGGCGCAGGGTCGGAAGGCCGCTCGCCAGTGGATCGACCACCGCCATGATGGTGCGCACCACGGGCGTCCCGCACTCGGGGCACGCCCGCCCCACCCGCATCCCGCGCAGCTGGTAGCCGCAGCCGATGCACGGCAGCGAGCGGCGAACCGTCGCCGACTCGATCCCGGCTCCGTCGATGGAGGAGCTCGGCTCCACGCTGACTCCCTCGTCGGCGGCGCGGGGGCGTGCCCCGCCGTCGCCGGATCGTCGCGACCCGCACCGTATACTCGCCGCACGCCCGCCCGCTGCAACCCGAGCCTCCACGCGAGGGGACGTCGCCGCCCCATGGTCCAGTCGCAGGTCCAGCCGCAGATCGCCCGCCTCCGGGACGCCATCACGAGCGTGTACATGGGCAACACGTCCGCGGTCGATCGCGTGATCGTGTGCCTGCTCGCCCGCGGTCACATCCTGATCGAGGACGTCCCCGGCGTCGGCAAGACGGTCCTCGCCTCCGCCCTCGCCCGGTCGATCGACTGCTCCTTCGCCCGGATCCAGTGCACGCCCGACCTGCTGCCGAGCGACATCATCGGCGTGTCCATCTTCGACCGGGAACGGGGCGAGTTCGAGTTCAAGAAGGGCCCGATCTTCAACCACGTGATCGTGGCCGACGAGGTCAACCGCACGCCGCCGCGGACGCAGGCCGCCCTGCTCGAGGCGATGGCCGAGGAGACGGTGTCGGTCGAGGGGACCACCTACCGGCTCCCCGAGCCGTTCGTGGTCGTGGCGACCCAGAACCCCTACGAGTTCGAGGGCACGTACTTCCTCCCCGAGAACCAGCTCGACCGGTTCCTGATGCGGATCACGCTGGGGTACCCGGCCCCCGACGACGAGGGAAGGATCATCGCCCAGCAGCCGGCCCGGACGACGCTGCAGGAGCTCGAGCCGGTGATGACCGCGGAGGAGATCCTGGCCCTGCAGGCCCGGGTCGACGCGGTGCGGATGGACCGGGCCCTGGTCGACTACGTCATCGCGCTGGCCGGCGCGACCCGGGAGCACGACGACCTGCAGGTGGGGATCAGCCCCCGCGGCTCGCTCGCCCTCGCCCAGGCGGCCCGGGCCACCGCCGTGCTCGCCGGCCGCGACTACTGCGTCCCCGAGGACGTGGTGGCGAACGTCCTGCCGGTGTGCGCCCACCGCATCGTCAGCAAGACCTACCTCCACGCTGGCGACACCGCGTCGACCCGCCGAATCATGCAGCAGGTGCTCGAGACGGTCCGAAGTCCGGCCTGAGCCGGGATGGGACCGCCGCCGCGCAGGGCGTGCGCGGCCCGCGGCGGCAGGGGCCGTGGCGGCAGGGCCCGCCGCGGCGGCGGCAGCCGTCCTTCGCCGTATGGTCCTCGGACCGTTCGCCGGGGCGGCGAGCGACGCGGCGGGACGATCGATCGAGCCCCACGGGAGCGACGCGTGAGCGAGCTGGCGAGGCGAACCCCGGGATCCGGACGCGGCCCGCGTGCCGCGGGCACCGGGGCTGCGGGCCGCGCGGGAGGCGGCGGCGGCAGCCCGCGCCGGCCGTCGCCCGGCGGCATGCCGGTGACGAGCAGCGCCACGCCGACCCGCACCCGCGTGGCCGAGCGGGCCGATCGCCTCCCGATCCGGCTGCTCATCGGGCTCGTCGTCGCGGTGGGCGTGATCGGTCTCGCGTGGCTCATGGGCGCGGTCGGCCACCGGCTCGGCTTCGCGATGGCGATGCGGGTGCCGGAGCTCGACACCGGCGGCACGCGGGCGCTCGTCACCGGCGTGATGCTGCTCGTCGGCGTGCCGCAGGTGATCCTCGAGGCGGGCATCCGCCAGCCGCTGTGGCTCCTCGCGGGATTCCTGCTGCTGTCGATCCCGGCCGCCGGCCTCGCGGCGGCCGAGCCCCACCGGCCCGGCGGCCCGCCCCCGAACCCCGTGTACGCGGCCGTCGCCAACCTCGCCGCGGTGACCGCGATGCTCACCGGGGCGGGCCTGCTGTGGTGGACGAGCTCGCCG
Source organism: uncultured Isosphaeraceae bacterium (assembly GCA_964385045.1). Classification (GTDB taxonomy): domain Bacteria; phylum Planctomycetota; class Phycisphaerae; order Phycisphaerales; family SM1A02; genus CAYLNM01. The sequence goes on from CAYLNM010000037.1 coordinate 23,743, forward strand.
GTGCGGACCGCGCTCATGCGGCCGATGCCGACCGATCCCGCGGAGGCGGCGACCTGGCCGAGCGACCTGGCGACCGCGGCCGGGCTCGACGCGCTGGCGGTGATCGCCGCCGCCCTGTGGGTGGTGCTGGTCTTCCGCCTGCCGATCGCCGGCTGGCTACGGGCCCTCTCGGCGAGCGTGGGCTGCTTCGCGCTGGTCGTCGTCACCGTCGCCCTGTCGATCAGCGGCGCGACCGCGTCGCAGGTGCAGGCCCAGCGCTCGGCCGTGCGTGACGCGGGCGCCGAGCCGGCCGGCCCGCCGTTGCTGCTCATCGGCCGCAGCGGCGACCGCGAGGCGGTGCTGGTGGCCCGACCCGGGCGCCTCGAGGTCGAGCTGCGCCGACCGCCGGCCGACCTGCGGGTCGTCGGGCGGGCATCGATCGCCGGCGTGGCGGCGGACGCGGCCGGGGACTGACGCCGGTGCGGCCGGCCGCGCAGTGCCTGCGGCCCGCGGCGGCCCGCGGCATCGAGCCCGCCTTCGCCTGCGCCGTCGACCACGGCGCGGCGGATCCCCGGGCCCCGGCCGCCTGCGTTCGCTCAGTCGCCCGACCAGCCCACGGCCCGGGCCGCCGCCGCCGCGGACTCGATGCGGGCGAGGACCGCCTCGGGGTCGCGGACGCCGACCCACGCGAGGTCGAACCCCCCGGTGCCGGCGGTGGCCACGCCGACGCTGCCGATCCCGGCCAGCCGGTCGCGGAGCCGGCGGGTCATCGCGACGTGCTGCACGCGGCGGAGCGAGACCGCCACGAGGTGGCGACGCAGCACGCCGAACCGCACCAGCACCCGCCGGTCCGTGAGCACGAACCGCCGGCACCGCCGCTCCAGCTCGCCCCACGCCAGGCGACCTGCCAGTGCGGCGAGCAGGACGCCGCCGAGAACGCCGGGGCCGATCGCCACCCCGGGCGTCAGGGCCAGACCCCACATCGACGCCGCGACCACGAGGGCGATCACGGTGAAGCCCAGGGCCGAGAGCGGCACGTCCGCCGGATGGGGGCGTCGCTCGAGCAGCACGCGCTCGCCGGGCTCGAGCGGCCAGCGACCGGGCGACGCGCCGCGATCCGCGCCGGCCGCCGCGGCGCCGGCGGTGCCGCGCGCGGCGACGGGCGCGGCGGGCGGCCCGGACGCGGGCGACGACGGGGACGCGGCCCCGGCCGAGGACGCCGCGCCTCGCTCGTCCGCCGCCCCGGCGGGCCCCGCCGCGTCCCCGCTCACCGTCCGTCCGCCCCGAGGACGCCGATGTCCGGCAGGTTGCGATGGAGCCCGTCGTGGTCGAGCCCGTAGCCGACGACGAAGGCGTCCGGGATCTCGAAGCCGACGAAGTCGCAGTCGGCCTCGGCCGCCCGCGACACGTCCTTGCGCAGCAGCACGCACGTCCGCAGCGTACGCGGGGCCTGGGCCCGGATCGCCGCCTGCAGCACCGAGAGCGTCCGGCCGCTGTCGAGGATGTCGTCGACCAGCAGCACGTCCCGGCCCGCGAGGTCGCCCGGCACGCCGCTCACCGTCACCTCGCCCACGCTGCGGGTGGCCTTGCCCGGGTAGCTGCTCGCGGTGATCGGGTGGATCCGCATCCGCCGCGGCAGGCAGCGGATGAGGTCGGCGACGAAGATCATCGCCCCCGTCATCACCGGCAGGAAGACGAGCTCCAGCGGCTCGCCGCGCCGCGACTCGATCGCGGCGAGCTCCCGCTCGACCTCGGTGGCCAGCTCCGCCACCCGCCCCGCGATGCGGTCGCGGTCCACCAGCACGCGTTCCAGCTCAGCCACCGACGAGGGCTCCCGGGAGGATCGTGGTCGAGGGTCCGCCGTCGCCGACCGCGATGGCCACGACCGCCGCGACGGTGGCCGACTCCGTCTCGACCCCCAGCCAGCGGGAAAGGGCCCACGCCAGGCCGAGGAACGCCGCGAACGCCGCCGCGTCGGTGATCATGCCGAGGAGGATGGCCGCGCTCTGCGCGGGGTCGAATCCCAGTCGCCCCATGAGCAGCGGGATGACGGTGCCGGCGGCGGTGCCCGCGATGATGCTGCCGCTGATCGCCGCCCCCGCCACCACGCCGACCCGCCAGGAGACCCCCGGGTCGATCAGGGCGAACCCGGTCACGCCGAGGGCGAGGACGAGGCCGATCGCGAGGCCGTTGCACAGGCCGGCCACCATCTCGCGCCGGATCAGTGGCAGCACGCGGCCGGGCCGCACCTCGTCCAGCACGATGCCGCGAAGGGTCACGGCGAGGGCCTGATGCCCCGCGTTGCCGGTGACCGCGGCCACCACCGGCATCAGCACCGCGAGGATCGCGAGCTCGTCGATCAGGCCCTCGAAGCGGCGGACGACGAGGGCGGACGGGATCATCATGGCCACGCTGATCGCGAGCCAGGGGAAGCGGCCGCGGAACTTCTGCACCACGGTGGAGTAGACCGCCTCCCCCTTGCCCGCGCCGACCGTCCGCTGCACGTCCTCGGTCTGCTCCTCGCGGATGATGTCGATGACGTCGTCGACCGTCACCACGCCGATCACGCGATCGCGCTCGTCCACCACCGGCATCATCTGGAAGTCGTGGCGGGCGAACTCGCGGGCGACGTCCTCGCGGTCGAGGTCGGCCCGGATCGCCCGGGGCTTCCGGTGCATCACGGCGCCCACCACCCGTTCGTCGAGGTTCACCAGCAGCTCGCGCAGCGACACCACGCCCACCAGCCGATGCTCGTGGTCCACCACCGGCAGGTGCGAGCTGTGCTCCTCGAGGTGTTCGAAGCGCCGCACCGCCTCGATCGCCTCGCCGATCGTCATCCCCTCGTGCAGGGAGAGGTAGCGGGTGGTCATCAGGCCCGCCGCGGTCTCCTCGTCGTAGCCGAGGAGGCGACGCAGACCCGCGGCCGACGCCGGGGCCATGGACGCGAGGCACCGCTCGGCGACCGCCTCGGCCAGCTCGCCGAGCAGGTCCACCGCGTCGTCGGGATCCATCAGCTCCAGCAGGCGGGCCGCGTAGTCGGAGGCCCCCTCGTCGACGAGGTCCGCGACCACGCCCGCGGCGAGCGGCACCTCCATGTGCGAGAGGGCCTCGGACGCCTTGCGGTCATCCATGGCGACCAGCAGGCCGCCGGCGTCGCCCTCGGGCTGCTCGGCGATGCCCTCGAGGGTGTCGGCCGCGTCGGCCGGCCGCTGCTGCTCGACCGCGGCCGCGAGCACCGGGACGTCGATCGAGTGCTCGAGCAGCGTGGCGACCGCGTGGTCCTCGGGCATGCGATCGGCCGGCGCGGCCACGACGTCCGGCCCGTGCTCGCCGCCCGCCGGCTCGCCTTGGCCACCGGTGCTCGCGGCGGCGCCGGTTTCCGTCGCGGCCTCCGGTCGCGCGACAGGCTGTGCAGGCGAACGGATCCCGTCCGATTCCGGACGCCGCGCGTCGCGGTCCTCGGGGGGTCGCTCGTCGGGATGGTGTCCGGGGCCGTCCACGTGACGCGGAGTCTACGCGCCGGCCGCGACCGGGCCTTCGGGCGCGTCGGCGCCCGAACCGCGCCGGGGCGGCGAAAGCGCTCGGCGACGACGTCCGACCGCCGATTCGGGAACCATCGCCCGCCCTGCTAGAATCCCCTCGCGATGACAAAGCTCAGCACCCGCCGTCGCCCGTCCACCCGGCCGGCGATCGTCCCCGCTCAGATCGAGACCTACGCCAACGCCGTCCGCTTCCTGCTCGACCGCACGGACTTCGAGCGGACACGGGTGACGAGGCTCGACCCGGAGGCGTTCAAGCTCGACCGGATGTCGGCCCTGCTCGACGCCCTCGGCAACCCGCACGAGGACGTCCGCATGGTCCACGTGGCCGGCACGGTCGGCAAGGGCTCGACCGTGGCCATGATCGCGGCCATGCTCAAGGGCTGCGGCTACACGGTCGGCACCTACACCAGCCCGCACCTGGTCGACGTTCGCGAGCGGGTCTCGATCAACGGCAGCCCGATCGGCCGCACCGACTTCACCGAGACCGTCAAGTCGGTCGCGGAGGCGGCCGAGGCGATCGACCTCGAGCCGACGTTCTTCGAGCTGATGACCGCGGTCGGCTTCCGGCACTTCGCGGAGCAGGCGGTGGACATCGCGGTGGTCGAGGTCGGGCTCGGCGGCCGGCTCGACTCGACCAACGTGATCACGCCCGAGGTGTCGGTGATCACGCAGATCGACCTCGACCACACGAAGCTGCTCGGCCGCACCACGGCCGAGATCGCGGCCGAGAAGGCCGGCATCATGAAGCAGGGCGTGCCCTGCCTGACCTTCGAGCAGGACGAGGAGATCCTTGCCGTCTTCCGCCGCATCGCGGAGGAGAAGGACGCGATTCTCAAGGTCGTCGGCCGTGACATCGAGTTCAGCCGGCGCTTCAACGCGGGCACCGAGGGCGGGCCGCAGTCCCGCATCTGCGTGATCAACGGCGATGCCGAGTACATGCACGTGGCCGTCCCGCTGCCGGGCGAGCACCAGGCCCTCAACGCGGGCATCGCGGTCGCGGCGGTGGACGTCCTGCGCGGCTCGGGCTTCGAGATCGCGGAGGTCCCGCTGCTGGAGGGCCTCGCGTCCACCCGCGTGCCCGGCCGCATGGAGCTGGCCTGGGAGCAGCCGCGGATCCTCGTCGACGGGGCCCACAACCCGGTCTCGCTCACCGCGCTGATGCGGTGCGTGGGCGGTCACCTGCCCTACGACTCGATGGTCTGCGTCTTCGGCTGCTGCGAGGACAAGGACGTCGATCGGATGCTCGAGCGGGCCGCACTGGGCGGCGACAAGTTCATCTTCACCCGCGCCCGCGGCAACCCGCGGTCGATGGACCCCGAGGACCTGCAGCGGCGGTTCTCGGAGATCAGCGGCAAGATGAGCCAGGTCGCGCCGACGGTGCCCGAGGCGCTCGAGCTCGCCACCCAGGCGGTGGGCCGCGACGACCTGATCTGCGTCACCGGCAGCTTCTACCTGGTGGGCGAGACGAAGAAGTACCTCGCCGACGTGGAGCGGCGACGGGCCTCGGCCCGGACCTGACCGTTCGCGGCTCCCGAGCCCCCGGCGACGGCGGTCCCACGGGCCCCGGACCCACGACCCCCGGACCCGGCTCCACGCCCCCGGCCCCGCGGGCCCCGTGGCCCCGGGCCGCGGCCCCACGCCCC
>CAYLNM010000038.1:0-11733 GCA_964385045.1 uncultured Isosphaeraceae bacterium
GCGGGTGATGGCCTGGCGAATCCACCAGGTGGCGTAGGTCGAGAACTTGTAGCCGCGCTTGTACTCGTACTTGTCCACCGCCCGCATGAGGCCGGTGTTGCCCTCCTGGATGATGTCGAGGAAGGGCAGGCCGCGGTTGCGGTACTTCTTGGCGATGGAGACGACGAGGCGGAGGTTGCCGCCCGAGAGGTCGCGCTTGCCCTGCTCGTACTCGTCGAAGACGCGGCGGATGACCTCGAGGCGGGCCCGAAGCTGCTCCGGGGTCTCGGTGACGAGGGCGGCGAGCCCGTCGAGCTCGTCCCGCATCACCTCGACGTCCTCGGGATCGAAGCGGTCGGGGTGCCGGGCGGCCCGCTCGACGTCCATCTCGAGCTGCCGCATCTTCTTGGCGATCGCCTCGAGCCGTCGCATGAGCGGCTGGATGCGGGCGGTGCGGAGGCAGCACTCCTCGAGGAGCGTGGCGATCTTGCGGCGACGCTGCTCCATCCGCTCGCGGATCGCCTCCTCGCGGTGCGGGTCGACGCCCTCGAGGATCCGGTCGTGGTCCTCGCGGTTGGCCGCGAGCATCAGGCGCACCGTCCCGAGGTTCACCGGGATGCGGGAGGCGACCTTCTCCTTGGCGTTCTCCTCCGCGGTCGAGATCCGCATCGTGCGGTCGAAGGGCAGGTTGCCGTCGTGCACCTGCTGCAGGGTCTCGACCGCCTGCTGGGCCGCGTAGTCGGACTCGAGCACCCGCCGCCGGAAGATCATGCGGGTGGTCTCGATCTTCTTGGCGAGCCGGATCTCCTCCTCGCGGGTGAGCAGTGGGATCGTGCCCATCTGCGTGAGGTACATCCGGATCGGATCGTCGATCCGCTTGGAGCCGGCGTCGCTGATCGCCTCCTCGATGACGGCCTGCTGCTCGGCGTCGTCGCCCTCCTCGCTCGAGTCGCGCTCGCGGTCGCGGGGCGTGTCGTCGTCGTCCATGCCCGCCGCGATCGGATCCTCCTCGACCGCCGGGTCGTCGAGGTTGACCCGCGAGCGGATCTCGCCTCGGCGCGGGTCGTCGCGCTTGAACTTCAGGTTCGTCTGCAGCGGGGCCTGGAAGGGCGTCTCGCCGCTGCGAACGACGGTGGGCTGATCCCACATCCGGATGCCGAAGCCGTCGATCAGGACGAGCAGCTCGTCGAGGACCTCGGGGTCCACGAGCTCGTCCGGGATGCACGTGTTGAGCTCCTCGTAGCTCATCCAGCGGCGGCTCGCGCTCGCCTCGACGAGGGCGCGCAGCGGCGGGTGCAGATCCTCTAGGGTCACGCTCACGGGCGGTCACTCCGGGTCTTCGGCGTCGCGGGAACGAAGGAGAACAGTAGGCGAGAGCGAAGGCGATGAAGCGAGGTCGTGCCGTTTCGCGACAAGCCGGGCACGACCCTGCGGGTGGTCAGGGGCGGAAGGGGCGCGGCGGGTCCGGATACCCGCGCGGACGTCCGCTTCGCCGGGGAGCGAACGCGTCGGGACGACGGGCGATCGCGGCCGGACGGGTGCCCTCGCGGCGGCGGGTCTCGATGATCGCGGCGAGGTCGTGGGCGTCCACGCCGCCGCTCGCCGCGTCGCGGCGGGCGGCCGAGACGGTGCGATCGGCGTGGTCGCGCTCGAGGATCCGGACGAGGGCCTCGAGGGCGGCGAGGATCGCGGGCGGGCCCGGCTCGGGGGCCGCGGCGGCGAGCCGCTCGCCGTCGAAGTGCAGGGCGGCGACGCGGGCTCGCACGTCCTCGCCCCGCACGCCGTCCATGATCGCACCGGCCCCCGGCGGCTCGGCGGCGTCGGGGGCGGCGAGCCACGCGCCGAGCCGGCGGGCGACCGCGGCCGACGCGGGGTCGCGGACGGTCGGCGGGGCGCCCTCCACCGGCGCGAGGAACGCCGCGAGCGAGGACGGCGGGGCGGTCTCGCCGCCGACCGCGGTCCCCAGCCGGGCGGCCCACGCCGGATCGGCGTCCACCGTGGCGGCGGCCGCGCGGAGGGCGGCGGGATCGTCGAGGGCGAGGGCGGCGAGCTCCCGCTCGGCGGCGTGGCGGGCCCGGGAGCCGTGGGCCGTCGCGGGGGCGGCGACGGACGCCACCTCGGCGTCGGCGTCGGCGGGGATCGCGGGCGCCGCGTCGTACGGCACGTCGTGGGGCTCGGCCTCCACGTCCACGTCCGCCGGGGCCACGAGCGGGCGGCCGTCGGCGTCGATCGGGACGTCGGCCGCGGCGCGGGCCGGCGGGCGGGCGGCGGCCGCGGCCTTCGCGGCGGCCGCGTCGCGCTCGGCCCGGCGGCGGCGTCGCGACTCGGCGTCGCGCTCGAGCTCGGTCAGCCGCGCCTCGAGCTCGGCGGCCGGGACGTGGAGCAGCCGCTGCAGGTGGTCGAGGACCAGCTGTCGCCGCACCGGGGACATGGCGCCGAAGCCGAGGTCGGCGAGCTCGCCGAGGAAGTCCTCCAGCGCCTTCTGCCGGGCGCTGATGCCGGCCGCGGGGTCGACCGCGGCGCGGAAGCGCTCGAGCTTCCACGCGAGGGCGTCGACCGCGCCGTCGACGAGGTCGCGGAAGCCGTCCGCCCCGCGCTCCCGCAGCAGCTCGTCGGGATCGCGGCCCTCGGGCAGCCCGCAGACCTTCACGTCGACCCGCGAGCGGAAGAAGACCCGCACCGCCCGGTCGGCGGCCCGCTGGCCGGCCTCGTCGCCGTCGAACACCAGGATCACGGTGTCGGCGTGCCGGGCGAGCCGCTCGCCGTGGGCCTCGGTGAGGGCGGTGCCCATCGTGCCCACGACGTTCCGGACGCCGGCCTGGTGGCAGGCCACCACGTCGGTGTAGCCCTCGGTGACGATGGTCGCCCCGGCCTCGACGATCGCGGGGCGGGCGAGGTGCAGGCCGAAGAGCGTCCGCGACTTGTCGAAGATCCGCGTCTCGGGGCTGTTGAGGTACTTGGGCTCGTCGTCGGGCGCGACGGCGCGGGCGCCGAAGGCGATCGGCCGGCCCATGTCGTCGCAGATCGGGAAGATCAGGCGGTGGCGGAAGGCGTCGTAGGTGCCGCCGCCGGCCCGGGTGCGCAGGAGCCCGGCCGCGACCGCCGCCTTCATGGACGGCCCGTCGGCCTCCACCCGCCGCCGCAGGGTGTCGAAGCCGGGCGGGGCGAAGCCGAGTCCGAACGCCTCGACCATCTCCGCCGAGATGCCGCGCCGCTCGATCACGGCGCGGCCCTCGCGGCCGCGCTCCGGGTGGCCGAGGATCGAGCGGTACAGGTCCAGGGCGAAGCGGCAGGCCTCGAGCATCTCGGCCCGGCCGGGCCCCGCGGGGCCGTTCCGGCCGTCGCGGCCGCGGGGGGCGAGCGGGATGCCCGCCCGGTCCGCGAGCATCTGCAGCGCCTCGCCGAAGCCCACGCGGTGGTACTCCTGCACGAAGGTGAAGCAGTCGCCGCTGGCGCCGCAGGCGAAGCACTTGTAGAAGCCCGGGCCCTTGTGGGTCACCACGTGCATCGACGGCGAGCGGTCGTCGTGGAACGGGCACAGGCCCACGTGCTCGCGGCCCTTCTGCTCGAGCCGCACGTGCTCGCCGATCAGCGACACGAGGTCGGTGGCCTCGCGCACGCGGTCGACTTCCAGGCTGCCTCCGGCTCGTGGCACGGGCGACTCCAAGGCGGAACGGACGACGGCCGCCGGATCCGGGGCCGTCGCGGGGCGGCGGGCGGAGGACGGCGGCCACGAAGCGGACTCGTCTCGAGGGGTCCGACGGGCTCGGGAGGCGGTGCGAGCGGGGTCTGAGGGAGCCGATCCGCCGGGGCGGTGGCGCGTCCCCTCCGTGAAGGCACGACCGGAATGGAGCGTAGACCGAGTCCGGGGTGCGTCAAATCGACGTGCGACTTTTTCCCGGACGACGTGAGCGCCCGGGGCGGGCGGCCCACCTGGACCCCGTCCGCGGAGGCGTCATCCCCCCGGGACGACACCGGCCCCGCGCGAGGGCGGGGCCGGGACTCGATCAGGGAACCGGGACGGTCGGCGTCAGCCGCCGGCGCCGGTCTTCTGGCGGCGGGTGTAGCCGTACTTCCGCTTGAGCGGCTTGACCACGAGGCCGTCGCGAATGGCCCGGGCGCTGCACTTGATGCGGGTCGGCTTGCCGTCCACCACCGCGCGGACGGACTGGATGTTCGGCTTGAAGGTCCGCTTGCTGACGGACGTCACGTTCAGGCCGATGCCGCCGAGGTACTTCGGCTTGCCGCGGTAACGAATGCGGCGACCGACGGTCGTGCGGGCACCGGTGAAGTGGCAGACGCGGGGCATGGGAGGTCTCCGTCTCCGTCAGGCGGGAACCGAGGATTGTAGCGGGACACCCGGCGACGGCAAGGCGGGCGGCGGGGGATCCGCCCGGGCGGGCGGCCGGCGGCCCGCTGGCGCGTGGGCCCGGCGCATCGGAGCTCCGGGCGACGGGCGGCGGCACGACGTTCGATCCGGCCCCGACTCCGGGGGGCGGGATCGGCCGGCACGGCCGGCTGCGGTGGCGGTGGCAGGAGGGGGGCGAGAGCCGGAACGACCGCCGCCCCGCCGGGCGGATCCGGTGGGGCGGCGGCGATCGTCTCGTGCGGGATCGAGGCCCGGCCTGACGGGCCCGGCGCCCGCGAGCCGCGGTCCGGCGGAACCGGCGGGACGCCTCAGGCCGACTCCTTCGCCTCCACGCGGCCGAGGTCGGCCAGGGCGGGGCGGGTGCCGGTCACGTGGTCGCGCTCGATCACGTACGTCACGTTGGTGTTGTCGTGGTCCGGCAGGTCGTACATCAGCTCGAGCATGAACTCGTCCATCACCGCTCGCAGGGCGCGGGCCCCGGTCTCGCGGCGGATCGCCTCCTCGGCGAAGGCCTCGAGCGACTCGGGCGTGAACTCCAGCGCGGCTCCCTCGAGGCTGAAGAGGTGCTGGTACTGCTTCACGATCGCGTTCTTGGGCTCGGTGAGGATCCGGACCATCGCGTCGCGGGTGAGCGGCATGAGCGGGGTCACGATCGGCAGGCGGCCGACGAGCTCGGGGATGAGCCCGAACTGGAGGATGTCCTCCGGCGTCACCTGCGACAGCACCTCGCCCTCGCCCATCTCGCGGGCCGAGCGGCCGCCGGCCGCGCCGGCGCCGCCGAAGCCGATGCGGGAGTGGCCGAGCCGCTTGCGGATGATGTCGGAGAGGCCGACGAACGAGCCGCCGCAGATGAACAGGATGTGCGTCGTGTCCATCTGGATGTACTGCTGCTCGGGGTGCTTGCGGCCGCCCTGCGGGGGGACGTTGGCCACGGCGCCCTCGAGCATCTTGAGCAGCGACTGCTGCACGCCCTCGCCGGAGACGTCGCGGGTGATCGACACGTTCTGGCTGGTCTTGCCGATCTTGTCGATCTCGTCGATGTAGATGATGCCGCGCTGGGCCGCGTCGAGGTCGTAGTCCGCGGCCTGCAGGAGCTTGAGCAGCAGGTTCTCGACGTCCTCGCCGACGTAGCCGGCCTCGGTGAGGGTGGTCGCGTCGCCGATGGCGAAGGGCACGTTGAGGATGCGGGCGAGGGTCCGGGCGAGCAGCGTCTTGCCGGTGCCCGTGGGGCCGATCAGCATGACGTTGGACTTGTCGAGCTCGACCGGAGCGTCCTCGTTCTCGATCTGCGTCAGCCGCTTGTAGTGGTTGTGCACCGCGACCGACATCGACTTCTTGGCCTGGTCCTGACCGATGACGTACTGGTCGAGGAACTCCTTGATCTGCCGCGGCGACGGGATGGTCGAGAACAGTGGCCGGGCCGTGGAGACCCGCCGACGCTCCTGCCGGAAGATGTTCTGGCAGAGGTCGGTGCAGTTCGAGCAGATGTAGATGTCGTTGGGCCCCTCCACCATGGGCCCGACCTCGCGCGAGGTCTTGCCGCAGAAGGAGCAGGTGGTCACCCGGCGACCGCGGAAGCCGCCGTCGTCGCCGCCGCCGCCCGAGCCCGAGCCGCCGCCCCCGCCCCCGCCGGAGTCACCGCCGCCGTCATCGAATCCGCCGAGTCCGCCGCCGCCTCCGCGGCGGCCGGGACCGCCGGCGGCCTGCGGGTCGGGGAGACGTTCGGGCTGTGCGGGACGATCGCTGCTCATGGGGTGCTCACCGCGTCGGACGGAGACCGGGGCTCGACCCCGGCGAAGGTCCGGAAAGTGTACGCCCCGGTCCGGCGGACGGATCGGGGTCAGGCCGAGTCGCGCTCCGTCGCCTCACGTCCGGCGGAGCGGCGCACCCCCTCCACCAGGGCGTCACGGGCGCGCGTGAACTCTTCATCGGTCAGTTCGCCGCGAGCGTGCATTTCTCGCAGCTCGTGAAGCGTGAAGCCGACCCGGACGTCGCGGGAGTCCTCTCGGATCCGCCGTCGCAGCCGGAGCAGCACGACTCCGCCGACGACCACCAGGAGTCCGAGAATCGCCAGCCACGGAACGAGGTCCGAGAAGGCCCGGCCCGCCGAGGCGGGGGAGCCGGAGGATCCCGCCACCGGGCCGGCGACGCCGGCGGCGCCGGCGAGCGCCAGGAGGCTCGCCGCGGCGGCCGATGGTCGCCGCTGCGGGTGCGGCTGCCGGGCGGACGAGACCGCCCGCGCCTCGGCCCCGGAGCGTGCCCGCGCCGCGAGGACGCGAGGCCCGAGGAGCCGACCGGATCCGCCGCGCGAGTGCCGGAGGCGGCGGCCGCCGCTCACGACGCGGACTTCTGCTGCTCCACCTCGGCGTTCCACTCCTCGGCGGAGACCTCGGTGATCTCGGCGTCCGCGATGATGCGGTCGACCGCCTTGTGGTCGCGGATCTGCGAGCCGATCTGCCCGATCATGCCCTGATCCACCAGGTCGCGGCGCAGCTTCTCGGGACGCATGTTCCGCTGCTGGGCGATCATCGCGATGCGGCCGTTGACCTCCTGCTCGGTGACCTGGATGCCCAGGTCGTCGGCGAGCTTGTGGAGGAGGAACTGGAGCTTGAGCCGCTTGCGGCTCTCGTCCTGCGCCTCGGCCCGCATCTCCGCGATCCGCTGCTCGACCTCCTCGGGAGACATCGTGCCGCGGTAGATCATCTCCAGGCGCGCCCGCTCGAGGAGCCGCTGGGCCTGATTCTCGGTCATCTTCTCGGGCAGCTCGAAGTCCGCGTTGTCGGCGAGGTAGCGGTAGACCTGCTCCCGCATCGCCGCCTGGGCCTCGGTCGCGATCCGCTGCTCGAGGGCGAGCTTGATCTGCTCGCGCAGGATCTCCACGCTCTCGAGCCCGTAGCGCTCCGCCACCTCCTCCGGGGCGGCCGGATCGATGCGGAGGCCCTTCTCGATCGTCATCTCGATGTGCAGCGTCTTGCCGCGGATGTGCTCGAGCTCGTGCGACTCGGGGCCCTGGACCTGCACCTCGAGGCGGTCGCCGACCTTCTTGCCCGCGACCATCTCGTGCAGGCCCTCGACCATCAGGCCGAGGATCGCACCGGTGCCGCCGTCCTCCTCCTCCGGCACCACGACGTCGACGCCGGGGTGCTCGAAGAACGGCTCGTCCTCGCCTTCCTTGGTCGCCGAGCCGGGGCCGACGACCTTGTCGCCCGGCGCGAAGCCGTCCTCGATCTCGCGGATGGAGCCGGCCTGGACGCCCTGGCGCTCGAGCTCGCCCTCGATCATCTCGTCGGTGACCTCGAGGTTCGGCTTCTTGACCGGCACCTTCTCGAGGCTGGGCATCGTGATCTCGGGCACGACCTCGACCTCGACGGTGAAGCTCAGCGGCTTGCCGTCCTCGAGCTCGAGCTCCTCGGCCTTCGTCACCGGCTCGGGCTCGCCCACCGGCTGGAGCGACTCCTGCTCCAGGGCCGCGGCGTAGCCCTCGGAGATCAGCTGGCCCTTGGTCTCGTCCCGGATCGCGGTGCCGAACCGCCGCTCGAGCAACGCCTTGGGGGCGTGGCCCTTGCGGAAGCCGGGCAGCTGCGCGTTGGCCGCGAGCGTGCCCATGGAGTCCTCGAGCTTCTCGGAGATGTGCTCGGCCGGGATGGTGATCGTGAGCCGCTTGCGGGCGGGGCCCGCGTCCTCGCAGGTGATCTCGAAGGGCGAGTCGGCGGTGGCGGTGGCGTCGGCCATGGCGGGGAGGGTCCCGTGGGGCGAGAGGTCGAGGGGGCGATGGGGTGCGTCGGCCGGCCGGCGGGAGCGGGACGGCGGGCATCCGGCCGCGGGGCCCGGCCCGTCGGCGGAATCGCGAAGGATAGCCGCGGGCGAGGGGGCCCGCCAACGGTGGGGGGCGATGGCCGCGCGGGCGGCGCGGTGGCCGCGGCGGACCGGGTCGCGGTCGCCGGGGGGGCCGGCCGGGGACGGGGGACGGAGCGTCGGTCGCCGCCGGCGTCAGACGGCCGCGAGGACGCGGTCACCGATGTCGCGGCGGTGGTGGGCGCCCTCGAACCGGATCCGCTCGCAGGCCTCGTTGGCCAGATCGCGGGCGGCGCGGAGGTCGTCGCCGAGGGCGGTCACCGAGAGCACCCGGCCGCCGGCGGTGACGAGCTCGCCCGGCTTGGTGCGGGCGGTGCCGGCGTGGAAGATCCGCACGCGGCCGGGACCGGCCACCGCGGTGGCGGCGTCGAGGCCGGTGATGGGGCGGCCGGTGGGGTACGAGCCGGGGTAGCCCTCCGAGCACATGACGACGCAGCACGCCGTCCGCGGGTCGAACTCGATCCGCACGTCGTCCAGCGTCCCGGCGGCGGTGGCCCAGCAGATCTCGACGAGGTCGCCGAGCAGCCGGGCCATCAGCGGCTGGCACTCGGGGTCGCCGAAGCGGCAGTTGAACTCGAGGACCTTGGGGCCGGCGGGGGTGAGCATGAGGCCCGCGTAGAGGACGCCGCGGTAGTCGATCCCCTCGCGCCGGAGGGCGTCGACCACCGGCACCAGGACGTCCCGCTGCACCCGGCCGCGCATCGTCTCGTCGAGCACCGGGGCGGGGCAGTACGCGCCCATGCCGCCCGTGTTCGGCCCGGTGTCGCCCTCCCCGACCGGCTTGTGGTCCTGGGCCGGGTCGAGCACCCAGATCGTCCGGCCGTCCACGAGGGCGAGGACCGAGACCTCCTGGCCCTCGAGCCGCTCCTCGACGATCACCTCGGCCCCCGCGTCGCCGAAGGCCCGCTCGCCCATGATCCGCTCGAGGGCGGCGACCGCCTCCTCGGGGCCGTCGCACACCACCACGCCCTTGCCCGCGGCGAGGCCGGAGGCCTTCACCACGCACGGCCGGTCGCGGGCGATCACGTGCTGGCGGGCCGTGCCCAGGTCGGTGAACGTGCGGCCGTCGGCGGTGGGCACGGAGGCCGACCGCATCAGCTGCTTGGCCCAGGACTTGTCCGCCTCGATGCGGGCTCCCGCCCGGGTGGGGCCGAAGACCAGCCGGCGCTCGGTCTGCAGGGCGTCGGCGATCCCCTCGGCCAGCGGGGCCTCGGGGCCGACCACCACGAGGTCGATCCCCGCCTCGTCGCACCACTTCCGCAGGTGGAACGGGCGGCGGACGTCCAGGTCGACCGGGCAGGGCCGGGCCAGCTCGGCGATGCCCGGATTGCCGGGATGGGTCGTCCAGAGCGTCCCGAGGCGGCGGGACTGGGAGAGCTTCCAGGCGAGGGCGTGCTCGCGGCCGCCGCCTCCGACGAGGAGGACGTGGCAGCGCTCGGGGCAGGGTGGGGGACTCGGCATGGGGGCGGAGTCTATCGCCGGGCGACCTGCGCGAGCGGAGGGTCGGCGGTGACGCCGCGGCCGTCTGTCAACCGGGTTCGAGCCCGTCGGGCCGGTCTTGGCGCGAACGTGGCGTCATTCGTCGCGGTCGCGCGGATCGAGGGCGCCGCGCGTGCGCGATCTCGGTCGTGCGATCGGGACATGTGGAACGATCGTGCAGGACCCGGGGTGTTTTGTGGAGAAGATCGCTTCAGCCGCCGAAGAAGGTGGCCGACCCGTCGCGGGACGGGCACGTGTCCGCCGGACCCCACGGAAGGGGCCAGCCATGAACCAGTCGTCCCCGAGCGCCCGCCGCTGCGACCCGCCCGCCCCCGGGAGCGGACCGCGTCCGTCGGCGCCGGTCGGCCCGACGTCCACCCGCGCGGTTCGCCCGTCGGCGGAGCCCCGGATCGACGAGGCCCCCGTCGACGAGGTCCGCATTCGATCGCTCGCCGACCCGCTCGGCGCCCGCTGCCGTCGGGGCATCCTGCTCCGCGGCGCCGACGTGGCGCCGGCGGCACCCCTGTGCCGTGACCGCCCGGCCCGGGACGCGGTCGCGGCCGCCCGCCCGGCGAGCCGGCCCGCCCCCGATCACCGGGACGTGCGGGCGGCCTGATCGCGGCGCCCACCCGCCGCGGCGCCCCGTCCCACCGGCCGCCGACGCCCCGCGCGCGACGCCGCCGACCGTCCCGAGGGACGCGTCGGCGGCGTCGTCGCATCCGCCCGCGGCGGGGCGGGCGGCGCGATGGATCGTGGGGCCCGGGGCTCAGGCCGACGCGCCGGCGGTGAGGCCGGCCGCGGCGCGGAGGGCGTCCGCCTTGTCGGTCTTCTCCCAGCTGAAGGTGCCGGGGCCGCCCTCGCCGGGCTCGCGGCCGAAGTGGCCGTGGCAGGCGGTGGCGCGGTAGATCGGCCGCAGCAGGTCGAGCGACTCGATGATGCCGCGGGGCGTCAGGCGGAAGTGCTCGCGGATGAGCTCCGACATGCGGTCCTCGTCGATCGCGGCGGTCCCGAAGCAGTCGACGAGCACGCTCGTCGGCTCGGCCACGCCGATCGCGTAGCTCAGCTGCACCTCGCACTCCTCCGCGAGGTCGGCGGCCACGATGTTCTTGGCGATGTAGCGGGCCATGTAGGCGGCCGAGCGGTCGACCTTCGACGGATCCTTGCCGGAGAAGGCGCCGCCGCCGTGGCGGCCGCGGCCGCCGTAGGTGTCGACGATGATCTTGCGGCCGGTGAGGCCACAGTCGCCGTGGGGGCCACCGAGCTCGAACTTGCCGGTCGGGTTCACGTGGACCGTGATGTCGTCCGACCAGCGATCGCCGAGCACCGGCTTGATCACGTGCTTGATGATCGCGTCCCGCAGCGCCTCCTGATTGTCGTTCCACTCCGGGCCGTGCTGGGTGGAGAGGACGACGGTGAGGACGCGGTGCGGCTTGCCGTCGACGTACTCGACCGTGACCTGGCTCTTGGCGTCGGGCCGCAGGTGGGGGACGAGGTTGTTCTGGCGAGCCTCGGCCTGGCGGGCGACGAGCTTGTGCGACAGGTCGATGGGCAGCGGCATGAGCGACGGCGTCTCGTTGCAGGCGAAGCCGAACATGAGGCCCTGATCGCCGGCGCCCTGCTCCTTGTGGGTGACCTCGTCCTCGTCGACGCCCATCGCGATGTCGGGGCTCTGCTCGTCGAGCGACACCAGGACGGCGCACGAGTCGTAGTCGAAGCCCTTGGCCCCGTCGTCGTAGCCGATCGAGTGGACGACCTCGCGGACGAGCTTCGGGATCTCGATGTAGCCGTCGCAGGTCACCTCGCCGGCGATCACCGCCATCCCGGTGGTCACCATGGTCTCGCAGGCCACGCGGCTCCGCGGGTCGGCGGCGAGCATGGCGTCGAGGATCGCGTCGGAGATCTGGTCCGCCATCTTGTCGGGATGGCCCATGGAGACGGACTCGGAGGTGAACTGCGTGGTGCGCGGCATGGCGGGGTCTCGGGGAGGTCGAAGTGACGAGGCATCGCGGCACGGTCCGCGGCGCGGGCGGGCTCGATCCGGCGATCCGCCC